>PLFY01000159.1:0-77983 GCA_003138365.1 Acidobacteriaceae bacterium
TTCGAGGCGGAGCAGGATGGCCTGAGTCTCAGGATCGCCGAAGCGGGCGTTGAACTCCAGGACCTGGGGACCGCGCGCGGTCATCATCAGGCCGATGTAGAGGACTCCGACAAAGGGATTGCCTTCTTCGGCCATGCCGCGCACCGTTGGCTCGGCGATGTGGCGCAGAATCCACTCCTTCATGCCGGGCTCAAGCAGCGTATCGGTGGAATAAACGCCCATGCCGCCGGTGTTGGGACCGGTGTCGCCCTCGCCGATGCATTTGTGGTCCTGGGAGGGCGCGAGCGGCACGACATGCTTGCCGTCGGAGAGACAGAGGAAGCTGATTTCGTCCCCCTCCAGGAACTCTTCAAGAATGATCTGCTGCGCGGCTTCGCCGAGGAGTTTCCCGCTGAACAGGCTATGGGCAGCCTCAATGGCGGTCTGGCGCGAGGGGCAGATGATGACGCCTTTGCCGGCTGCCAGCCCATCAGCCTTAACCACAATGGGCGCGCGGAAGATGTCGATCGCTTTCTCCAACTCCGCGGCGGTGGTGCAGACGGCGTAGTTGGCGGTGGGAATATTGTGGCGCTGCAGAAATCGTTTAGCGAAGCCTTTGCTGGTCTCCAGCATGGCCGCGGCGCGGGTGGGGCCAAAGACGCGGAGGCCGCGCTGCTGCAAGGCATCCACGATGCCCAGCGACAGGGGCAGCTCGGGGCCAACGATGGTGAGGCCGGGCTGCTCTGCCACGGCCACGCGGACCATGGCGTCCAGATCCTTGAGATCGACCGGAACGCAGCGGGCGATCTGGGCGATGCCGCCGTTGCCTGGAGCGCACACAACCTCTGTGACGCGAACGCTCCGCTTAACTGCCCAGGCCAACGCGTGCTCACGGCCTCCCGAACCCAAGATCAAGACTTTCATTTGTGCATTCCTGCTCTTTCTTGTGTCGCCGGATGCTGAAAGGTTATCTGAGCAAACTGGAGTCCGGAAGTCAACTTGGGACGGACGGAATTAGGCAATCGACGTATAATCCTGCCATGCTGAAGCGCATTTACATCGACAATTTTCGCTGCTTTGTGAACTTCGAGTACAAGCCGGAGCGGAAACAACTGCTGCTGGGGGCGAACGGCAGCGGGAAGTCGTCGCTGCTAGACGCTGTGCGGGCCGTGAGAAACTTCGTCGGAGAAAACGGTGTGGACCACGTTGCGGGTGGAATCCTTCAGAATAGCGCCACACGCTGGATGAATCGTCCAACTCAGGTCATTGAAATCGAGGCGGAGCTTGACGAAAAGGAGTATGTATATCGCCTTGAGTTTCAAGCGAGCGCTGGCTGGCCGACCGTTCGCGAGGAGAGCCTGAAAGTGGATGGCGTCGATGTCTTGCCAGTTCCTGCTCCAAGCCAGGAAATCTCTTACTCCCTCCTCGATCTTTGGAAAGACGGTAGCGCTGGGGCTTCAACATTCCACACTTGGATTACGCACGATATGTGTAGTTTCAGGATCGACCCAGCGGTGATGGAGAATGAAGGCCGTTATATGGACCATCCATATCCAGGCTTCGAGATGTCCGACGTGGCGAGTTGGTACATAAGACAAACTGGTCACGATCCAGCAGGAGTGGATCAAATTCAAATAATCCTGAGAGAAGTTTTTGAAGGTTTCTCGTCTCTCGATTTACTGGATGTTCAATCTGGAGTAAAGGAATTGAGATTCTCTTTTGATAGGGCGCATGGAAAACAATCTTATTTACTGACGGAACTTTCCGAAGGACAGCGCTGCTTATTCGCTCTCTACATGGTTCTCCAATTCCTTATAGGCAAAGGCAAGACTGTTTTCCTCGACGAGCCAGATAATTTTGCCTCCTTGCGCGAGATCCAGCCGTGGCTCCTGCAAGCCGAGGCAGCTGCGGATGACAGTAGGGGCCAACTGATCCTTATCTCACACCACCCTGAGATACTGAACATGTGGGCGCACGAATACGGCATGCGCATGTTCCGCGAGAATGGCGGGCCTGTGCGGATCGAGAAGTACAAGACCGATTATGACGATCTGTTACAGCCGTCGGAGGTAGTTGCAAGAGGATGGGAGAATGACTAGCCCGGAGCTGGTCATGGTGATTGTCGAGGACCAGCGGCAGCGGCAATTCCTGTATAGGTTCTTGGTCAGCTCCGGGATTCATCCAAGCAGGATCGCGATCGAGCAGTGCCTTCCCGGTCGCGGAAGCGCGAAACAATGGGTGTCCAACAGGTTCGCGCGATCAGTGGAGGCATGCAGACTGCGAAATTCGAAAGCCGCAACAAGCCTCTTTGTCATGATGGACGCTGACCACTTGAGCGTATCGCAGTGCATGGAAGATCTGGACGCCGCATTGGCAGCCGCGAAACAGCCCAAACTCGACCCAACTGTGGATCAGATTGCGAGGCTCTTTCCTAAGTGGAGCGTAGAGACTTGGGTCATCTATCTTAGCTCTGGCGGGGAGATTAATCCGCCTATTAGCGAGGATAGATCCCTTAAGGACTCGAAGTTACCGGAGCAATGGAATGAAATAATCCCATTGGCCGCTGAGAATCTCTGCGACTGGACAAGAAGCAAGGCACAACGGCCCAAAAATCTACCCGATTCGCTTCAACGCGGTCTCGATGAGATTCCCCGAGCCCTTCCCGTGAGACGGTAAACTGCCATAATGCAGACTCGCATTAAGCCTTACCTGCAACAGGTTGCCGAGAAGGCGCGGAGGGCGGAGCAGACGCGGGTTTACCGGCGCAACCAGGTTTTTGGGTTGGTGCTGATGGCTGTGGCGATCCTCGTGTGGTGGCTCTTCCATACCAACCCGGAGTGGATCTTTCCGCAGGGCTGGTGGCGGCCTTGAGCACAGTTCTGGCCCAAACCGATCCTCTGGCGGTGCTGTTGCTGGGGCCAACCGGCAGCGGNNGGCACGGCCAAGCCCTCCGCCGAGGAGCGGGCGCGGATTACGCACCACTTGATCGACGTGGCCCAGCCAAACCAGCCATTCACCGCAGGCGAGTACAGCAGGCGCGCGAGGGCGGCGTTGCGGGACATATCCGCGAGGGGACGGCTGCCCATAGTGACCGGCGGTACGGGACTCTACCTGCGCGCCATGACTGCCGGGCTCTTTGCCGGGCCGGAGCGGCAGACTGAGCTGCGGGCGCGGCTCGAACTGAGCAGATACAAGCACACAGAAGGTTGGCTGCATCGCCTGCTCAAGCGGCTGGACCCGGCGTCGGCGGCGCGGATTCACGCAAACGACACGCCCAAGCTGATTCGAGCGATCGAGGTCTGTCTGGCAGTTCGCAAGCCGTTTTCCGCAGTCCTGGGCCGCGATCCGCTCACCGGTTTCCGGCTACTGCGCATCGGACTGAACCCGCCGCGGAAGGCGCTCTACGACCGCCTGAATCGACGAGCGGCGACGATGTTTGCTTCGGGGCTGATTGAGGAGGCGCGAGGCCTGCTTGCGCTCTATGGACTGGTGAAGGCGTTGGACTCGCTGGGCTATCGGCAGGCGATGGCCGTTCTGGCAGGTACGTTGAGTGAAGAGGCCGGGATAGCAGCCGCCCAGCAAGGGCATCGCAACTACGCCAAGCGGCAGTTGACCTGGTTCAGGCGGGAACCGGAGGTGCATTGGATCGAGGGCTTTGGCGACGAGCCAGAAACTCTGCGCAGAACTGCGGAGCTGGTTCAGGCCGGGCTGCGGTAAGGCCGAAGGGGATTTCGTCCGCCAAGAGGTCACTCACGAGTGATGAATGCGGCGGGCATTTAAACTGAACAGTGATGAGGCGGCGTGCCCCAAAGATAGCCCGCCGCGGAACGGAGTTCCAGGTGGCAGAGATGATTTACGACGTGGCAATTATTGGCGGCGGACCGGCAGGGTATACAGCTGCGATTCGCGGCGCGGAGTACGGCTTGAAAACTGCGCTGATCGAGAGTTCCGACAAGCTGGGCGGCACCTGCTTGCACGTGGGCTGCATCCCCACCAAGGCGCTGCTCTTCAACGCTGAAATCTGGGATCACCTGAAGCACGCCGCCGAATTTGGCATTGCGGGAATCGGGACACCCACGCTCGACTGGGCCGCGGTCCAGAAGCGCAAGAACGGCATCATCGCCAAGCACGTCAAAGGCCTGGAATTCCTGATGAAGAAGCACAAGATCGCCATGATCGCGGGCTATGGGCGGCTGACGGGACCTGCGCAGGACGGAATCCATGCGGTCGATGTCACGGCGCCGGGCGGCGAGGCGAGCCAGGTGAAGGCGAAAAACGTGATCCTCGCGACAGGTTCTGAGGCTAAACTGCTGCCGGGGCTTGAGGCGGACAGCCGCATTCTGACCAACATTGAGATTCTGGCCATGGATCAGGTGCCCAAGTCGCTGGTGGTTATTGGTGCGGGCGCCGTGGGAATGGAGTTTAGCTCGATCTTTCGCAGTTTTGGCACTGAGGTTTCGATCGTCGAGTTTCTGCCGCGCGTGGTTCCGGTGGAGGACGAGGAAGTTTCCAAGGAGATTACAAGGCTGTTCAAGAAGCGCGGTATCGACGTGAACACCGGCGCCAAAGTGGAGAAGGTGGAGAAGACCGACGACGGCGTGAAAGTGACGTTTACCGACTCGAACGGCAAGACCCAGGTCAAAGAAGCGGAAAAAGTCCTCGTCGCCGTAGGCCGCTCCGGCCGTACCGCCGACATCGGAATCGAGAAAACGAAGATCGAGATAGAACGTGGGCTTGTCAAAGTGAACGAGGCGCAGGAGACGGCGGAGCCAGGAGTTTTTGCCATTGGCGACATTGTGGCCGGGCTGCCGCAACTGGCGCACGTGGGCGCGATGAGCGGGATGGTGGCCGTGGCCAAGATTGCCGGCCGCAAGTTCCGCCCGGTACGCCGAGACCGCATCCCAAGCTGCACCTATACCGAACCGCAAATAGGATCAGTTGGCCTGACGGAGGCGCAGGCCAGGGAAAAGGGCTATGAAGTGAAGGTCGGCAAGTTTCCATTCGCGGGCAACTCGAAGGCCACGATTCTCGGCAGCCATGACGGTTTTGTGAAGATCGTCTCCGACGCGAAGTACGGCGAGATTCTAGGCGTCCACATCCTCGGCCCGCAAGCCACGGAGCTGATCGCTGAAGCAGTCGCAGTCGTGGAACTGGAAGGCACGGTAGAGGAGATGATGTTCACCATCCACGCGCATCCCACGCTCGCCGAATCGCTGCTCGATGCATATGGCTCGGTGGAGGGCATGGGCATCAATGCGTAGGCCGGGCGTCCCATTCGGGCAATGTATCCCGTATTGCCTTCCGAACCATTTCGACATTCTCGTTCAATGAATTGGCTGCTGTATCGAGCACGATGTGCTCGCGGTTCCAAGGTACATACTCACGAGACATGACTTCATCCCAGGTAGGCAGTCTGTGTCCGGGAATATCCGATACACGCGATTCCACCCGGCGCCGATGTTCGTCGACATCTGAGCACATGACCTCAATTTCAATTGCGGGGACGCCTGCGTGCGCGGACACGTCGATCCAGGCATCGCGCGTGAGTTGGATCGGATTCACCGAGTCGGCAATCACAGTCAGGCCAAGTCGCAAGTTATCTTCGGCCACCGCGTATGCCACGCGGTACCCCGCGTCGTCAAGAGAAGTGGAAACCGCCTGAGATCTCCACATGGCCTGCTCAATCGAATCGATGCGCAGGTGAACCGCGCCGATCTGGCTGGCCAATTCGCGCGCAATAGCAGTCTTGCCAACTCCAGGCAATCCGCTCAGGATAATAATCATCGTACCCAACCGGCTGGCTTTATCGAAACTGCCACTCGAACGTTGTCCGCCAATTGTTGGAGCATTGCTATAACTCCGTCGATTGGCTGCTTACTAACTCCTTGGCCTTGGCGATGAAATCGATTAACGGAATCGCCCCTTGGTCGCCCTTGCCCCGCGTCCGGACACTAACTGATTCTGTAGCCTCTTCCTTATCGCCGAAGACCAGAATGTATGGCGTCTTATGGTTGGCGAAGTCGCGGATCTTGCCGTTCATCTTTTCGTTGCGGTCGTCGGTCTCGACGCGGAGGCCGGCGGCTTTGAGTTCGGCTTCAACCTTTTTGGCGTAGGCGTGATGGCGCTCGCTGATGGGAACAAGGCCGATCTGCACGGGCGCGAGCCACAGCGGGAAGGCGCCGGCGTAGTGCTCGATCAGCACACCAAAAAACCTTTCGACAGACCCGAACAGCGCGCGATGCACCATCACCGGCTGATGGCGCTCGCCGTCTTCACCGACATACTCAAGCTCGAAACGCGCGGGCAGATTGAAATCGAACTGCACCGTGGATAGCTGCCACAACCGGCCGAGCACGTCGACGAGTTTCACGTCGATCTTGGGCCCGTAAAAAGCGGCTTCACCGGGAATGGTTTTGTAGGCGATGCCCTTGCGGTCGAGGGCGCGCTGTAACGAACCAACCGCCAGATTCCAGTTATCGTCGGAGCCGGCGTAGTGGGCGCGATCGTCCGGATCCCAGGTCGATAACTCAACCTTGAACTCCGCGAAACCGAAAGTTTTGAGCACAGCTTCGGCAAAATCGATGCAGGCTACAACCTCATCCTCAATCTGGCCGGGGGTGCAGAAGATGTGGGCGTCGTCCTGCGTGAAGCCGCGGACGCGCAGCAGGCCGTGCATGGTGCCGGAGCGCTCATACCGATAGACATTGCCTAACTCGGCAAGGCGCACGGGTAAGTCGCGGTAACTCTTGGGCGAGTTCTTGTAGATAAGAATATGTCCGGGGCAATTCATCGGCTTCAGGCGATACTCGGCATCGTCCAGTTCCATGGGCGTATACATGTTGCTGGAGTAGAAGCCCTCATGGCCGCTGATCTTCCACAGCTCACGGCGCATAACGTGAGGAGTGAAGACGAGCGAGTAGCCGCGGCGCAGGCATTCCTCGCGCATCCAATCTTCCATGATCTTGCGGATGATGCCGCCCTTGGGGTGCCAAAAGATAAGTCCTGCGCCGGCGATCTCCTGAATGCTGAACAGGTCAAGCTGCTTGCCGAGCAGGCGATGATCGCGCTTGGCCGCTTCTTCAAGGCGCGCAAAGTGAGCGTCCAACTCTTTTTGCGAGAAGAACGCAGTGCCGTAGACGCGCTGCAGCTGCGGATTCTTCTCGTCGCCGAGCCAGTACGCGCCGGCGAGCGAGAGAACTTTGAATGCCTTGACGCGACCGGTCGAAGGCACATGGGGGCCACGGCAGAAATCGACGAAAGAACCGTTGCGATAGAAACTGACCTGAGAGCCGGGCTCGGTGAATTTAGTCACGAAGTGGGTCTTCATGAAGTCGCCGTCGCGGTCGAACTGCGCCAGCGCCTGCTCGCGAGGCTCATGTTCGTGGACAAACTTTTCATCGCGCGCGACCACCTGGGCCATTTTGGCCTCGATAGCTGCCAGGTCTTCGGGCGTGAAGGGCTTCTCGCGATGGAAGTCGTAAAAGAAGCCGGCGTCGGTGGCCGGGCCGTGGCCCAGCTTTGTCTCCGGGAAGAGCTCGAGGACCGCAGTGGCCAGCACGTGGGCGGCGGAGTGGCGCACTACCTTCAGCGCTTCGGGGTCCTTCTCCGTGATCAGTTCCAGGCGCGTGTCCGCCGTGAGCGGAGTCGCTAGATCCACCAGGCGGGTCGCGGCCGAGTCTTCGGCGGCGTACATGGTGGCTTCCGCCGATGAGCCATCGGGAGCGGAGCTTTCCTTGATTGCGCCGCCAACCGGAGTCAGGCGAGCGACAACGGCTACCGCGGCAAGCCGAGGCGAGATCGAGTTGGCGATGTCGAGGGGCGTTGTGCCGGAAGGCACTTCACGAATGGCCCCATCGGGAAGGTGTACAGCAATTGTCTGCGTGCTCATGGTGGGTTCGAGTCCAATGGGGCCGCGACTTAAAAAGGCGGCCAACACATTGAGGATAGAAGGAGGACGGGCGTCACGTCGAGCGCCGCACGGCGTTCCCGTATCCCCCGACAAGAGTTTGGGCTGAACAAAAGACGCACAGGAGCAAACGAGGGCTTGGATTGCTCCCAGCCCTCGCGCGTGTTTGCTGGATTCTGCCGGAATCTGGCTTGGAGGTTAGAGCGGCTGCACGTCGGCAGCCTGCCAGCCTTTGGGCCCCTTCACCACGTTGAACTGCACGGCTTGACCTTCCTGCAAACTCTTGAAACCGCTGGAGTTGATTGCAGAGTAGTGCACAAAGACATCTTCGCCGTTCTGACGCGAGATAAAGCCGAAGCCCTTCGCGTCATTAAACCACTTCACAGTGCCTTGTTCCATTTTGGTCGTATTTCCTGGATTGAATTGCGCTGGATGAATCGGAGCGGCTGCTGGCAGAATCTTGCTTTGTTGGGCGAGTGCTGCTGACGCCCGGTTCGGGTCTAACGCTGCCGATAGTGTACCATTCCTCTGAAAAATGGGCGCATGGAATTCTCGGTAGATGAATATCAATCTTGTTCCGGCAATCGGGGCGTGCGACGCCGAAAATAACCGGGCAAACGGGCTGAAATTCCCACATTGCGACACGATGGGTAGCGTTCCTCTGCATGGCTTTCCGGCGCAATCCTTTGATTCTGCTTCTGTTATTCTCCAAGAAGCGCAGGGTTTCAGAGCTTAAAGGTAAACCCCCGAGGGTGGGGCTATCCGCACCTGGACCACCCTCTGCGGCAGTTTGCCATCTGACGTGCGCCTGGGGGGAGGGGGTGGGGGGATTATTTAAATGGTAACTACCGGGCAGATGCCTGACAGATTGGGCCGGGGACATGTCTAGCTGATTTCGTGGTTCGGAATTGGCGTGGCTTCTCCATTTGTCCTCTATGAACCATTTTGCGCCGGGTGACCGTTAAATTCTGCAAAATGAATATCAATCTTGTTCCGGCAGGCGGCGTTGCAAGGGCGAAAGGGTGGCTTTGAAAGTGGAATATTCCCTCGGGGGCGAAACGGGCTGCGGAAAAAGTGAGAAGAGCGGACGAAACGCCCGAAGAGCTTCCCTCGGGGGCTGAAGCCCGACCTTTATTTTGTTGCATTTGCGGCACGGCTGAAGCCGTGCCCTTTCAAAGCAAAGAGTTTTCCCGTAGCCTGTAAAGCCCACATTTATTTTCAGCCATTTGCGGCACGCGACCTAGGGGTGTCCCTGGGTACCCCGGTCGTGCCCTAGAAAGAAACAAGATCCCGATTGTGCTGCAAGTTGAACAATCTAAACGGAAACAGTGTGTTCGGGCGAAAAGCGGCGAGTTAGCCCCCGCTGAAGCGGGGATGGCAAGTTGGCAAGTTAGCGGCGGCATCGCTGGACGCAGTTTCATCCCCTGTGGGTCGGCGAAGCCGGTGGACGACTGACACAAAGCCTTCACCGCTGGCGCCATGCCTGAGCAAGATTGAGATTCATCTCTCGGCATTCGTTCCAATCCGTGAATCCTGATTCTGGAACCTGTTGACCGATATGGGTTTATAATCGCATGTCTAGCTTTGATCCAGGGAGAGGCGGCCATGGTCCACGATCCTGTTCCCAGCCTGCTGGCCCGCGCCACCGAGCAGCTTGAGGCGGAGTTCGGGGCTTTGCCGGCTTTTGAGATCGGCGTGGACACGGGGGCGATTGCCAAGGTTCTGCAGGCGACGGCGCACCGGCTGGGCGACAACTACCCTTATTTCCATCCCCTCTATGCCGGACAGATGCTCAAGCCGCCTCATCCAGTGGCGCGGGCGGCCTATGCGCTGGCCATGACGGTGAATCCGAACAACCATGCGCGGGACGGAGGCCGGGCCAGCTCGGAGATGGAGATTGAGGCCGTTCATGAGATTGCCGGGATGTTTGGTTGGACAGACTACCTGGGCCACCTGACTTCAAGCGGGACGCTGGCCAATCTGGAGGCGCTGTGGGTGGCTGGGCAGTTGGCGCCGGGGCGGCGGATTGTGGGGTCGGAGCAGGCGCACTATACCCACAAACGCATCTCCGCCGTGCTCAAACTGGAGTATGCGAGCATCCCGGCCGACAACCGTGGACGCATGAGCGTGGAGGCTCTGGAGACCGAGTTGCGCAAGAGCGATGTGGGCATGGTGGTGGTCACGCTGGGCACAACGGCCACAGGCGCTATTGACCCTCTGGACGAGGTGCTGGCGTTGCGTGAGCGGTACGGCTTCAGGGTGCATGTGGATGGCGCATACGGGGGTTATTTTCGGCTGATTCCAGAGGCATTGGAAGAGCCGGCCCGGAGGGCTTACGCGGCGATGGGTGAGGCCGACTCGATCGTGATCGATCCGCACAAGCATGGGTTGCAGCCCTATGGGTGCGGATGCGTCTTGTTTCGGGACCCCGCCGTAGGGCGCTTTTACAGGCACGAATCGCCTTATACCTATTTCACTTCAAAGCAGTTGCATGTCCACCCGAGCGAGCACAAATCGCTCGCCGGGGACCCCGTGCACCTGGGCGAGATCAGCCTGGAGTGCTCGCGAGCCGGAGCCGCGGCGGTGGCATTGTGGGCCACGCAGCGGCTTTTGCCGCTCTCGCCAGGGGGAGAGTTTGCGCGGGGGCTGGCGCGCGGACGGGCTGCGGCCTTGGAACTGGACCGGCGGTTGCGTCAAGATAGACGCTTCGAGCCGCTGGCCGCCGGGGAGCCTGAGCTTGATATTGTGGTGTGGAAGCTGAATGCTGAGACGAAGGAACTGGCCTCCGGGCTGGCGCAACGTGCTTTTGTAGCCTGCGCCGCACGGGATTTGCATCTGGCCCTTGTAGAATTGCCGGTGGCATGGTTTCAGCCGGTGGGCGGCAAGGCAGGTGAGGTTGAAGCCGGAATGGTGACCTGTCTGCGCTCGGTTTTGATGAAGCCGGAACATGAGGCGTGGCTGGACAGGATTTGGGACCGATTGAGCGCAGCCTGCGTGGATGTGCTTGGAGAATAAGGCGGATGCTAGTGACGAGTACGGTTGTCGGCGTAAAAGAAAACGTTCTCATTGAGGCCGGGGATTGTTCTGTGACGATCCTGCCCCACCTGGGCGGCAAGATCGCGTCCATTCGTTTGCGCGGCCGTGAGCTTCTGCAAGCCCCGCTCGCTCCCTACGGCCCACGCACCCGGACCATGCCCTTCGATGAGGGCGATGCCAGCGGCTGGGACGAGTGCCTGCCTTCGGTTGCCGCTTGCACTGTAGAGACCGCTGGCGGGACGGTGTCGATTCCCGATCATGGCGACCTGTGGCGGGTGGCGTGGCAGCCGGTGGCTGCCAGTGGTCAGTGGTCAGTGGTCAGCGATCAGTTGCCCGGGGGCGCGTGTGCGAGTTCCGCTACGTTTCGCGGAGAATGCTTTTCGCTGCCGCTCAGGCTGGAGCGGACGGTGGCGCTGACGGAAACGGGCAAGGGATGGCAACTGAGCCTGGACTACACGGTGACCAATACTGGCGCCGACCCCATGCCCTGGTCCTGGGCGGCGCATCCTTTATTTGCTGTGGAGGCGGGAGATCGCGTTGTGCTGCCCGATTCCATTCGCGCGCTGCGTCTGGAGGGTTCTGGCGGCGGCAGGCTGGGAAAAGGTGGCGACCGGGTGAGCTGGCCAGTGGCTATGTTGGCCAATGGCGCTCGAACCGACCTGAGCGTGGCCCAACCACCCGCGTCGGACATCGGCGACAAGCTGTTTGCCGGCCCGCTCAGCGAATTGGAGAGTTGGTGTGCGCTGGAGCGGCCCAAGGCGGGTGTGCGGATCAAAGTGAGTTTCGACGCGGATGCGACGCCGTACCTGGGACTGTGGATCTGTTATGGCGGCTGGCCGGAGCGGCCGGGACCGAAGCAGATGTGTGTCGCGCTGGAGCCGGCCACCGCGCCGGTGGACTCGTTAGCGCAAGCTGGACCGTGGTCGCGCATTTTGGCTCCCGGCGAATCCTGTTTCTGGCCCATGGTTGTTGAGATTGAATCCATATAGGGGTGTTCACTGACATGCATGATCCTGCCGTTTTCCGTTCCGAGCATCTTGCGCGCTTTCAGGCCGAGCCGACAGTCTTTGCGGCGCCGGGCCGGGTTAACCTGATTGGCGAGCATACCGATTACGCCGAAGGCTTTGTAATGCCAGCGGCGATCAATTTTGCCACCCTGGCCGGCATCTCGCCGCGTTCTGACGGAAAGATTGCGATCTACTCAGAGAACTACGGAGAAGAGAGGTATTTTGAGGCGGCAGATTTGCCCGCGAAGGCCAGCCGGCACTGGACAGACTACCCGCTTGGGGTGGTGGCAATCCTGGCCGGGGAGGGCCTCGCCATTCCCGGTTTCAGCCTTAGCGTGTGGGGCGACATTCCGCTGGGGTCGGGCTTGTCGAGTTCGGCTTCCGTCGAGGTGGCAACGGCGCTGGCGGTGCTGGAGGTGAGTGGGGCTAGCTATCCAAGTTCGGCAATGACCGGGCCCATGCTGGCTCGGCTTTGCCAGCGGGCAGAGAACGAGTTCGTGGGCGCCAATTGCGGCATCATGGACCAGTTCATCTCGGCCAACGGCGCCAAGGACCATGCTCTGCTGTTGGATTGCCGCGATTTGAGCTTTAGGTTGGCGCCGATTCCGGCAAATGTGGCGCTGGTGATTGCGAACACGATGGTGAAGCACTCCGTGGCCGGGGGCGAATATACCACGCGCCGCGCTGAGGTGGAAGCCGCTTGTGCCGTGATTGCCAGCCATCGTCCGGAGGTGCGGTTTCTGCGCGATGCGACGGTGCAAGACCTGAATCGGTGGGGCTCGGAGATGACGCCGAACTCACTCAAGCGAGCTCGCCACGTGATTACAGAGAATTTGCGCACCGTGGCCGCTGCGGATGCACTGGCGAAGGGTGATTTGGCCGAGTTGGGTCGCCTGATGGCCGAGGCGCACGCAAGCTATAGCAAGGATTTTGAAGGCAGTTGCGCGGAGGCTGACACCATGGTGGCCCTGGCGCAGGATTTGCCGGGACTGATTGGCGCGCGGCTGACGGGGGGGGGCTTTGGCGGCTGCACCATCAACCTGGTGGAACAGAGCGAGGCTCAAGACTTTGTAGAAGCGCTGGGCGGCCGTTACGCCGCCCAAGTGGGGATTGTGCCGCAGATTCACATCTGCCACGCCTCAGGGGGCGCTCACCGGTTGGAATAGAGCATCCCTGCGGTTTCTTGACGCAATAGGGCCTGGTCGCCCTGCCAGGGCGAATGTGTTGATAGCACAGAACTGATTCACGCAAAACGTGCGCAGGGTGAAAAACGGACGGCGCGTACCCTTTTGGGTAACAACGTCTGGCACACCCTCGATTACGAATGACCCGAACGGGCAAGCGTATTTTATAAGCGTTCCTTGTTAAAATCGAATGAGTTTGCCCCGATAAAGACTGGGTGGGACACTTTTTACCCGGTCGGCTTCACGCAGTTCAATTCCCAGATCGTCGCTTCGATCGTTGGAAGCGCCGCGGAGATGCAAGAGCCATGCAACCGACATCGTCCAAGCCGTTCTCATACGAAACCTTCCCCAGTGCGGGCGTGGTGGCGTACTTCTCAATGGAGATCGCAATCAATCCAGGGATGCCCACCTACTCCGGCGGTCTGGGAGTTTTGGCTGGCGATACGCTGCGCTCTGCCGCCGACCTGGGAGTTCCGCTGGTGGCCTTCACGCTGGCGCACCGCAAGGGCTACTTCCAGCAGCGTTTGGACCTCAAAGGTGTGCAGAGCGAAGAGGTTCAGCAGTGGAATCCGTCGGACTTCTGCATTGAGGAACCGGCCCGGGTTACGGTCTCAGTGGAAGACCGCATCGTGACGGTGCGGTGTTGGCGCTACGATCTGATTGGGCGCTCCGGGCATGTTGTTCCGATTTACCTGCTGGACACGGACCTGGAGGGCAATTCGGGATGGGATCGCGGCCTGACCGATCACCTTTATGGCGGCGACACGAACTATCGCTTGCAGCAGGAGATTGTGCTGGGCATGGGCGGCGCGCGGATGGCGAATGCTCTAGGCCACAGAGTGAATGTTCATCACATGAACGAGGGCCACGCAGCACTGCTGACACTGGCGCTGCTGGAGAGCCTGTTGGGCGGCGGACCGCTGGGGGCGCCCACCGAAGCGGATCTGGCCCTGGTGCGCCAGGCGTGTGTGTTTACCACCCACACGCCGGTTCCAGCCGGGCATGATCGCTTCTCCACGGAGCAAACCATTCGCATTCTAGGAGGCGACAGGACGGCGCGGCTGGAAAAGCTGGGTTGCTTTCGCGACGGCATGCTCAATATGACGCAGTTGGCGCTGCGCTTCTCGCGCTATGCCAATGGCGTGGCCTTGCAGCATGCAAAGGTCTCCCGCGCGATGTTTCCGGAGTTTGCGATCGACTCGATCACGAACGGCGTTCACGCGCCGACGTGGGTATCGGAGCCGATCCAGGAGATGCTGGACGCGAACTTTTCCCCGTGGCGGCGCGACAATCTTTACCTGCGCAATGCGATCGACCTGCCGGAGAAGGAGATTCTTGCGGCACACGCCCGCGCCAAAGACGAGTTGCTGGCTGAGGTTGCGGCGCGCACCGGCCAAGTGCTCAATGCGAAGGTGCTGACGCTGGGCTTTGCCCGCCGCGTGGCCACGTACAAGCGGGCGACGCTGCTTTTCAACGATCCCGAGCGGCTGTTGGAGATCGCCACCGCGGCGGGCGGGTTGCAGATTATTTACGCCGGCAAGGCGCATCCGCAAGATGAACCCGGGAAGGCGCTGATCCAGCAGGTGATCGAGGATGCCGCCAAGTTCTCGAATCACGTGCTGCGGATCGTTTATCTGGAGAACTACGACTGGGGACTGGGCGCGCTGCTGACTGCCGGAGTGGATGTGTGGGTGAACACGCCAAAGCGGCCATACGAGGCTTCAGGCACCAGCGGAATGAAGGCCGCGCTGAACGGTGTGCCGAGCCTGTCGATTCTGGATGGGTGGTGGATCGAGGGCTGCATCGAAGGGTTCACGGGTTGGGCGATTGAGGATGGCGCCGACGATGTGGAGGAGGCGGCTTCACTCTACAAGAAGCTGGAAACTGCCGTGGTTCCGCTGTATCTTGCAGCTCCGGAGCAGTGGGGGCGCCTGATGCGCAACACGCTGGCGTTTAACGGCTCCTACTTCAACACGAACCGCATGGTGAAGCAGTACACGCGGAATGCGTATTATCCGGTGAAGCTGATTGAACAGGCCAAGGTGGAAGAAGAGGCATTTGCGGACTGAGGTCGGTTCACGGAGTAGGAGATTCGGTAATGAGTCAGTTTGGTTTGTCGAGCAGATCGATGCACTACCTGAGGACTTCCCAAATCAGATGGTGTGGGTCCCAGAATACGACTTGATAAACACCCTCTCTGAAAATTCCCCAAATCCTCTCTGCCCCAGACAATCGCAGCGTCCAGAGTTGATCTTCACCCGGCATATTGTCTTCCATCCATTTTCGCGCTTGGGGGCATTTCAGTTCCGAGACAGGCAGAGGGTGATTGCGGCGTTTATCTTGGACGAAGATTTCGTTCCAAGTTCTTTGCTCAAATTCAGAGAGCTTTTTGTGGACATATTCGATCTTGTCTGTGGGCAGCTTCCGCCAACTGTACGGGTCTATCAGTTGCATCCGATTTATGCGCCATGCCGCCTTCAAGTGCCCATACGAAACATCTTCGACGGTCCGCGGCTGTTTCTTGCCTGAAACGTCCTGAATTGAACTCGGATGCTTTCCGCCGAAAACCTCTTCTGAGGTTTTCGGCCTCTTCTCGTTCTTCTTCATTAAACTAAGCTTCCGTAGTAGTCAGCCATAGATAGGTGAGTGATTTCCCGATCCCCCAATTGTCCAGGTGCAAGTCCCTTCCTTGCTTCCATCCAGGGCCGCTCTTTGTGCGTGAGTTCGCTGAGGTAGAAACCGGTCTTTGGCCCGTAGAATTTAAGCACTGCTTCAACAGTCTGCTTTTCTCTGGGATTCAACGCGTCCTTATTCCCATATCGTGCCTCAGAGACCTTGTACTGGCCCTGATATGCCTTGAAGACCTCTCGAACAACGGGACCGTTAGCCCACGCCTCGATTTTAGAGGGGAAAAGCGGGCGACTATCCCAAACAAGCGACCATGCCTGTGAATAGTACAGAAGCTTCTGCAGCTTCATAGCGTCCACAGATCGAAGCCGGAAGATGATGTACGCTGCAACATCATGCACCTTCGCCATAAATTCGCCTCCTCAATATACTATGATAACGCGATACTGGCGCCTCTGGCACTTGTTTTCTATGTCAAATATCGACCAACTTCACCAATTCCTCAATCGACCAAACTTAATAAAAGGTCGGGATCGTGGCAAGGCGGGTCGACAACAGACAGGTCGGAAAGATCGACTACAAACATAAGTGAATGCCGCCGTATCGTCGCGACAAAGGCACGGCGCGACTCCCGAGTGCGATAGCGGTCGAACTTTCCGCGATCCAGAACCCGCTCCAACTCAGCCAAAGTCTCAACGCTTGCGCAAAGGTCAAAGGATTCCAGCGCTTTCGACAGGGCTTGACCGGGTATGGACCCCATGCAAAGTGCTGCGCTCACCGGCGTACTTGTATCCAGCACGACACGCTGGCTGCGGCTCACCGCAATTCATGGACCATGCGAACCACATCCTCGTCGGTCAACGCCGCCGCCGCCGCCGCCTGATCCGGTGTTTGGCTGCTCTTGGCTGAAGCGCTCCATTCCTCAAACTCTGCCGCCGCTGCCCTGCGGCGACGCTTTGCACCCAGGATCTCCTCCATATCCCGTGGCGAGACGACGAAGGCCGTGGGACGCCCATGCCGCGTAATCGCAACTGCCTCACGCTGTACGGTATCCAGCAACTTCCCAAAACTGTTTTGGGCCTCAACAGATGTCAGGGTAATCATCGTTTGCACCTCAAGGTCTAGCTAATTTAGATAATATAGCTACTTTCGATGACTGGCAATATCTGTCCTTGTCGCTCAGTCGCCGGGCGCTTCCTCGAGCTCTTGCCCAACCCGGCGCAGCTTCATGAACTTCCATTGCAGGCGGTCGAAGAAGAGGTAGACGACCGGGGTGGTGAAGAGGGTGAGCATCTGCGAGACGATGAGGCCGCCGACGATGGTAATGCCAAGCGGCTTGCGCAGTTCAGAGCCTACGCCCATGCCGATGGCCAGCGGGAGGCCGCCGAACAGAGCGGCCATTGTTGTCATCATGATGGGCCGGAAGCGGAGCAGGCAGGCTTGATAAATGGCTTCCACAGGCGGCAGACCCTGTTCGCGCTCAGCCTGCAGGGCAAAGTCGATCATCATGATGGCGTTCTTTTTCACGATGCCTATGAGCAGAATGATGCCGATGAGGGCGATGATGCTGAGGTCGGTTCCGGTGAGCAGCAAGGCAAGGATGGCTCCAACGCCGGCCGGGGGCAGCGTGGAGAGAATGGTCAGCGGATGGATGAGGCTCTCATAGAGAATGCCGAGGACAATGTAAACGGCGACAACCGCGGCGAGGATCAGATACGGCTCGTTTTTTAGCGAGTCCTGGAAGGCTTGCGCGGTCCCTTGGAAGGTGGCGTGGATGGCGCTGGGCATGCCCATCTCTCTCTGGGCCTTTTCGAGCGCAGTCACTGCGTCGCCTAGCGCCACGTTGGGAGCAAGGTTGAAGGTAAGAGTGATGGCGGGGTACTGACCCTGGTGGTTGACCTGGAGTGAGGTGCGCTGCTCTTCATAGTGGGCGATGGCGGAGAGGGGGACCATGGCGCCTGTGGAGGACTTGATGAAGATGCCGTTGAGCGAGTCGGGGCTAAGTTGGTATTTGGGATCGACTTCCATGACCACAAAGTACTGGTTGAGCGCGGTGTACATGGTGGAGACTTCGCGCTGCCCGAAGGCGTCGTAGAGGACGTTGTCGATGGCGGCGGCGGTGATCCCGAGGCGGGAGGCGGTGTCGCGATCGATGACGAGGTCGGCGGCGAGGCCCTGGTTCTGCTGGTCGGTGGAGACGTCGCGGAGTTGGGACAGGGCTCTCATGCGGGCCTGGAGTTGCGGCGCCCAGCTATTGAGCTCATTGAGGTTTTCGTCGGAGAGCGTGTACTGGTATTGGGCGTCGGAGCCGCGGCCGCCGACCTGGATGTCCTGCTGAACCTGGAGGAAAAGGGTAGCGCCTGGGACGCTCGTAAGCTTTCTGCGCAGGCCATTGACCACATCGTCGGCGGAGACGTGGTCGGGGTGGAGATGGAGCATCTTGCGCAGTCGATTGACCCAATCATCGGCGGGGACGCGGTAGGGGCGCTGGCTGAGGGGCTTGAGAGCAATAAACATCCGGCCGACGTTGGAGCTGCCGCCGCCGGGACCGTTGCCACCGACAAAAGCGGTGACCGAGGCAATAGACGGATCGTCGAGCACCATCTGCGCAAGTTTGCTCTGCTTGAGTTCCATCGCGTCGAAGCTGATGTCCTGGGCGGCGCGCGTGGAGCCGCCCATACGGCCGGTGTCCTGCTGCGGAAAGAAACCCTTGGGCACAATGATGTAGAGGTAGATGTTGAGAAATGCTGTGGCGATGGTCACGCAGAGCATGAGAGTCTGGTGGCGCAGCACCCAGCGCAGACCCGCGTTGTATTCGTAGTGCAGCCGCAGAAAGAGATTCTCGCTGGCGCGGTAGATGCGGCCGTGGCGGCTTTCGTCCCGGGACTTGAGGAACTGGGCGCAGAGCATGGGCGTGGTGGTGAGCGACACCAGCAGAGAGACAGCGATGGCCACGCTGAGGGTAACTGCGAACTCGCGGAAGAGCTTGCCCACGATGCCGCCCATTAACAGGATGGGAATGAAGACGGCGACGAGAGATGTACTCATGGAGAGCACGGTGAAACCAATCTCCTTGGAGCCCTTCATGGCTGCGTCGAAGGGCGTCATGCCCATCTCGAGGTAGCGGGTGATGTTCTCGATGACGACGATGGCGTCATCGACCACGAAGCCGGTGGCGATGGTGAGGGCCATCAGGGACAGATTGTCAATGGTGTAGCCGAGCAGCCACATGACGCCGAACGTGCCGACCAGTGAGAGCGGCACGGCGATCGACGGAATGATGGTAGCCCAGACCTCGCGGAGAAACAGAAAGACGACCAGCACCACGAGCAGGACGCTGATCATGAGCGAGATTTCGACGTCATGAACGCTGGCGCGGATGGTGGTGGTGCGGTCAACGGCGACGTCGATCTTGATGGTGGGAGAGATGGCGGCCTGGAGGCGCGGCATCTCGGCCATCACGGCGTCTACGGTATCAATAACGTTGGCGCCGGGAATCTTGAAGATGACGATCAGGACCGCGTCTTTAAGTTTGCCGGGCGGCTGGTTGGGAAGGTTGATGCCCGAGACACCGGCGGTGCGAATGTCGGCGACGCTATCGGTAACGGCGCCCAGGTCGGCGACGCGCACCGGAGCGCCGGACTGGGGGTTATAGCCGGCGATGATGGGCGCGTAGTCGACGGCATGGAAGATCTGGTCGTTGTCGTTGATCTGCCAGCGATGGCCTGAATCCTGGAAAGCGCCCTTGGGGCGGTTGGCATTGGCGCCGGCGAGGGCGGCGCGAACGGCCTCGAGGCCGACGCCGTTGCTGCCCAACTGCATGGGGTTCAACTCTACGCGCACGGCGGGGCTTGAGCTTCCGCCAACAAACACCTGTCCCACGCCCTGAATCTGCGATATTTTCTGGGCGAGGATGGAATCAGCCATGTCGTAGATTTGCGGCTTGGGCACCACGTCGGAGGTGAGGGTGAGGATGAGGATGGGGGCTTCGGCGGGATTGGCCTTACGGTAGCTTGGATTCTGCGGCAAGTAGGAGGGCAACTGGCTTCGGGCCGCGTTGATGGCGGCCTGCACGTCACGAGCGGCAGCGTCGATGTTGCGATTGATGTCAAATTGCAGAGCGACTGAAACCGAGCCCAGTGAACTGGACGAGGTCATCTGGTTGACGCCGGCGATGCGTCCGAACTGGCGTTCGAGCGGTGTGGCGACAGACGAAGCCATGGTCTCAGGGCTGGCGCCGGGCAGGCCCGCGCCCACGCCGATCACGGGAAAGTCGACATTCGGGAGGGAGGCTACGGGCAGCAACGAATAGGCCACCGAACCGGCCAGCAGGAGGGCCAGGCTGAGCAGCGAAGTGGCTACCGGGCGCTGAATAAAGGGTGCGGAAAGATGCATCGCTTGTGGAACCTGATGAACAATATCGGTTGAGGTTCGATGATTCCCACCCTAGCCGCAAAAACAAGAACGCGGCGAGGCTGGGGCACCCAGTTAAGCGCTGATGACGGGGGCTGTTTCCTGATCCCGGACCCCTGATCCCTGATCCCTGATCTCCCGCGGTTTCATGCGCTGGGCCAGCTTGTCGAAGTAGAGATAGATGACCGGCACGGTGTAGAGAGTGAGCGCCTGCGACATCAGCAGTCCACCGACGATGGTGATGCCAAGCGGCATGCGCAATTCGGCGCCGACGCCTCCTCCAAGAGCCAGCGGCAGACCACCCAGCAGCGCGGCCATTGTGGTCATCAGGATGGGCCGGAAACGCAGTTGGCACGCCTGGAAAATGGCAGCCTCGGCGGGTTTGCCCTCGTTGCGCTCGGCCTGCAGGGCAAAGTCGATCATCATGATGGCGTTCTTCTGCACGATACCGATGAGCAGGATGATGCCGATGAGCGCAATCACACTGAATTCCGTGCGCGTAATCAGCAGGGCAAGGAGGGCCCCGACGCCGGCCGAAGGCAGCGAGGAGATGATGGTGATGGGGTGGATGTAGCTCTCGTACAAGACGCCGAGTACGATGTAGACGGTGACGAGCGCGGCCAGAATCAAGAGCGGCTCGTTGGCGAGCGAGGTTTGGAATGCCGCGGCAGTTCCCTGGAAGCTGGCGTTGATGGAGGTCGGCATCTGGATGCGCTGTTCGACGCGGTTGACGGCTTTGACGGCGTCGCCGAGAGCCTTGCCCGGAGCAAGGTTGAAGCTGACGATGGTGGAGGGAAACTGTCCCTGGTGGCCTATGGAAAGCTGAGCGCGCGACTGCTCCCAGTGCGCCAACATGCCAAGCGGGACTTGGGTTCCGTTGCTTGACTTGACGTAGAGGTTATTCAGCGTCGACGGATCGGTCTGGAAGTTCTGCGCAACTTCCATCACGACGTGGTACTGGTTGAGCTGGGTGAACATGGTGGAGACCTGGCGCTGGCCAAAGGCGTCGTAGAGTGTGTTGTCCACGTCGGCCATGGCGATGCCCAGCCGCGCCGCGGTATCGCGGTCGATGACCAGGCTGGCGCCCAGTCCCTGGTCCTGCAGGTCGCTGGCCACGTCGGTCACGACGTTTTCCTTGCTCAGTTCGCTGACCATCAGGCGTGTGTACTTCGCCAGTTCAACCTGGTCGGGATCTTCGAGAGAGTACTGGAACTCGGTGCGGCTCACGCGGTCTTCTACCGTGAGGTCCTGGAGCGGCTGGAGGAAGAGTTGGATGCCTTCAACGCCCTCGAGCTTGGGCTGCAAGCGGCGAATCACTTCGGTGGCGGAGATTTTGCGAACGTCGAGCGGCTTGAGGTTGATCTGGATGCGTCCTGAGTTGAGGGTGGTATTGGTTCCGTCCACACCGATGAAGGATGAGATGTTATCGACGGCTGGATCCTGGAGAAGGATATCGACAAGCTTCTGCTGGCGCTGGGCCATGCTGGCGAAGCTGACGGTCTGGGGGGCTTCACTGATGCCGAGAATTACGCCCGTGTCCTGGACGGGGAAGAAGCCCTTGGGAATGACAACGTAGAGCAGGAGGGTGGCCACCAGGGTGCCGATTGTGACCATGAGGGTGATGAAGCGATAGCGCAAAACAACCTGCAAGGTCCGGCCATACCAGGCGATGACGGAATTGAAGACCTTCTCCGACCAGTAGTAGAAGCGGGTCTGTTTGGCAACCTTCTTATCCTTGAGAATGCGCGAGCACATCATGGGCGTGAGGGTAAGCGAAACGAACGCGGAGACCAGGATGGTAACAGCAAGGGTGATGGCGAACTCGCGGAATAGCCGGCCCACCACATCGCTCATGAAGAGCAGCGGGATGAGCACCGCGATGAGGGAAACGGTAAGCGACATGATGGTGAAGCCGATCTGCTCGCTGCCCTTGAGCGCGGCGTGCATGGGGCTGTCGCCTTCTTCAATGAAGCGCGAGATGTTTTCGATCATCACGATGGCGTCGTCTACCACGAAGCCCGTGGAGATGGTGAGCGCCATGAGGGTGAGGTTGTTGAGGCTGTATCCGAGCAGGTACATGACGCCGAAGGTGCCCACGATGGAGAGCGGGACCGCGACCGAGGGGATGATCGTGGCCGCCAGGTTGCGCAGGAAGAGGAAGATGACCATCACGACCAGGGCGACTGTGAGCATGAGCTCAAATTCGACGTCCCTCACAGAGGCGCGGATGGTAATGGTGCGATCGGTGAGCACCTTGACCTGCACGGTGGCCGGCATACTGGTCTGCAACTGCGGCAGCAGCTTTTGGATGCGGTCAACAACGGCGATGATGTTGGCGCCGGGCTGGCGCTGGATATTGACGATGACCGCCGGCTGGCGCCCCATCCAGGCGGCCTGCTGAGAGTTTTCGGCGGCATCGACGATGGTGGCGACATCGGAGGCGCGGACCGCGGCCCCATTGCGATAGGCAATGACGACTGGCCCGTAATCGCTGCTCTTCAGCAACTGATCGTTGGCGCCGATGGTGTAGGACTGGCGGTTGCCGTTGAGGGTGCCCTTGGCCTGGTCAACGTTGGCCGCGGCGAGGGCGGTGCGCAGGTCTTCGAGGCTCAGGTTGTAGGCGGCCAACTGCGCTGGATTGGCCTGAATGCGAACGGATGGCTTTTGGCCTCCGGCAATGGAGACCATGCCGACACCGGTAACCTGGGAGATCTTCTGCGCCAGGTTGGTATCGGCCGCGTCCTCAATCTTGTCCAGCGGCAATGAGTCGGAGTAGAGCGCCAGCGTCATGATCGGCGCATCCGCGGGGTTGACCTTGCTGTAGATGGGCGGATTCGGCAGATCGGTTGGGAGGAAGCTGTTGGCCGCATTGATGGCCGCCTGCACTTCCTGCTCGGCCACGTCAATGTTCTCGTCCAGATTGAATTCAAGAGTAATGACCGAGCCGCCGCCGCTGCTGACCGACGTCATTTGCTTGAGGCCCGGCATCTGGCCAAACTGGCGCTCCAGAGGCGCCGTGACCGAGGAGGCCATCACCTCAGGTCCGCCACCGGGGTAAAAGGTGAGTACCTGGATGATCGGATAATCCACTTCGGGAAGGGCGGAGACCGGCAACTGCAGATAGCCCACAAAGCCAGCCAGCAGGATCGCCGCCATCAGCAGCGACGTGGCAACCGGGCGCAGAATAAAGGGCCGGGAAGGACTGAGGCTCACTGCTGTTCCCTCTTAGGATGCTTGCTGTCGGAGTTGGCGCCGGAGGATGAAGCTGCGCCCGCTTGCGTACCGGACTGCGGAGCTGCGGAGGAGCGGGTGAACGGACCGCTTGCCTGGCCCGATGCTTGACCTGCGCCGTGGCCTTGTCCCTTTTGAGATGCGGACGAGCCGCCGCCTTGGCCACTGCCGCCCTGGCCCGCTCGCTGGTGTGCCGTGGTCGCGATCACGGTCTGTTTGTCGCGGAGCCGGTCCGCTCCATCCACCACCACGCTCTGCCCCTTTTGCAGGCCGCTATCCAGGATGGTTACCTGTCCCTCCGCCAATGCCACATTTACGGGCTGAATCCGGGCAGTCGCAGTTCCGTTCGCATCGGTATCGACGACCCACACATACGATCCCTGCACGCCGCTCTGGATGGCCGAGGACGGCACTACGATCGCATTGGGCCGGGTTTCCAGCACCAGGTGGATATTGACGAACTGGTTGGGAAACAGCGACTCGTCCTTGTTGTCAAAGACA
The DNA here is from genome assembly GCA_003138365.1 of Acidobacteriaceae bacterium. Lineage (GTDB taxonomy): Bacteria > Acidobacteriota > Terriglobia > Terriglobales > Acidobacteriaceae > Telmatobacter. Next base: position 23,886 of record PLFY01000159.1, read on the forward strand.
GCCTTCAGCTTGTCGGTTCCCGTGGTGGTGTCGATCTGGTTGTCGGCGGTGAGCAGCAGCCCGCTGGAGAGCTGTTTCACGTCGTCCCGGTCATAGGCATCCACGGGCAGACGCCTCTCCGCGCCCAGCTTGTGCAGCACCTCGGGGAGCAGATTCTCGGGCAGAGTGAAGTAGACGGCGATGGGTTCGAACTGGTTGATGATGACCAGATTGGTGGTGTTGGCGGTGATGATATTGCCGGGGTCCACCAGGCGCAGGCCGATGCGGCCGTTGATAGGCGACTGGATTGAACACCAGTCGAGCTGCAACTGGGCGGCTTCAACGGCAGCCTTGTCGGCCTCGATGGCGCCCAGGTACTGGCCCTGGGTGGCTGCATCCGTGTCCAGCGTCTCTTTGGAGGTGACGCCTGCGTCGTAGAGCGCCTTATAGCGAGCATATTCCGCCTGGGCGTCCTTGAGCAGCGCCTCATCGTGCGCCAGGGTGCCTTTGGCCTGGTCGAGAGCGGCCTTGTAGGGCCGGGAGTCGATCTGCATGATCGTCTGCCCCTGCTTCACCTGTTGGCCCTCAGTGAACTTGACCGGCAACAGCTCGCCGCTGACACGTGCCTTCACCGTGACGCTCATGTAGGGCGTGACCGTGCCCAGTGCCGTGAGGAAGATCGGCATGGGCTGCTGCTGAGCGGCGGTCACCTGCACGGGAACGGGCCGGCTCTGCAAGGCTGCCGCCTGGCTGGCGGTGCTTGCCGCAGCCTGCTTCTGGTTCTGATAGATGCGCCAGACGATAAAGGCCAACGCGCCCACCAGCACCACATAAATGAGGATGCGTATCCAAAAACCCTTGCGCGCGGGCGGCTGTTCAGAAGCGCCGATTGTGGACAGATTGGATTCTGGAATGCCTTCGATAGACATGATTTCGTTTCCCGTCGTATTCAATTTCAATGGTATGAACGCCCAAAAGGGCCAAATGCGGTCCCGCCGGGCAAAGGTGATGCTGCCCGTTTACGTTTAAATGGACGCTGCCGTTTCAGAGGAAGTTTCGCTCGCTCCGTCGCGGTTCAGGGACAGATCTTCCAAAGAAATAGCTTGGAACTTACACCCATGTTGGATGCAAGCCGCAATCATTGTATGCGAAACGGGCGCTGCCGGGTAATGTCGGCTCGCCAGGCAACCAGGTGCACCAGATATGCATCGCCGGAGGCGTGGCGTTCCTTGGCGAACTACCGGCCAATTGGGCCAGGCCTCGACACCCGAGGAGAGCGGAGCACTCGGCGAATGTTGCGGCGTTTGAGGTTCGACAGAAGTGGATTGCTCTTGCCGGGACAACTTCATGCGGACGCACCGGTCGGGACCTCAGCCGGTTTGTGCCGAAGGTAGATCAGTCCTGCGGTGACACCCATAAACTGCGCACAGGCTCTGGGGGCAAGCAACACAGGGGGAGAGAAGGCCGACGATAGGATCTTTCCCAATCGCCCGCAATGCGAAGGGCAGCGTGCCGAGCAGGAAGGCGGCTAGTTCTTTGGCCGTATGAAAATGTCCCTTTTGGAAATATAGCGCCGGCCTCCCGGCCCACGTTCGTTCATTGGATAGAACATCTTCATCCGGTCACGGACCTAGCACAAGCGCCGACATAGGGTAAGAAAGCTCGATGGCCTGAGCGCATGCCACCGGAAACGAATTGTGGTCACCAGACATCTCCAGAATGCGGTCGCGGCGAAACGCGGCGGAGTAAGTGTCAAAAGAGTCGATGATGGATAGTCCCACCGGTAAGTACACCCGGCAGGGCCGGGGGAACTCCCGTTGCATTCGTTGACGGGAGGCCGGGGCGGCCTTCGATCTGCTGGGTTTGTGGTACAGGTTGAGGCATCGGCGCTCTTATGGTCGCAAGGCAGATTGCTGAAGGTTCTGGCTGCCATCCCCCTTATACTCTACCCACGGTATGTCTACGCACCTTGACACAATTCTGGCCATGACGCGATCCACGGTGGATGCGGCGAAGGCGCGTGTGCCTGTGGCCGAGTTGGAGCGGCGGGCGGCAGCGCATCAGCCTCGCGGCTGGGCAGCGGCCTTGCGGCGGCAGGCGGCGGTCAGGCCGGCGGTGATTGCGGAGATCAAAAAGGCTTCGCCCTCCAAGGGGCTGATTCGCGAGGATTTTGACGTGGCCTGGCTGGCCGGCCGCTATCAGGCGGGAGGAGCGGCAGCGCTTTCGGTGCTCACCGATGAGCCGTATTTCCAAGGCAGCCTGCGCAATCTGGAACTGGCTTCGGCGGCAGTCGCGCTGCCCTGCCTGCGCAAGGATTTCACGGTGGACGAGTACCAGATCGTGGAGGCTCGCGCTCACCAGGGGGATGCGATCTTGCTGATCGCCGCTGCGCTGACTGATGGCGAACTCGGGCGCTTTGCCCGCGTGGCTCGCGGGCTTGAGATGGATGTGCTGGTCGAAGTACACACGGCAGGGGAGCTTGACCGGGTGCTGGACACGCTTGGGGAGAGCGGGGCGGATGCGATCGGTGTGAACAATCGCGATTTGAAGACCTTTGAAGTCAGGCTGGAAACCTCGCTTGAGTTGGCGGGGCGGATACCGAGCGGCGTGGTTCGAGTGGCCGAGAGCGGCATTTCGACGGCGGAGGACATCGCGCGGCTGCGGGAGGCGGGGTTTGACGCCTTCCTGATTGGAGAATGCCTGATGCGGCAAGCAGACCCCGGCGCGGCGCTGGCAGGGTTGCTGACGAGCGCCAGTTGGAAGCCATCCTTTCATGAGCTTCCTGCATCTATGCCGAACATCGGCTTGGAATCGAGTTTTGAGCAGAGACCTGAACCAGGCCGTGGGCACTCGATGGATGACGAGCCTTGGACCGAGCCATGAGCCTCTGGATCAAGATCTGCGGCAACACCTCGCTGGAGGACACGCGGCTGGCCGTGAAGGCTGGCGCCGACGCGGTGGGGTTTGTGTTTGCGCCCAGTCCGCGGCAGGTGACCGTGTCAGAGGCGGCAGCCATTGTGGCGCATTTGGCTGCGCCGGTGGAGAAGATCGGCGTCTTTGTGGATGCTGTGCTGGACGAAATCTACTCGGCCGTTCGGGTGTGCGGACTGACGGGCGTGCAACTGCACTCCGAGGCTGGGCCGGAGTTGCCTGCAAAACTGCGCGCACTGCTGGGGCCGCAGTTGAGTATCCTGCGCGTGGTGCACTTTGACGCCGGAGCTGCGCAACAGATGGCGAATCAGATTGCCGAACACGGCCGCAACCCGAACGTGGATGCGGTGCTGGTGGATTCGCGCACGGCCACGGCAGCGGGCGGCACTGGCGTGACGTTCGACTGGGCAGAGGCAGGGAAGACCGTCTTCGGCGATGCTGGAAAGCTCAAGCTGATTGTGGCGGGCGGGTTGAACCCGGCGAATGTGGCCGAAGCGATTGCAACGCTGCGGCCGTGGGGAGTGGATGTGGTCTCGGGCGTGGAAGCTGCGCCGGGGCGCAAGGATGCGGAGAAGGTGCGTGAGTTTGTGACTCGCGCGCGGGCGGCGGATCGGGAGTAGGGTTGCGGAATTGGGATTCAATGGAAGTCGATCCTGCTCTGGCGTGCGGGATGCGAGGTCGAAACTGCCGCAATTCTGATGCAGAATGAGGCGTTTCTTCGGCTTTTGTTTGATGTAAAACAGGCCTAACATATTTTTGTTTCATTGTGTTACGCGAAAAAGTTGGGAGGGGTGGGCATGCGTTTTTTGCGTCGGCTTGACGCATTTTCCATCGCAAGAGCCAAGAACTGACCCCCGCCCAAACGAGCAAAAGCCGCTCGCTGGCGACCACGCTGGCTCCTCGATTCGCGTTCTATGAACCATTGTGCGCCGGGCGACGCATAAATTCTGCAAAAGGCATTGGGGGTCAAACTCCCAACGGCTTGGAGAGCCAGGTTCCACATCTCAAAATCGAGATGTGGGGCGCCCGGCTAGATTGCCGCTGTAATCCCTATTGCGCATAATGCTCTTTATGGCATAATTGTTCCATGAGTTGGTCCGCCTACTTCCATCCGAGGTTCGAGGCCGAGGTCAATGAGCTGTCGGATGCGGTGCAGGATGGACTGGCCGCCGCCCTCGCGCCACTTCGGAAGTTCGGGCCATCTTTGGGACGGCCCGATGTAGACACGCTGAATGGATCGAAGTTCGCGAACATGAAGGAACTTCGCTTCAGGGCGGATGGGGGAGTCTGGCGGGTCGCCTTCGCCTTTAACCCGCGGCGAAATGCAATTCTGCTCGTGGCCGCCGACAAATCGGGCGTGAGCGAAGCGAAGTTTTATAGGCGGCTTATCGACAAGGCCGACAGGCGGTACAAGGAACACCTCGACGATCTTTAATCAAGAGGAGCGGCTACCATGCGTGGAATGATTTCTGTTGATGACTGGATTGCCACTTTGCCAATAGAGCGGCAAAAGGCTATTGAAGCGAGGGGAAAAGAGCTGATCGCCAAGGTGCAGCGGCGCATGACCCTGGCGGAGCTGCGCAAGGGGCGCAAGATTAGCCAGGCAACGGTTGCGGAGGCTCTGGGAATCGGCCAGATGCAGATTTCGCGGCTGGAGAAGCGTAAGGACCCGCGCCTGTCTACGATGGCGCGCACCGTGGCGGCGATGGGCGGGCAGCTGACGATGATTGCAACCTTCCCGGACCAGGAGCCGGTGGTGCTCATCCCTTTGCAGCTTGCTGAGAATGCCGCGCGCAGCAAGAAAAGAGCCTGACTGGGAGCTTGCTATCCCACATCTCAAAATCGAGATGCAGGGCACCCAGCAGGTCATCTTTACCTCCCCGTGAGAGGGGCAAACACTATGAATCAGATTGGTTTTGACAAAAGATTTAGCTTACTCGCTCAAGAAGCACATCTGGCCAAGAATACGCTTTTGTCAGGATTTGACCTTCTTTTAAAAGCCAATTTCTTTCAAGATAAAGACGGTTACTTCTATTCAGCCTTCTTCCATATCTCTATTGGCGTGGAAAGAATCTTGAAGTTAGCGGTCGTCACACACTATATGCTCGCGAATAACTACCAGACACCAACTATCAAACAGTTGAAAAAGGACTTTGGACACGACATCAGGACGCTATACGGCGAGTGCCAGAAATTGATGAGTCAATATCGCCGCAATCCTTCGACACTGACAGAAAGAACGAAGTCCGATGATGCCTTGATCGATTTCTTCACTGACTACGGGGTTGGATCACGATACTTCAATCTTAATGAAGTTTGTGAAGCCAAGATGGAAAGAGGTCCTTTGAGCAAGTGGCTGGATATTTCCATAGCAGTCTATGAGGAGTACACGCCCCATCAAGTGAGGCAGAGATCAGCACTCAACCTGATGTACAAGATGGACAGGGAAGGCAGGCCAAACCAATTCACGATGGACATCAACGAAGAAGGGCACCCCATGACGGTATTTGACTGTCTTCATCGTCAGTATGTCATTGAGAAGAGCGCTCCGCTTATCATCTGGCGGATTATCGAAAATCTTCAGCCAATCCATTTCCTACTCGAAGGAATGGCCAATAGAGCCGCAGACTATGAGACAGCAAATAATATTTCTTCTATGGTAATTCCACACTACGAGGATTTCTTCTATTTTCTTTTGGCTGACAAGGTAACCATCAAGAGAAGGAAGAAGTGGCTAGATATATTCAACAGTTAGTGGCGGATGGCCAAGTCGGAAGCGTACCCAATCGTTTGACAAGGATGGAAGATGCGGGCTTCCCGCCCCCCTGGCACACGAGAGGGCTTCCTATTTTTTTGTGGAAGCCAGCAGGAGGCCCGATGGCATCGATCATTCTTCCAGCTTCCAGCAAGGCAAATGGATTCATCTGAATCGCGCTCCGGCCGCTTCGGCATTTATGGCGGGCGGTATGTGCCCAGGCGCTGATGGCGGCGCTGGTGGAGTTGGAGCATGAGTACGACCTGGCCCGGGTGGATGCGGCGTTTCATGCCGAATAATTATTTCGATTGTTGCGTTTATTTCGTATATATGTGATTATGGCTGGGTACACAAAGGCTCGTTGCCTACTTTGGAGGACTTATGACCACATCCATGCTCGATCCGATTTCGATTCCGAATTCTCAGCAGGAACAGGTCCAGGAACTCCAGAAGTTGATGCAGAGGGAAGGAAAAGCCTCTTTGGTTGGCAGGGGGGGAGAACAGGCATTGGAGCTGCCCGATGTTGTCTACTCGCTCCTGCTGAGGATTCTCCAGAATATGCAGGAAGGCAAGGCTATCTCAATCGTTCCTGTGATGCAGGATCTGACCACGCAAGAGGCGGCGAACTTCCTGGGCGTTTCCCGGCCCTTCTTCGTCAAACTGCTGGAGACGGGCAAGATGCACTATCACATGACGGGAACGCATCGGCGGGTCTACCTGAAGGATTTGATGGACTACAGGCAGCACCGGGACCAGGACAAGATTGATGCGATCAATCGGATTGCTCAATTTGAAGAGGATGCAGGATTGTACGATAAGGTGTTGCTTCCGAACGGATAATGCCTGGCTACCAAGTCATTCTGGATGCTTGCGTTCTTGTAAATGCCGCGCTTCGCGATACTCTGTTGCGCATCGCGGAGCCGCCTCGTCTTTACCTGCCGCGCTGGTCGGAAGAGATTATGGCTGAGACCAAGCGAACACTCGAAACCAGGCTGGGAGTGACGCAAGAACAGACCGCGCACCTGGTCGGCGAGCTGCGAAAGCACTTTGAGGATGCCTGGGTAGAAGGCTACGAGTCGCTCATCCCAATCATGGCGAATCATCCCAAGGACCGCCATGTTCTTGCCGCCGCTGTGCGCTGCGGCGCACAGACTATCGTGACGCTCAATCTGAAAGATTTCCCGGAAGCTGCACTATCGCCATGGGACGTGGTGGCGCAAAGCCCCGATGAGTTCCTGGTTCATCAGTACCACCTTGCGCCGGAAGTCGTGGCTCTAAAACTGCATGAACAGTCTGCAAGGCATGGAGGCCTGGAGCGGCTGCTTTCCATACACAACAAGATTGCCCCTGAATTTGTTGCTCTGATCCGCGAACGCTCGGTGTGATGGCTCCGCCGCAGCCCTAGTACACTGAAAAGTTCCCCTATTCTTGGGCAGTTGAGCGGGAGGCCCCAAAATGGCATCGGTGATTCTACCATCAGGACATCTGGCACCATCCGAGTCGCGGCCGGGGCGGTTTGGCGTTTATGGCGGGCGGTATGTGCCGGAGACGCTGATGGCGGCGCTCGTCGAGCTGGAGCGCGAGTACGACGCCGCGAAAAATGATGCGGCGTTTCAGGCGGAGCTGGCGGGGCTGCTGAAGGATTATGCGGGGCGGCCTACGCCGCTCTACTTTGCGAAACGGCTGACGGAGCAACTGGGCGGGGCGAAGATTTATCTGAAACGCGAAGACCTGCTGCATACCGGGGCGCACAAGATCAACAACGCGCTGGGTCAGGGGTTGCTGGCCAGGCGGATGGGCAAGAAGCGCGTCATAGCGGAGACTGGCGCGGGGCAACATGGGGTGGCGACGGCGACGGTGTGCGCGCTGCTCGGCCTGGAATGCGTGGTCTACATGGGCGATGTCGACATGGAGCGGCAGGAGCTGAACGTGCTGCGCATGCGGCTGCTTGGCGCTGAGGTGCGGGGGGTTTCGGCGGGGTCAAAGACGCTGAAGGACGCCATCAGCGAGGCGATGCGGGACTGGGTGACCAACGTCCGGACTACCTATTATCTGTTGGGCAGCGCGCTGGGGGCGCACCCTTATCCGACCATGGTGCGGGACTTCCATCGCTGCATCAGCCGCGAGATGAAGGAACAGATTCTTGAGAAAGAGGGCCGGCTGCCTACCGCCGTGATCGCCTGCGTGGGCGGCGGGTCGAATGCAATTGGCGCGTTCTATGAATTCATTCCCGATACTCAAGTGAGGCTGATCGGCGTGGAGGCAGGCGGGCGCGGGACGGCGCTGGGCGAGCACGCGGCACGGTTCTCGGGCGGTGCGCCGGGGGTGTTGCAGGGGACATATTCCTACGTGCTGCAGGATGAGGATGGGCAGATTGCGCTGACGCACTCTGTCTCTGCCGGGCTGGATTATGCGTCGATTGGGCCAGAGCACGCGGCGCTGCACGACTCGGGGAGGGCGGAGTACACCTCGCAGGACGATGCGGCGGCGCTGGATGCGGTGGTGAGGCTGGCGCGGACGGAAGGGATACTGCCGGCGCTGGAAAGCGCACACGCGGTGGCCGAGTGTTTGCGCCTTGCTCCGACGATGGCGGCCCATGACATACTGGTGGTGAATCTTTCTGGACGCGGCGACAAGGATATGGGGATTTTGGCGCGCGAGTTGAATATCCAGGGAGCGTGACCGTAGAATCCCGGAACCCTGAGACTTGGATGGCGATTCTTTTTGAGCGCAAACCCGGACTGGTCGTTTATTTGACGGCTGGTGACCCGAGCCTTGAGGTCACGGGCGCGATTGCGCTTGAGGCCATCGATGCGGGCGCGGATGTGATTGAGCTGGGCGTGCCGTTCAGCGATCCGCTGGCGGATGGGCCGGTGATTCAGAGAGCCATGGAACGGGCATTGGCCAGGGGGACGCGGCTCAAGGACGTGCTGGCATTGGCTGCGGAGATTCGCGCGGCGCGGCCGGCGGCGGGGCTGGTGATCTTCAGCTATCTGAATCCAATATTGCGGTACGGCATGCACAAGTTTGCCGATGAGGCAGCGGCGGCCGGCGTGGACGGAGTGCTGGTGCTCGACCTGATTGTGGAAGAGGCGGGTGAGTACCTGGCCGAGATGGAGCGAGTGAAGCTGGCGCCGATTTTTCTGGCTGCGCCGACGAGCCCCGATGAGAGGCTTGAGGCGATCGCTACTCATTCAAAGGGATTTGTTTATGCGATCTCGCGGGTTGGGATCACCGGCACGCAGCAGAGCTTGACGGCCGAGGCCGCTTCGCTGGTCGCTCGGATCCGGCGATGGACCCAGCTGCCGGTAGCCGTGGGGTTCGGCATCAGTAACGCGGAACACGTGGCCCAGGTGGCGGAATTCGCGGATGCCGCGGCGATCGGCAGCGCGATTGTGGAGTTGATTGAGAAGTCGACTCCCGAGGCAGCGCCCGGCGCAGTGGCTCGATTTATCAAGGGCCTGCACCTGCCTGAGGCGGCGCTGGCCCGGTAAAACACCCCAAGCGCGGCATTCAACGCCGCATGGACGGATTTCGACTCTTGCTCCTATGCGTTGACGAGGCAGTGGTCTTTGAAGAAAGGCCGGCCCGGCGAGTGAGGGGCGCAACACGAGGATGGGATGACGCTGGAAGAATTGCGAGACCAAATTGATGTTCTGGACCGGCAGCTTGTGGAGTTGCTGAGCGAGCGGGCACGGGCTGCGCAGCGGATCGGTCACCTGAAGGTTGCTACGTCGCTGCCGGTCTACGAGCCGGCGCGCGAGAAGGTGATCTACGCCAACATTCGCGCGGCCAACAAGGGTCCATTGCCGGACATCGAACTGACGCATATCTACGAGCGCATCATCGACGTGATGCGGGCCCTGCAGAGGGATGAGTTGGCATCGGAGAGGAACGCCCAGGCGCACGCGCTGGGCCACGGCACTGGCGCAGAAACACAAGCAGACGCGCCCGAGACAGGGAACAAGCGATGATTGTAGCCATGCAGGAGAGGGCCACGGAAGACCAGATCGATGCAGTGATCGATGCGATGGTGGAATCCGGGGTCAATGTTCATCGAACTACGGGCGCAACCCAGACCATCCTGGCCGGAGTGGGACCCACCGCCGGCGTGGAGCTGAGAAGGTTTGAGCTGCTGTCCGGCGTGCTCTCTGTACACAGAATCACTTCACCTTACAAGCTGGCCGGGCGCGCATTTCGTCCGGAAGGCACGGTGGTGGAGTTTGCGAACGGAGCCAAGATAGGCGGCGAGCAGGTTGGGATCATCGCCGGGCCGTGCGCCATTGAGAATCGCGAACAGATCTTTGCAACTGCCGCGTGCGTGAAGGCTGCGGGAGGCGGTTTTTTGCGCGGAGGCGCCTTCAAGCCGCGCAGTTCGCCGTATGCATTTCAGGGCTTGGGAATTCCTGGGCTGCAACTGATGCACGAGGCCGCCGAGGCAAACGGCCTGCTCACGGTGAGCGAGGTCATGGAGATTTCGCAGATCGAGGCCATGCTGCCTTATACCGACTGCTTCCAGGTGGGCGCGCGCAACATGCAGAACTTCAACCTGCTGCGCGAGTTGGGCCAGGTGCGCAAGCCGGTTCTGTTGAAGCGCGGCATTGCGGCCACCATCGAGGAGTTGCTGCTTTCGAGCGAGTACATCATGTCCGGCGGCAACTACGATGTGATCCTGTGCGAACGCGGCATTCGCACCTATGAGACCTCGACGCGGAACACGATGGATATCGCGGCGATTCCGGTGGTGAAGAAGCTGTCGCACCTGCCCATCGTGGCCGACCCGTCGCATGGCACGGGCCGTCGCGACATGGTTCCCGCGATGGCAAAGGCCGCGGTAGCAGCGGGAGCGGACGCAATTCTGGTGGAGATTCACCCCAACGCGGACAAGGCTGCCTCCGACGCGGCGCAGACCCTGTATCTCGATCAGTTTGAGAAACTGGTTGGGGAGCTGAGAGTGATTGCCGCGGCAGTGGGACGGAGTTTGTAGCGGAGTTGGCGGAGTTGGCAAAAGACCAGCCGCGCTCGTGGTGTCCGGCCCACAGATGGGCATGTATTTGCCTTGAAAGGGCGCGGTTTTAGCCGCGCCACTCGGATGGACGGGCTAAATCAACTGGCTTGCCCCCTCCCAAAACGAGGGTCTACGATTGAGATTGGAGACAATTTTCACCGAATGACGACATCGCAAACACACCAGCAAACCCGCATCCAAACCCGCAACCTGGTTCAGGCCGCAGCCCAGGTCTGTCTAGACAAGAAGGGCGAAGACACCCGCATCCTCGAACTCGACCCCATCGACGCCGGCCTCTCGGATTTCTTCCTCGTGACCTCCGCCTCGAACGACCGCCAGGCCATCGCCATCGCCGATGAGATCGAGCATCGCCTCAAGAAGGAGTTCGGCGCATTGCCCAACTCCGTGGAGGGCCGCCGCCAGGGCCACTGGATTCTGCTCGACTACGTGGACTTTGTGGTCCACGTCTTTCTCGCCGAGCGCCGTGCCTTCTACGACATCGAAAGGCTGCGCAAGTCCGCCCGCCCGCTCACCCCGGCCGAGTTCGACGCCGAGTTGAAGGCCGCTCTCGCCGCCAAGACACTCGCCGCCCGCAGCAAGGCGTCCGCCAAGGCCGCCGTTCAGGCTAAGACAAAGAAGGCGGCAAAGAAAGCAGTGGCTGGCGCAAAGGCCGCTCCAGCGAAGAAAGCGGTTGCAAAGCCCGCTGCAAAGAAAGCAGCCGCAAAGAAGGCTTCGCCCAGGAAAGCCGCCGGGAAGAAGTAGGGGCCGCACCCGCGACTCTCAGATTCGCTCTAGGAACGCTTGTCACCCTCCTCTGACCGTTGCCACAAACAAAGGGGACCCGCCGCGGCGGGTCCCCTTTGTTTGTGCGGTTGAGCGGTCTTAGAAGGTGAAGTGAATGCCCAGGCGAATGTTCCGGCTGAGCTGATACAGGTAGGGCTTGCCGTACTCGCTGTTGATCGTAATCGGGCCGCCGGCAGAGCTCCCGAGGGGAGACGCATTCATCTCGGCCAGGTAGTTGTACTTGTTCATGGCTCCCGCATAGAAAGCTGGACCGTCCGCGATCCAGCAGGACGAAGAAGGGAGACCGTAGTTTGCCTTGTTGTAGGCGAGACACCCGGAGGTCGTTGGTGAAGCATAGTTGTCCGCATAGTTGGAGTCGATCTGCTGGCCAAACGAAGTCACCGCATGTTGGTTCAGAACGTTGGTAAAGGTTGCGTCAAAGGCAAGAGTCTTCGACTCCCCGAGCTTCACGTTCTGCTTGAAGTTGAAATCCGTGTCGGTATACCACGGCGTGCGCTTGGTGTACGGCGCGCTCGCGGTGATCAAGCCGCTCGTCGCGCTCTGGGTGACGTCAATCCACTTTCCGCGATTGACAATGTCGGTCGGGAAGGCGCCTGGGAAGGCGTAGCCCACATCCAGGTAGCTGGTCAGCGGGGTGCCGCTGTAAGCCGACTGGAAGACGCCGAAGTCGGTTGCGAACTTCCGGGCCCAAGGCAGATCGTAATACACATATCCCTTGAGCGCGTTGGGGCGATCGGTGGGCAGCAGCCCGCTTGAAGACCCGCCATTGGCGTTCCACGAGAAGTACGGCTCGTCAAAGGAGCGGCTGTTGTTTGGTGAGTTGCGGCCGCCGCCGCCGTCGGCTACGTCCGAACTGGTCAGGCCGGGGTAGTTGCCGCGGAGGTTGCTGTAGGTGTACGAGATCATGCCCATCCAGTGCTGGCTGACCGATTTCATCAACCGGGCCTCTATGCCGTCATAGCTGCGGGCGGCCGGAATGGTCGTGTTGGGCGGGCATCCGTCGGAGCAGTCCGCAGGGGTGCCGTACAGGAAGTTGTAGAAACCCGTGAAAGTGGAGTTAATCCCCTGGCCGGGGTTCACGATCACAAACGTTTCGCCGACCGCGGGATTGTAGATGGCCGAGTCCTCGATGACATGGTCGAGTCGCCTGCGATCCCATCGTGCTTCGAATGCCATCGTGGGCGAGATCTGGTAGTCAATGCCAAAGTTCGAGTCGTGCTGTGCGTAGGGCTTCAGTCCAGGAGCCGTGCCTTCTTCCGTTGCGCTGCAAGTGGAGCAGGTGGTAGGCCAGGCGCGGTTGTTGATGTTCTCCAGGAAGTTCAGTCCACCCGGCGTTCCGCCGCCTGCGAAAGTGGCCTGACTGGCGGAGTTCTGACCCTCGCAGTACCGGTTGTTGCTGTCATAGCTGGGAACGATGCCCGTGAGAGTGGGTGTGTTCAGTGCATACCAGCATTCCTGCCAATACTGGCCGCCGTAAGAACTGATGGCCACGTTCAGCTTCATCTGATCGAAGTATTCGCCGTAGCCGCCGAATACCTTCATCTTCCCATTCTTGAAGACATCCCACGCCACGCCGATACGCGGAGCGACTTTGTCTCCCCAGCCGAAGTTGATCGGCCTGGTGATCTTCGCGGTCGAGGGCTGGTCCTCAGCCGGCAGATACTCGCGCTCGACGCGCAGGCCGGCGTTGATGGTGATGCCCTTCCCCAGCGTCCAGCCATCCTGGGCAAACAAGCTGTGGTTGAAGCCGATGGCCGCGCCGCCGCTGCCGAAGTCGTTCACGTTCACGGTGCCGTATTGGCCCATGCAACCGTAGTTCTGCGGTGCACCACCGACGTAATTGCTAGCCGGCTCGTTGGCCATATATGCGTTCTCGACCGCTGTGCAATTGTTCACGCCTACCTTCCCTTGCGGATTATAGGCGTTCGTGGTGCCGGGATAGACCTCAACAAGTGGCGCGTTGTAGGCCTGGAAGATGGAGTTGGAGTTGCGGTGCAACTGGTAGCCGAACTTGAAGTTGTGGGTACCACCCGCGCCGGCGTGGAACCAGGCCATATCCTCATCGAACTGGACGGCCTTGTTGGCGTTGTAGTGGGTAAAGTTCTGGTCAACGGCCTGGCTTTGGAAGCCGCCGCCCTGAGCCAGAGCAGACGGCAGGGGAGCGCCATTGGTGTCTGTGTTGCCAGATGCGGCCGTGCCGCTGGCTTCAAAGAAATAAGTTGGGTTGGCGGTCGGGTACCCATAGTCGTGGTAGTTCTCAAAGTAGTAGCCGAACCGCGTGGTGGATACCAGGGCGTTGGTAAGGGTGATATCCGCACCCGAATTCAGCGTCATATTGGGCGCCGTGTAGCCGATGTCGTGAGCAAATGCGGTCGGATTGACGTAATTGCCGCTGCAGTTGAACGATGAGCCCGTCCCTTGGCAGCCCGTATAGACGTTGTAAAGTCCCGAGGCCGAGTCGGGGGTGGGCAGCGACTCACCGGCCTGACGTTGACCCTGGACGAGCCATGAGCCAAAGACGCGAATCTTCTGCGTCACCTCCGCATCGATGCGGGCGTAGCCGTAATCGGTATGGGTGTTCTGGCTGAACGGTAGGATTCCGCCGTTCGGGCCATAGTTCAGCTTGGTCTCGTAGGCGTTGAACTCAGGGTTGTAGCCCGCAAACAGGCTGATGCGATCCCGCATGGCCTTGTAAACGGAATCCGGAACGCCGTAGATCCTTGGAAACAGATCCACGAGCGGGCCGCCGACGGTAACGCCGGGGAAAAAGTCGCCTGAGTGCGGCCGGACCGGCTGGTAGTTCTGATAGGTCGGGTCGGTCTGCCCCCAGCTGGTGGGGGTTCCGCTGGAGTTCGGATCGTAGCGGGAGAATGCGTTCGGCGATCCGTTCATGGCGCCGTTCTGGTAGGAGCTGAACACCGCGCCATGCCATTTGTTGGTGCCTTTGTCCATGATCACGTTGATCACGCCGCCCAATGCGCCGCCATACTCGGCCTCAACGCCCGAGGTCTTCATCTGTACTTCCGAGATGAAGTCGAATGGAACGTTGGTGTGGGAGTAACCGCCGATGATGTTGGCCGTCTCCTGGCCTTCAACCAGGTAGGAGTTCTCAGAGTCGGCGCCGCCGCCGATCGAGAAGCCGAAGGCGCCACCGGAGCTGCCGTTACCGGGAGAAGTGCCGCCGCTGCCGTTGCTGAGCTGGGCGCCGCCCTCAAGCGGCTCATTGCGCGCCGCCGGGGCAAACTGAATGACAGACTGGAACGAAGTCCCGTGAGGAACATCCTGGAGCACGTCTTCCGGGATATTGGTCAGCGTGCTGTTGGTGGTGGTATCGATCATCGGCCCCTCGGTCTTGACCTCAACCACGGTGCTGACCGCGCCGATTTTCAGCGTAAGGTTGATGGTGGGGAGGTGGCCGACCTCAAGCGTCAGCCCTGACTGCTTGAGGGTATCGAAGCCCTGCGCCTTGACCACGAGCGTGTAATCGCCGGGAGGCAGGTTGGCAAAACGGTAATAGCCCGCGGCATCCGTGCGGGTCTCCTTGGAACCGACCAGGGTCGGAGTCGTGGCAACGACATCGGCCCCGGCAACCACGGCGCCTGACGGGTCCTTCACGGTGCCTTGAAGACCACCGGTTGTCTCCTGCGCAAGAATGCATGGGGCAAACAGCACCAGAAGGGCCACAGCGAGCCACTGCGGGGTGGCGAGACGCTTCAGTTGTTCGGTCCAATTTCTCATGTGACTTCCATCCTCGATTAATGAATTTGCCGGTTCCGTGCTATGGATCATCGCATCTGGTGATTTTGAAGGCATCACCTGCGCAATCCGTGTAGTGTGGTTCGGCGTCTCGGTCAGGGGAATGGGCCCGGTCCGCAGTTGAGATTCAAAAAAGACAGAAAAACGTTAAAACGAGACGTGAGACCAGGCTTCGACCCTGCAGATACCATGGTGCAGAACACTGTCCCCCTGCAATGCTGAAGACAGCTTATTGGTGTGCATACTGCATGACGGGTGCCAATCTCAACGAATCGCAAAAAGAATTCGTTCGTTATTGAAACTAAACGATTTACTCATATTCTTGTTGCCCTGCATTTATAGACGGAATATGAAAATATGTAGAATTAAGCCTTCGTATTCCAAAAATGGGCAGTACCTCTTGTTTTTGGGGAATCTCGCGACAACCCCACATATGATCAACGTAGTCCTGTTGGAGTATCCTCCTGCCCATGAACCTCACACTCGCCCATATCGGCGCACAGGGCCGCGGCAAATCCGGCTCGCCGGCCAAGTCTCAAGGTGGATTCGACTTGCTCACTCAAGTCTATCTCGACCGCTGCTCGCCCTTTGCGCATTGTCAGTCCGAAGCATTTCGCACCGAGGAAGCGATGCTCGAGTGGCTTGTTCGGCTTGATCGGCAGCAGGGCCGCACCAGGGCTGTGCCTGTGCTGCTCGACAGCCGCGGCCGGCAAATGACCTCGGAAGTTTTTGCCGCATGGTTGGGAGCGCGCCGTGACGAGGGCGCCCAGCACATCGTCTTCGCGATCGGTCCGGCCAGTGGATGGTCTGAAGCGGCTCGCGCGCGGGCTCAATTGCTGCTCTCGCTCGGGCCCATGACGCTGGCTCACGCTCTTGCCCGCCTGGTAGTAGCCGAACAACTATACCGGGCATTTACAATTCTCTCTGGCCACCCGTATCACGCAGGACACTGAAAGCAGTGGACAGTGAACAGTGGTCAGTGGTCAGTTGTTAGGCTGCAACTGGCGCCAGCAACTGATACTCTACCGAAGCCGAAATGGGCAACCAAAGAGCAATCGCCGCTTCTTAACCGAATACTGACAACTGATCACTGACTACTGACCACTGTTATGACCGATTCGCGTCAAGGACTGATCCTGATCAACACCGGCCCCGGCAAGGGCAAGACCACCGCCGCCATGGGCACGGCCCTGCGCGCCGTGGGCAACGGCATGAGGGTGCTCATGCTTCAGTTCCTCAAGGGCTCCTGGCACTACGGCGAGTTGGATGCCGTCCAGGCCTTTGGACCGAACTTCGTCCTCAAGCAGATGGGCCGCGGCTTTGTGAAGATCGGCGGCGCCGAGGCCGACCCCGAAGACATTCGCCTGGTGCAGGCGGCATGGGCCGAGGCCCGCGATGCCATCTATTCAGGGGAGTGGGATATGGTCATCCTGGACGAGATCAACTACGCCATCGGCTACGGCATGCTGGACCCCGCTGTGGTAGCCGAAGCTCTCCGCGGGCGTCCGGAGATGGTGCACGTCATCCTCACCGGCCGCAATGCCCACCCGCTATTGGTTGAGCTGGCCGATACCGTTACCGAGATGCGCGAGGTAAAACATGCTTACCAGAAAGGCATTCTGGCCCAGCGCGGCATAGAATATTGAAGCGACGGTAACTTTGCGGGGCAAGACCTTCCCCCAGGATGTTGACCGGCGCATCGAATCCGCACCGAGTTTGAGAAAGAGTTCGAATGTCCTGGTTCAAGAGAGAAAACGGCGACTACGAATCCGGTTCCGGCCCCGAGAATGCTGCTGACTCGGCGGAGAGAACTGTTCGCACAGAAGGCCTGTGGATCAAGTGTGTGGGATGCCGGGCGGTCATTTTCAAGGCCGACCTTGAATCCAACCTGAATGTCTGCCCAAAGTGCCAGCACCATTTCAAGATCGGCGCCCGCGCGCGCATCGACCTGCTGCTCGAACCCGGTTATGAACTTGTGGACGGCGGCCTGCGTTCAACCGACCCGCTGAACTTTACCGACGTAAAGCCCTACAAGAGGCGGCTCCGCGCTGCGCAGGAAGCTACCGGCCTCGACGATGCCATTCTCAACGCCATCGGCCAGTTGGGGACACACTCGGTCGTTCTAAGCGCCATGGAGTATGCCTTCATTGGCGGTTCCATGGGCGCAGTGGTCGGCGAGACAATTGCCCGCGCCGTAGACCGCGCGCGGATTGGCCGCAAGCCGCTCATCGTCGTTGCCGCCTCAGGAGGCGCACGCATGATGGAGGGCGTGGTTAGCCTGATGCAGATGGCCAAAATATCCTCCGCGCTGGCCCAGTTGGACGACGCCCACGTGCCTTACATCTGCGTGCTCACCGATCCCACCACCGGCGGCGTCACCGCCAGTTTTGCCATGCTGGGCGACCTGAACATCGCCGAACCCGGCGCCCTCATTGGTTTCGCCGGCCCTCGCGTGATCGAGCAAACCATCCGCCAGAAGCTCCCCGAGGGCTTTCAGCGCTCAGAGTTTTTGCTCGAGAAAGGTTTCCTCGACGCGGTCGTGCAGCGCCGCAACCTGAAGAGCTATTTGATCCGCGCGTTGGATTTTTTGAAGGCGCCGGCGGTGGCGTGATGGGCTGCCGGTTCAAGAATCAGTCCGCGTGCAATTCTGTAGTCTCAAGGAACTGCCTGACGGTGAGAATCCTGATTCCGGCATGAGATCTAAGCTTGAGCAGATGACGGTCGCCGCTGACAACAAACTTTGCATCGCCGGCAACAGCGCATTCTAAAATGCGATTGTCGTCCGGATCATCTGGAACTGCATTCAACAGAAAATTGGGGCTCACCACTCTTGCCGTGCTCCTGAGCAGCAACTGAACGGTCAGCGCTTTGCTCTCTGGCACCGCGAACTTGACCCGCAGCTTTTCGTCCAGCTCGTCCAAGAGCGGCGTTGAGATCACCAAAGTTAACTTGCCTACAAGAACGAAATTTAGAAATGCGCCCGGCAACCCTCCGAACATGAGGGCTGAGATGAGAACGTTTGTGTCCGCAACAACGCGCACTATCGGCCTGCGGCCTGGAGTTTTTCCTGCCGGAACTCATTGGAGAGCCGCTCCACATCCGCCTCTGTGGTAATACCAAGCTCCTTGCCGATCGCTCGCGTCTCCCTTAAGAGGGATTCCCACGCTGGATCGATCGGCCTGTAACGGCGCAGCGCTTCGCGGAAAAGTTCGCTGATCGTCCTGTGCTCGCGTTCGGCAATCTCCTGTGCCTTGACCAATAACTCAGGAGGAAGAGTGATCGAGATAGTCTTCGCGGTGCGCATACTTGTCACTATAAAACAATGACAAGTATTGTCAATGTCGACTTGGTCAAATCTGGAGAGCTATCGCAGTTCTTGCAACCCAGAAACAGCACGGCCCAGCATCTCTGCCGGGCCGTCGCTGACTTGCTGCCTTCCTCAGATCCGCATCGGCATCAGCACATAGCGGTACTTGTACTCCGCATCCGGATCCTCGGGCCGCATCTGGCCGGCCGATTGCGAGTCCTTGAACTCCAGCCGCACCTCGCCCTCGTTGTTCAGGGCCTTCAGAAAATCCAAAATGTAAACCGAGTTGAAACCCACCATGATCGGGTCGCTTGAGTACGGTGTATCGATGGTGTCTTCGCTCTCGCCGGATTCTGTCGAACTGGAACTGATCTTCAGTTCATTGCCCTCAAGCCGCAGCCGGATGGCGCCGGAGCGCTCGTCCGCGAACTGGGCCACGCGCTGAATGGCTGCGGAAAGCTCGCTCGACCGCACCACTGCAAACTTTGTGTTGTCGCGCGGCATCACTGCCTCAAAATTTGGAAACTGCCCCGACAGCTTGCGTGTGCTCAACGTCCGATGGCCCACGCGGAAGAACAGCGTGTGCTCGTCGTCGGCAAACTCCACCTTCTCCGCGTCGGAAGCCGACAGTAGTTGCTGCAGCTCCTGCAAGGCCTTGCGCGGAATCAGCACACGCTTCTCGCCGCTGATGCCCTCTAGAATTTCATTTGGCTTTTCGACAAAGGACAGCCGGTGGCCGTCAGTAGCCACCATGGCTAGCGACTCCGCCTTGATCACCAGAAGCGCGCCGTTCAGCGTATAGCGCGACTCCTCGTTGGAGATGGCGAAGATGGTGCGCGCAATGAGTGTCTTTAGGGCCAATGTGGAGATACTTGTAACCGCTACGGTAGGGAACTCCGGGACCTGAGGGTAGTTGGCGCGCGCCATGCCCACCATCTTCGTGTTTGACCGGCCGGAGCGAATCTGCACCCAATGGTTCTCCAGCAGCTTGATGGAGATGTCGCCTTCCGGCAGCAGCTTGACGTAGTCGTAGAGTTTGCGCGCCGGAATGGTGCAAGCGCCGGGCTTCTTTACTTTGGCCTCTGCACTGGTGCGGATCGCCTGATCGAGATCTGTCGCGGTGATGTTCAGGCGGTCGCCCTCAGCCTCGATCAAAAAGTTGGACAGAATCGGGATGGTGGTCTTCCGCTCCACCACGCTTTGCGTAGCGGTAAGCTCCTTGACCAGGTCCTGGCGACTAACGGTAATCTCCATCGCTGCCCCCTGCGCGGCCGGCTTCTCCACTTCACTTTCCACGATCGGCATAAGCTTACCTTCGCTCTCGAAGCCAAATTCCTGCACTGGCCACACTCTACAACACATTGCCGTTTGGCGGAAGTGGCTGTCTTTTCTTCTTCTTGATTGTATTCATCCCGGCGTACGAGTGCGCGTGGAAAACAAGGCCGGTTCTCTGGATTCCCTGCTCTCTATTCCAGCCGCGTTCCCGTTTGAATGAATGAACAGCGGTTTGGCCTAAGGACAATCCCCTGCCAATGGCTGTTTTTGTGAGTTTGCCCGCACTGTGTGACGGGTACTAAGGAAAAGAGTAGGAGATTAAAAGAAAAGACAGTAGTACCCGTAGTTCAGTTAGGAAAAGTGGATATTCCAGCGAAGTTATTGTGGGGTATGGACTTGAGAGGTTGCCGGGTTTTCTAAATTCAAGCTGTGCAATTCAGGAGTTTTGGAAATCTAGCTTGAGAAAGGAGTAATCGTACCCATGTTTCCCACGTCTCCCACAGACACTCGCAAAAAGCCTGTGCAAAGCAGACGGTTTATGTGAAAAGCGCGCCCAAGATGCAGGAGTGCAAGCATTTGGAGAAGACCTGTCGTGCACAGAAGGCTTGCCTTCGGCAAAGCCGTCAGGGAAAGTTCGAGAGGAGGAAGGTCTACATCCAGCCAGGTCGATTCCCGTCGCCAACACAAGACCAAACGTCTTCCCGTTCCTGTACTCGATTTGCATGGATACTTCTCATTTCTCGATGAACGAATTGGACTAACTCTTAGACTTGAATTCAGCCGGGAGCCTTGGTCATGACCATCGACATTGCGCGTCTGGAAGACCAACTCCTGCAGATGTCTACTGAGGGTGCGCCGGGACGGGAGTTCTGCGAAGCGATCTCGGAGCTGGCAAGCACCGGGCGTTTTGCACAATTGCGAGATGTTTTGCCAGGTATTGTGTACGACGAACTCTACGCCCGCTACCAGCAAAATCCAGTAGCCTTTGTGGCTGGCTGGCGAATGCTGGCCCAGGAGATGCGGCAGGGTTTCATTCAACACGCGCGGCAGAGGCTCACCTCGCTTACCCGGCTACAGCAAGCCGATAGCGGCGGGTACACCCCGGCATGGCAGGAGATACAACGTGCTCTCGATGGGCAACAGAACGATTTGCTGCGCGCCGCTTTCGCGATAGAGCTGCTGCAGATGGTCGAGCCGGCTGTGTTACGCGCCACCCACCTGCGCGAATGTGTTGTGGCCGCGGCAAGCTCCGAAGAGGCCGACCGCTATCTGGACGAGGCTACTCGCTGCTACTTCCTGGGTCTATTCACCGCGTGTGCCGTCATGTGCCGCTCGGTGCTTGAAGAGGCCATCAAACAGAAAATCCCCACCACACTCAGCCGTCTTGTGCGCACTCGCTACCGCAACGCCGCCACCTTGGGCAATTTGCTCCACGAGGTGAATAATAATTTGATCCTCACCGGCATCGATCCCGATTTCCCTCGAGTGGCTAACCAGGTAAACGATGCCGGCAAGAAGGCTGTACACCAGGGGCTGCTTTCAGAAGATGAGGCGCGGGCTTGCCTGCAGGACGCGCGCAAAGCCCTGCAACTGCTGTTGAGTTCTTGATTCAGCCACAGTTGGAACGGTCCTCCAGGACCGCACTATACTTGACAGGACCGAGTACTTGTTGAAAAAGGGCATCAAGCCTTGCTTTTCGGTTTTGGCATTTCCGTGACGTTCTTGTTTATTTGATCGTTTTCCGAGAAGATCGGAAAAACTGATGCAATCTGATCTCTTGTTACCCCTTCTTTTTTAGCTAGTTCCCAAAGGGCATCAACCAGAACATCATTCATTGTGCTGCGGTTGCTGCCCCTTCGTCTCCGCGCCGCGCCGATCAACTGAATGGCGAGTTTATCCTCCCCCGTCAAGGCAATTGTTGTTGAACGAGCATGCGCCGGAATATGTCTTTCTTTTGGACACATAGGCCAGGAATCCGCTTGACAATATTATCGTGTAAGCACATTATCACGTTATCATATTGTAACACGATAAACCGTGCATGTCTGTTAGGTAGCGTCGTATGATTTGAGGGGGGGTAATCATGGCGGTGGCATCCCCGTTAGAATCCGAGCTCAGAGTATTCGAGGCTAACCGTTGGAAGTGGGCTCAGTCTCATCTCGGAAAGTTCGTTGTGATCCGAGAGGACACCATTGTGAAGGGATTCTTCGATGAGTACGAGGACGCATTCAGGGCTGGGATACGGCAGTTTGGTGCCGACCGAAACTTTCTAATCAAACAGGTTTGGAAGACCGAACCTGTATATTTCGTGGCATAGGCATGGCTACGTTCCAATTCCCGTGGAATCCATTTGATCCTGGGGATCCCGGGCCATGCATCAAGTTTTCCGTGACGAGATATGTAGACGAAGTTGAATATGGCACGAGCATCGGACTAGAATATGCTGAACCTCCGATCCCTACAGCCTTAATAGACACGGGATCACCATTCACAATTATCAGTAAGGTGCTTGCCAAGAATTGCAGTCTTTCCCTAACGAACCCTGCATTTCCAATCAGGACCATGAACGGAGATTGTGAGTGCGAAGAGTATTGTGGCTCAATTAGCTTCCCGGGCTCTGGACTCCCACGCATAGCGGCGGTACAAATCCTTGCAAGGGACTTCTATAAAGAATCATCCTACGCATGCATAATCGGAAGGAATGTCCTGAAACGGTGGGACATTCGCTTCGATGGCCAAAGTAGGACGGTAACGATCAAAGGTTGATAGGAGCATCCGCTGGGTGGGTGGCCTCGATGGTTGCCCCGAACAAATCAAGGCCGGGTTACAGGCCAATCTCACGCCACTTCCCGCACAGCCCCCAATCCGCCTTTTATACTGTAGCTTCCATGTCTTATTCCGCGGCCGTCGATCAACTGAATGCCATGGCGCCAGAGCTCTACGTGAGCCAAGGCCAGCCGCGGCGCAAATTCTCGCTGGACGAGATTCGCATCCTGCTGGCCGCACTGGGCAATCCGCACCGCCGCTTTCCATCTGTTCTGATTGCGGGAACCAACGGCAAGGGCTCCACGGCGGCTACGCTGGCCTCGATCCTGACGGCGTCTGGCATCCGCACCGGCCTCTATACCTCGCCCCATCTTGCCAGAGCCAACGAGCGCATTCGCCTGGATCGCGCCGAGATTGCCGACGATGCTTTTGCCAGCCTCTACTTTCGCGTCCACGACGCAGCGCGGCAACTCGTGCTGGACGGCCAGCTTCCCCAACTCCCCAGCTACTTTGAGGTACTCACCGCACAGGCGTTCTTGCATTTCGCCCAGAAGCGCGTCGACATCGCGGTGCTCGAAGTGGGCATGGGTGGAAGGTTGGACGCGACCAACATCGTCGATCCTCTGCTCTCCGTCATCACCGATATCTCGCTCGACCACACCGAGTGGCTGGGCTCAACCATCGCCGCCATTGCGCGTGAAAAGGCCGGGATTCTGCGCCGTCGCGGAACCATGATTACCCTCCCACAGCATCCTGAGGCCAACCAGGTTCTTGGCGAGGTCGCGGCGGAACTGGGCGTGCGCGGGGTCAATGCGGCCTCATTTCTGCCGCCTGCCGCCGTGAACGCGGATGGCTCCTATTGCGTTCGGGCTCTCGGCGGGACTGTGCGGGTGGATTCGCCGCTTTCCGGCGCCCATCAGCATCGCAACGTGGCGTTGGCCATTGCCGCCGCTGCTGAGTTGGCCGGCAAACATGGTTTTCGTGTTACGTCGAGGGCTATGGCCGAAGGCATTCGCAAGACTCTCTGGCCGGCCCGCCTCGAGCGGATCGAGAGAGACGGCGTTGAATGGATTCTGGATGTGGCGCATAATCCCGCCGGGGCCTGGGCGCTGCGTGCCGGCCTGAGCCCGGACCTCAGCGGCCCTTCAGGAGTTGACAGGCCGCGCACCCTCATCTTCAGTTGCCTGCGTGACAAGCCCATCGCGGAGATGGCGCAAATTCTTTTTTCGCTCTTTGACCAGGTCATCATCCCGCCCATCCACACCGCCCGCGCCGCTACTCTGGCCGACCTGTTGGCGGCAGCCCACGCCACGGGGACAGAAGCTGTCGGCGTCGATTCAGTCAGCCAGGCCCTGCACCTTGCAAAGCAGCGCGCGGAGGGCGGACTTGTGGTGGTCTCGGGTTCCGTATACCTGGTGGGCGAGGCGCGTACCCTGCTGCTCGCCGGAGAGGGGTTGCAACCGTGACACCGCGTCCCAATCCCTTGCCCCGGTTTTACCGCTGGCGCACCAATGTACTCCAGATCCCGGTGATGACTGTGGTTACGGCCGTCTGCGGTTCGATTTCCCTGCTCGCGTCATACGTGGAAAAGGGCGGCCGCGCGCAGCAACGCATTGCCCGCTTCTGGGCGCGAGCCCTGGTGCGTCTCTCCGGCTGCTCGCTCACCATCCGCGGGGCAGAAAACCTGCGCAAAGTTCCGGTTGCCGTCTACGCCTCCAACCACACTTCTTACTTTGATACGCCGGTGATCTTTGCCGCGCTGCCGTTCCAGTTTCGCATTCTCGCAAAGAAGGAATTGTGGCCTATCGCGTTCATAGGATGGTACTTAGATCGATCAGGACAGATTCCAATCAACACCGCCAACCCCCGCGCTACGCTCTCCAGCCTCGCGGTCGGCGTCAAGGCCTTGCGGGCCGGAATGCCGCTGTTCATCTTTCCCGAGGGCAAGCGGACACCCACCGGCGCGTTGCAGGACTTTCTCTCCGGCGCAGCCTATCTGGCTATTCGCGCCCAGGTACCGCTGGTCCCTATCTGGCTGAGCGGGGTCTACGATCTACTGCCGATTCATACTCGCCATTTTTATTCAGGAAACCTGGAGCTAGCCGCAGGTGAGCCAATCGAGACAAAGGGAATGACCCCTCGCCAAACCGACGAGCTGACAGCGCGACTGCGCGACGCCATTGAAAGCCTGAGCCGGTCAGGGAGGGTTAACGCGCAGGACTCAGTTGAACAAGCTGAGGTGCGCGCTGAAGTTTGACTCAAACCGGCCGCAAGGTTCTATCCGTAGAGCCGCATCTCTCAGTACACTGGTGCTTCCATGTCAGTCCGCATCGCAATTCCGGAACCTACCGGCAGTGACCCCAGTTACAATCAGCGGTCGCTGCCACCGTATCTTGTCGCCTTGCACGCAGCCGGAGCAACGCCGATTGTTGTGCCCTTGCACGAGCGCCAGGATCGCGTTGCCAGGCTTCTCGCCGGAGTTCAGGGGATTCTGCTTCCTGGCAGCCTCTATGACATTGACCCGCAAAGGTTTGGCGAAGATCCAATCCCGGAGTGCGGTGAGGCGGACCCCGCACGGACAGCCGTAGACGAGTTGCTGCTGCAGGACGCCTTCAACCTCCGCAAGCCGATCCTGGCAATCTGCCACGGCGCCCAAGGCTTGAATGTCTGGCGCAATGGGTCGCTTATTCAGGATCTGAAGACAGTTGTGAATCACCGCCCCGGTCGCGAGGTCGTGGAGGCGCATCCCGTTCAAGTTTCTAAAGGCTCGAAGCTGGCCAAGCTTTTGTCCGTTGGACAGTCGCCTGAGCCTCAGGTGAACTCAAGCCACCATCAGGCAATCCGCTCACCTGGCGACAATCTGCTGGTGAGCGCCATCTCTCCGGGGGACGGTGTCATTGAGGCAGTTGAGCTGGATTCAGCGGCCCACTTTGTTTTGGCGGTGCAATGGCACCCGGAGCGGACCTATACCCAAAGCGCATTTTCCCGCGCCATCTTTGCTGCCTTTGTGGAGGCGGCGGAGAGGTGGGAACTACGCCGAATTGATGATCCAGACGCCCAGCTTGAGTCGCGAGAATGAGTGTTCAGTATGAGTGAAGGCTCCGACGGCGTCCGGTTGAAGCTCAACGCCTTGTTAAACGAGGCTGGCCTCGACCCGCTTGATCCGGCAATGCTCATCCGCTTTCAGGATTACCTTTCTCTTCTTCTTCGCTGGAATGCTCGCGTGAACCTGACCGCCATTCGGGATGAAGACGGCATTCTCTCCCGGCATTTTGTCGAGTCGATCGCCTGTGCTGGCGCGCTTCCCCACGGGATCGCCACTCTTCTCGACTTCGGCTCCGGGGCGGGATTCCCGGGGATTCCTATCGCTCTGTGCCGCCCCGAGATAGCTGTAACCTTGGCCGAATCTCAAGGAAAGAAAGCCGCCTTTCTTCAAGAGGCGGTCCGTGTTCTTGGGATTTCCGCAACGATTTATCCCCATCGCGCGGAGTCGCTGACCGCTCAGTTCGATTGCGTGACGCTGCGCGCCGTGGACCGGATGCCGCAGGCGGTTGAGGCCGCAGCCAGGCTCGTCGCTCCTGGAGGCTGGCTTGCGGTGATGACCAGTCACGCTGGATTGGCCAGCATTCAAGCTTCAGCCGGAGGAAGCTTTTGCTGGGAAGCGGAGAGTCCGCTCCCTGGCGGCGACGCCCGTCTGCTTGCCGTGGGAAAGCAAGCAATCAGTTCGCCAGCTTGATCGCAGCGAGCTTACGGACCGAAGCGAGGTCTTTTGTTGCCTTGACGATGAGCCGGACGCCGGTTCCCTCCGCGTAGCGCGGGGCTTCATCGAGCAATTTGAGTGTGGTTTTTGAGAGATCGCTTTGTCGGGCGGCCGCCACAGCCCTATCGCCAAGGACGAAGGCCACGCGGAAGCAACCTTCGCACGGGGCGAGATAAACGATGGTCCTTTTCTTGAGCTTGAGACGGAGAGACCAGCCGTACTTGGGTGAGGACGACTTCCATTCCTGATCGGCGACGCCTTGCTCCGCGAACCAGTGGAGTAACTGGTTCCACACATCGGCGGTTGCCCCCAGGGCCGCATCGATTTCGTTTTGTGTTGGCGGAGCGGTTTTGCCGATAAAAGCATTCGGAGTATCCATGGTCTACCTTTCTGCACGGGTTAGCTGAGTGGTCAGGTCCGTGGCTGGGAATTTCTTGGGCGAGGAGAACATCTCCTGACTGCCTTATTGCTTCTCATTCCATCCAGGCAAATCCTTTTGTTTTGGAGAGATCGAGAGGCGCATGTATGCAGACGGGCTGAAATCGAAGGGAATTGTACTGCAACGGCAGAAGGTTCGCAGTGATGTATGCGGAAGCGGGGATGAGGGAGGGGCAAATTCACCGGTTCCGAATTAAATGCAGGGATGGTTGTTGTTCCACGTGGAACATCCTGGGAACTCGGCCCAAAATGGAAATGTTCCACGTGGAACAAAAACCGGTTTGGCCCAATTCGGGCACAGTTTCAATTCGGAACAACGCAATGAAAATGCCCCGCAACCCAACTAAAAACCAGGGAGTTTTCCACCACGACACGCTTTCCGCAAGCCTCAATCTCCCGCCGCTCCTCCCGCCAAGAACTCCTTCCCTGTCAAGCGTTTGATCGGCACTCGACCCTTCCCCAATCAAAGGCTTTCCACAGTCGCGCCCCGTTCTCCACAGCGCAACTCCCTACCCTCAAACTCGCCTGCCCTTTACTCTTGATTGCCATGGGCAAGATTCTCGGTGTTGTCAACCAAAAGGGCGGAGTTGGCAAGACCACAACAGCTATCAACCTCGCTGCATGCCTCGCACTCGAAGGCCTGAAGGTCCTCCTGGTCGACTGCGACCCCCAGGCCAACGCTTCCTCAGGTCTCGGCTTCCAGCGCGATGACAACCGGCACTCAATCTATGACGTGCTTATGGGAGATGCTTCCGCGGAACAGGTGATCCTACCCACTCAAGTCGATCTCCTCTGGCTCCTTCCTGGCTCAAAGAACCTTACCGGCGCGAACATCGAGTTGGCCGCGGCAAGCGACCGGGCCGGCCGCCTGCGCCAGGCGCTCCACCCAATTCAGGCCAACTACGACCTTGTGATCCTGGACTGTCCCCCGGCACTCGACCTGCTGACCCTCAACGCACTCGTCGCCGCCAACAGCTTGATCGTTCCGATGCAGGCCGAATACTTCGCTCTGGAGGGCATCTCCGAGTTGATATCAAACCTCGAACGGGTCCGCGCGGCCTTCAATCCGTCCGTCGCCATCGAAGGCGTTCTGCTCACCATGTACGACGATCGGACAAACCTGGCTCAACAGGTCACCGAGACCCTCCGCGAGTACTTCCGCGAACGCCTATACCGCACTGTGATTCCTCGCAATATACGCCTGGCGGAGGCGCCCAGCCACGGAAAGCCCGTCGCCCTCTACGATGCCCGTTCCCGAGGAACAGAGGCCTATTTCGAGCTTGCCGGGGAGTTTCTCGCACGCAACGGAATCGAGAGCCCGCGCAGCGCTGAACGTAAAGCTGCCGCAGCCATCCATCCAGAGAAAGTGGACAAGAGTGTCCGTTTCTGGCCATATTCCTGACGGCCGTCCTGAGTGAGGGCCCGCAACCAGTGCCTTGACTTCAGCAAACCGCAGAAGTGAAGATT
Source organism: Acidobacteriaceae bacterium (assembly GCA_003138365.1). Classification (GTDB taxonomy): domain Bacteria; phylum Acidobacteriota; class Terriglobia; order Terriglobales; family Acidobacteriaceae; genus Telmatobacter. Next base: position 52,132 of record PLFY01000159.1, read on the forward strand.
TCCGGCAGCTTTTGCCGGGACAGAGGATTTTGAACCATGACCGTCGCCGCCCCCGAAACCAAGTTTGATCCAAAACGCCGCGCCCTGGGCAAGGGCCTGGATTCCCTTCTCCCTCGGGTGCAAGCCCCCACCCCCTCTCTGGCCGAGCCGGAAGGCGGTAAACCCCGCGAGATCCCTCTCGATCAAATCGATCCCAATCCCTTCCAGACCCGCTCTCATGTCAACGAGGAGCAGTTGGCCGAGCTGGCCGCCTCCATCACCGCCAATGGCGTGGTACAGGCTGTATTGCTGCGTCCACTTGCCAATGGCCGCTTTCAGCTCATCGCCGGAGAGCGGCGCTGGCGAGCCTCCCAGCTTGCCGGCAAGGCCACCATCCCGGCCAACCTCCGCCAGGTCTCCGACGAGCAGGCAATGGAGATCACCATCGTCGAAAACCTCCAGCGCGCCGACCTGAACCCGATGGAGCAAGCCCGCGCTTTTGAGCGCCTTTCGCGCGAGTTTCACATGACCCAGGAGCAGATGGCTCAGCGCACCGGCAAGGATCGCGCCTCCGTGGCCAACTTCCTCCGCCTGCTGCGCCTGCCTGCCTCGGTGCAGGCTAACGTCGAGTCCGGCCAGCTCAGCTTTGGCCACGCGCGCACATTGCTAGCCCTCGAACACGCCGAGGAGATCGAGAAGGCGGCTAAGCGGATCATAGGGCTTTCGCTTTCTGTTCGCCAAACAGAGACCTATGTCCAGGGCCTGCTGCATCCTGAGAAGGCGGCGAAGAAAGACCTCAAACCCGAGCCTCCCATCGACCCCAACGTCCGCGAAGTTCAGGACCGCCTGCAACGCGCCCTCGGCCTCAAGGTCCATATCGAAGACCACAACGGCCGCGGCAAAGTCATCATCGAATACGGCCGCCTTGAAGACTTCGACACGCTCCTCGAACAACTGGCGGGAGATTGAGGGGTTGCGCAGGTAGAGAATCTCGATAGGTCAACGCAAAATCTGATAATATGAGCTACTTGCAAAATTCCACGGAGAGGNNTCCTATTTGGATTTTTGCGGCACGACTCAAGTCGTGCCCTGACACTTCAAACGTTCCCGACGTCGAATTTTGCAAGTAGCTCATATGATTTTATGAGAGAACAGGCCATCAGTGTGACGGAGGCAGCACGCAACTTTGCCGATTGCGTCAACCGCGCTCATTACCAGGGCACCACATTTGTATTGCACAAGAATGGTGTGCCCGTAGCTCGCATCGTGCCGGAAGAGGGAAAACCCAGCAATGGGCGGTCAATCGCCGAGGCGCTTGCAAGTGTCCGGCTTTCGGCGGAAGAGTCGGCCGCTTGGCTTCGCGATCTCAAGAAGGCGCGAAGAAGCCTTATCCCCCAGAAGGATAAATGGCAATAATTCTCGATTCGGACGTAATCATTGCCGGTGAGCGTGGGACTCTCGATCTGGAACGCTGGCTGGCCTCCCAGCCCGGCGAAGAGTTTGAAGTTGCGGCTATTACTGTGGCCAAACTCTGGCATAGAGTGGAGCGGGCAACTCCTGCGCACCGAGCAAAGAGGCAGAGCTATATTGAGAAATCCCTCGCTGCGGTGCGCATTATCCCCTACACCGAACAAACGGCGCATATCCATGCCCGCCTGTCGGCGAAGCTCGAATCGTCAGGTCAGATGATTGGCGACTACGACTTGATCATCGCCGCCACAGCCCTGGAACGAGGCAGCGACGTGGCTACCTTCAACAAACGCCATTTTGCGGTGGTGAAGGGCCTCAAAGTCATCGAGCCCGTGTAGCACACGAGTTCCGTACTGGCACACAGCTCGGCTGCGCCTATGTCTCCGCTGGTTACGGCAAAGCGACGCGCCCCCTATCGGCGAAGTAGAATGCTCCTTCGCGTTGATTGAAGGAGCTTCGATGAATCAGTCTTTCTGCAAGCCCCGCCGCTGGCTCTCCGTCCTGGTGCTGCTCACGATCGTCTCCGGCCTCCACGCCCAGCAAACCCAAGCCAATCAGGAACGTTGGACCGAGGCCCAGGCCAACGCCTGGTACGGGCAGCAGCCCTGGCCGGTAGGCGCCGATTTCCTGCCCTCCACCGCCATCAACGAGTTGGAGATGTGGCAGGCCGATACATTCGACCCCGCCACCATTGACCGCGAGCTGGGTTGGGCCCAGGCCATCGGCATGAATACCATGCGCGTCTTCCTGCACAACCTGCTCTGGGAGCAGGATCCGAAAGGCTTCACGCAGCGAATCGATACCTTCCTGGCCATCGCCGCCCGCCATCATATCCGCCCCGTCTTCGTCCTTTTCGACTCCTGCTGGGACCCGCACCCCAAACTCGGCCCGCAGCATCCGCCCATTCCCGGCGTGCACAACTCCGGTTGGGTGCAAGCCCCCGGCGCTGAGGTTCTTTCCGACCCAGCGCAATATCCGCGCCTTGAGAGCTACGTCAAGGGTGTGGTGGGCGCATTCGCCAACGATCCACGCATTCTCGCCTGGGATCTCTGGAACGAGCCCGACAACGGCAACGCCGACTCCTACGCTCACGGCGAGCCGAAGAACAAGAATGAGATCATCATCGGTCTCTTGCCGCAGGTTTATGCCCTGGCTCGCACTGCACATCCCTCACAGCCGCTCACCAGCGGCCTATGGCACGGAGATTGGACCTCCCTATCCACCATGCCTCCACTGGCCCGCATCCAGATCGAGCAGTCTGACATCATCAGCTTCCACAACTACGGCTGGCCTGAGGACTTCGAACAGCACGTCAAGCTGCTCGAGCAGTTCCATCGCCCCATCATCTGCACTGAATACATGGCCCGCAACATTGGCAGCACCTTCGACACCATCCTGCCGATCGCGAAGCAGCACCGCGTCGGCGCCATCAACTGGGGCTTAGTCGCCGGCAAGAGCCAGACCTGGATACCCTGGGACTCCTGGCAGCGCCCCTACGTCACTGATCAGCCCATGGTGTGGCAACACGACATCTTCCATCCCGACGGCACACCCTATCGCCAGCGCGAAGTCGACATCATCCGCAGTTTGACCAGCGGCAAATAGGAGCCCGGCGCTGGCTATTTTCCGATGCAGAACGTCGAGAAAATCAAATTCAAAATGTCGTCGGAAGTGGTCTGGCCGGTCAGCGAGTCCAGCGCCCAAAGAGCGCGATAGAGGTCCAGCAGAATCATCTCGTGCGGGATCGACTTCGCATTGGCCTGCGCAGCGTCTCCCAGTGCGGACAGTGCGGTCGTGATGGCCTGGTGGTGCCGAAGACTGGTCAACATCCCCGGTTCCGAGGCCGCTCCGCCCGTGGCCAGCGCCAGAATCCGCTCTCGCAGCGCGGGAATCCCCTCGCCGGTCAACGCTGAAGTTCGCAACACGCCCACACCCTCGACCTCCTCCGATGTCTCGCCCATTCCCGCCAGGTCGCTCTTGTTCACAGTCACAACCGCGGGCCGGCCCTCCACGGCCTTCAGCAACCGGTGTTCTTCATCATTGAGCGGCTGCGTTGCATCCAGCACCACCAGCACCAGCGCGGCGTCGGCCAACGCCTCGCGGCTGCGGGCAATGCCCAGTTGCTCGGCTTCTTCCAGACTGTCGCGCAGCCCCGCCGTATCCACCAATTCCAGCGGAATTCCATCCAGAGAAATCCGTTCCGTTACAGTGTCGCGGGTGGTTCCTGGCGTCGCCGTCACGATCGCCCGCTCGCGCTCCACCAGCCGATTGAACAGCGAGCTCTTTCCTGCATTCGGCCGCCCCACGATCGCCAGCGTCAGGCCATCGTGCACAATCCGCCCACGGCCAAATGAAGCTTCAAGAGCAGTAAGCGGTGGCGTCAACTCGCCGATCCGTCGCGCAATCTCGGCCTGCGGCGCCACGTCCACGTCATCCTCGGCAAAGTCGATGCCCGCCTCGAGCAGCGCAATCAGCTCCACCAACCCCTGCTTCACCGGTCCCACACGCCGGCTCAGCGCTCCACCCATCTGGCTGGCTGCCTGGCGCACCTGCGCAAGCGTCTGCGCCTCGATCAGGTCGCGGACAGCCTCGGCCTGCGTGAGGTCGATCTTTCCAGCTAGAAAAGCCCGCTGAGTAAACTCGCCTGCCTCGGCCAGCCGCGCACCCATGCCGAGTGCGCGGCGCAGCAGCAAATCCAGCACCACAGGCGACCCGTGCGCCGCGATCTCCACCACATCCTCGGCGGTATAGGAGTTGGGCGCGGCAAACCACGTCACCAGCGCCTCGTCAATTCGTTCGGAAACATCCAGTCCGGCCTCATTGCCAGCGGCATTCAGCACGTCCGCCAGCCGCGCCCGCCCATGCTCCAGCGGCTGGCGCAGGCTCACGAGTTGCGCGGCGATCGATGCCGCCTCCGGCCCGCTCAGGCGCACGATTCCGATGCTGCCGCGGCCCGGGGGGGTGGAAATGGCAACGATGGTATCCGTATGTGACTTCGACGCGGTCATAAGCTGCACATAGTGTAGAGGCTGCGACGGGTTACTGCCTTGATTCAAGAACTCCGGATTTGTCTGCAATCTCCCGTGAGTGCAATAATCCAAGCTATAATTCACTCCAACGCAACAACGAGATTCTTTATGCTGCCGAAGATTCTTCCGGTGTTGCGCACATCTGTTTATGAAGGCTTCATTTCCTTGAATAACCAATTTGGGTTGGGGTCAGGCGGGGTAAGGCTGAGAGGCAAAGCGCACGGATTTCGGGGTCTGGCAATTGCGGCATTCCTCCTGTTCACAACGGCAGGCTGGTCGCAGCAGCCCACGCAGTCCGTCTGGCAGGGAGTCCTGCGCAACCCCGCCGGAGCCCCGATCCCTGCGGCGAAAATCCGGCTCGCCAGCAACGCCGCCGCCGAAACGATCACTGCAGCCGATGGTCATTTCCTCCTGCCCGCCTTGCCCGCGGGCCAATACCGCCTCACCGTCGAAGCAAATGGCCGCAAGATTGACTACGCGCAACCCATCAATCTGGCGCCGGCCGCGCCCCCGGTCGCCATCACTCTCTCCGACCGAGGCGAGCTTACAGTAACTCTCCTCAAGGGCCAGGTCGCCACAGGCGGAGAGGAGCTATCCAGCCAGGCGGTCAGCGAACTGCCGCTCAACAAGCGCGACTTCAGCACCCTCTTGCTGCTGGCCGCCGGTACCATGACCGATGTCAACGGCGCCACGAACTTTACTCAGCAGTTCGCCATCAACGGGCAGCGCGGCGTCGAGGCAACATTTGCCATGGACGGCGCCGACATCAGCGATCCGGAGATGGGCGGCGCCACCTTCACCAACTTCAATGTGGACGCGGTCGAGGCCATCGTATCCAGCTCCGGCTGGATGCCGGCTGAAATCGGCCGCGGCGCATCCGGATTCACCAATATCCTCACCCGCAGCGGCGCAGGCGGCTTTCACGGATCGGTCTTCGAGTTTGTGCGCAACTCGGCCTTCGACGCGCGCAACTACTTCGACTATGCAACCCCGGCCTATCCGGGCCGCATTCCGCCCTTCCGCCGCAACGAGTTTGGATTCACCAACGGCGGCCCGGTTTTTGTTCCCCACGTCTACGACGGCAGCAAGCGCACCTTCTACTTCGCCCAGTACCAGGGCTTTCGCCAGGTGTTGGGAACCACGCAGGTGATGCCGGTTCCCACCGCTGCCGAGCGCGCCGGCATCGATACCGTCACCTACCCTGACGGCTCCGTCGATACGCTCACAGTGCCCGTCGACGCAGGCATTGCGGCAGCGCTCGCGCGCTATCCGCTGCCAAACTATGCCGCAGGCGCCTTCCAGGCCCATACTTACGCAACCGCTTCGAAGGTTGCCACAGACGCTGATCAATTCTCCTTGCGGCTCGACCACAAGTTCTCCGCCAAGGATCAGTTTCTCGCGCGCTTCAATCTCGACAATCTCACCGGCCCCACCACCAACCCCGACCAGACGGCCATCGATCCCTCCTTTGGAATTCAATACATCGACCGCCAGCGCAACGTCGTCGGCACTTACACGCGCACTGTCTCGCCGCATCTGACTCTGGAATCCTCCATCAGCATCACCCGCTCCACGCCGGGGTTTCCCACCACTGATTACACGGACCCCGCCATCAAGTTCAATGACGGTCTCTTTGAGCCGTTCAACTCCGATGCCGGCTCGGTGATGCAGTCCTACGGCAATCTCTTCCAGGGTCGCCAGAACGTCGCTTTCTCCACCTCGCGCCACGCATTCAAGGCCGGCTTGGAAGCTCGCATCAATCGCGACACCACGTATTTTGGCATCAGCCCAAACGGCGAATACGACTTCGGCATCGGAACCGCTTATGCCGCTGAATTCATTCCCTCGCAGAGCGGAAAGCATAACCTTAGCCCCGGCGATCCGTTCCCTGACACGCTCTCCAGCTTCCTGTCGGGCAGTCCATTTGAGTACACCGTGGCCATCGCGCCCCCTTACTTCTCCAACGGCGCACATATTGGTCCCGCGGCTATCAGCCGCAACAACTTCAGCCTTTACCTTGAAGACACCTGGAAGGTCCGTCCGCGCTTCACCTTGAGCTATGGCCTCCGCTGGGACCTGTATCAGCCCATCACCGAGCGTGCCCGCCGCACCTCAGGCTTCCAGACCGTGAACGGCTCACAGGAATTTGTGATCAATCCTCAGCCTGGCTATCAGACCGATTGGCACGCCTTCGAACCTCGCATCCAGGCAGCGTGGCAAGTTACAAGCAAGTTATCGGCGCACGCAGGCGGCGGTATCACCGCCATCGAGCCCAATATCTGGCAGGATAACTTCCTCACCGGCTCCACGCCCTTTGCGGTTTATCCGCGCCTGCTTTCCGCCTCCGCCGCGCCCATCCATTACGGATTCCAGATCACCCCAGCCGAGTTACCCAACGTTTATACGCAGCAAGGCGTGAATATCTTCGCCACCGGCCGGACCAACACTGTCGCGCCTAACACCGTCATGGACCTCAATCGCTACGAGCAGGACGTGGCAGCCCTCACACCCGGCCACGGAGTGAGCGACCTCAATCTCAGCGCAATCGATCGGAACTTTGACAACGCCACGCTCTACACGTGGACGGCCGGCCTGGAACGCAAACTCGGCAATCTTACAGCGGATGCAAGTTATGTCGGCGCCGCCAGCGAAAAGCTGCCGCGCGTCAACTTTCCCAACGGCTATCCCGGCGCCACTCCAGCCTTTGCGCCGTATACCACCTTCGATAGCTCCGGCAACGTCACCGGCGGCTTCGGCGTGGAAAACATCATGACCGCGACCGCCCACTCCACCTATCACGCGCTGCAAACCTCGCTCGCCGGAACCATGGCTCACGGAGGCCCCGGCCTCCAGGCGAGTTACACATGGAGTAAGTCCATCGACGACACCAGCGGAGTCGTTTCATCGCAGACCTTTCCCCAGAATCCCTTCGACACGCACGCCGAAAAAGGCCCGTCTTCCTTCGATGTGACCAACTCCTTCGGCCTCAGCGTGGCCCAGGACCTGCATCTTGACAGCGTCCAACTGCTCCGCCCCATTGCCAGGAAAGTTACCGCAGGCTGGGAGCTGCTCAGCATCTCCGGCATCAGCTCCGGCTCGCCCTTCACCGTGTACTCCGGCATTCAGCAGACCGGCGCGGGTTCCTACGGCGACGACCGCCCTGACCAGATCGCCACTCCGCATCTCTCCACAGCCCGTAAAGTCCGCGAAGACTACTTTGGCCAGGGCGCCAACAACGCGGCCGATTTCTTCTCCACCCCCATCCATGTTCCCGGCGGCACTGGGCCCAACCAGGGTGTCTTCGGCACTTTGGGCCGCGACACCTTTCGCGGGCCCGCATACTACAACTACGATTTCGCGATGATCAAGAGCACGCCCTTCGGCCGCCGCAAGAGCGGAGCCGAACTCGTCAGCCTGCAATTCCGCGGCGAGTTCTTCAACCTGTTCAACATCGTCACCATGGGCCTGCCCGCCAACATTCTCAATGGATCAGGCTTTGGCGAAATCAGCAGAACCGCCGGCAACTCCCGCCAGATACAGTTCTCGCTCAAGCTTGTTTATTAAGTGCTGCTCCCGCGGTCATTTGCCGCCGCTCACTCCTCTTGATATAAAGGGGCGATAATTCTGGCCGCGCTTATCGCGTCCGGCAACGAGGGAATCGCATGACGACGAATCAATACGGGAACATCGCTCGCTCACTGATGGCGAGCGTACTGCTTGCCATGGCCATCAACCGGTTACCGGCGCAGGAACCGGTCCGCCATGCGTTCGACCTCACAATCAACACGCCTGAATCCGTCGGCATTTCTTCACAGCGCCTGGATCGACTCCACCAGCTCATTCAACATGAGGTGGACGAGAAGCAACTCGGCGGAGCGGTCACCATTCTGGCGCGCCACGGCAAGATCGTGGAGTACCGCACCTACGGCCTTCGCGATGTGGCCACTGCCGCGCCCATGACCAAGGATACGATCTTTCGCGACTACTCCATGACCAAGCCAGTCACGGGCGTGTCGATGATGATTCTCTACGAGCAGGGCAAGTGGCTCCCGTCCGATCCCATATCCAAATTCATTCCAGAATTCGCGCACCTCAAGGTCTTCAAGGGCGTCGATGCGGACGGCAAGATGATTCTCGCTGATCCAGATCATCCGCCCACCATGCGTGAACTGATGACCCACACTGCCGGCTTCAGCTACGGTTCAGGAAAGACGCCGGCAGACGCCATGTACCACGACTTGAAGGTGATGCAATCCAAGAACCTTCAGGAAATGATCGAGAAGCTGGCGAAGATTCCTCTGCTCTATCAGCCTGGCAAAGGCTGGCTCTACAGCTCCTCCATGGATATTCAGGGCTACATTGTCGAGAAGCTTTCCGGCCAGCCGCTCCCCGACTTCATGCATGACCACATCTTTGCCCCGCTCGGCATGAAAGACGCCGGCTTCTTCGTACCCGAAGATAAGCGCAAGCGCTTCGCAACGAACTATCACGCCGATGCCCAAGGCGAGTTAGTCCCCGGAGTCCCGGAGGGCGCAGTGCCGAATGACTATGCTGTGGAACCCACCATGCCCTCCGGAGGCGGCGGGATGGTCTCGACCGCTGAAGACTACTATCGCTTTGCGCAGATGCTCGCCAACAGCGGCGAGTTGAACGACGCCCGCATTCTGGCCCCATCCACCGTCAAGCTGATGACCTCCAACCACGTACCCACCAGCCTGCTTACAGGTGAGTTCGGCATCGGCCAGTCGGTGATAAGGCCGGGCTTTGGCTGGGGCTACGACTGCGCCGTTATCTTCGACCCCCCTGAAGCTAATCTGTCAGACGGCAAAGGCACCTTTTTCTGGGATGGAGCCGCCGGAACCTGGTTCTGGGTCGATCCCACCAATGACATCGTCTTTGTGAGCATGATCCAGCGCATGTCCAGCCCCGACAATCACAGCCTGGAGTACCGCAGCCACGCCGTCGTCGATCAGGCCCTCGTCGACCCGGCAAAGTAAGCAGGCTCTGCGAAGGCCTTCAGCTCTCAGACCCGGATGCTACACTCCGGCAAAAGGGATGGTGAATGAAAGCTAGCGCAATCGAGTTTCGTCTGCGGATGCTGATCAACATGACGATCGTGGTGTTGGGTTTCTGGGCGCCCTGGACCGCGGCATTGGGCCTTGGCCGGCGCATTCCGCTGCTGGAGTGGCTCCCGCTCGAGTTGAGCCGTCTCGGTCTGCTCAGCTTCGCCGTTGCCTCGCCCGTTGTGATTGTCGCGGCCGCTCTCATAGCCGCTATCGGCGCAATTCTGCGCGTGTGGGGAACGGCGTGGCTCGGGCCAGGCATCGTGCAGCATGGCCAGATGCAAGCCGGCGCCGTCATGGCCGACGGTCCCTATCGCTTCGTACGCAACCCGCTCTATCTGGGCTTGTGGTGCATGGTGGCTGCCCTGGCTTTCATCATGCCGCCTACGGGCGCGCTCGTGGCCATGGTCCTGCTCACGTTCTTTCTGCTGCGGCTCATCCTGGGTGAAGAAGCCTTCCTCACCGGCCAGCTTGGTCTGTCCTACCAGAACTACCTGAGCGCCGTTCCGCGTCTGGTCCCGCGTCTCAGCAGCACCCTGCCGCGCACCGGCCGCAAGCCGCGCTGGCTTCATGGCGTGCTGGCGGAGATCACCCCAATCGGCGTTTTTATTGCGTTGGCCTTCGTGTCGTGGAGTTACAACAGGCTGCTTATGGGACGCGTGATCATCGTCAGCTTTGGTCTATCGCTGGCGATCCGCGCTTTCATGCCGAACATCAGCAAGGACTCTGGCTTGCCGGAATAACTTCCTCGCGCTGTTTCCCAATCCGGCCCAGGTGCGTCCACCCAAACCCGGCGGGATATTTAAGCCCCCAACCCAGCAGCCGGTCCACGCCGATGTGGTTGATCCAGATCAACGCGATCGGCACCAGCGCAGGGCTTCGCAGCACAATGGCGGACACAGCCAGCGTCGCCGGCGTTGTGTACGAGTGAATCGCGTTGTAGATGCGGGCGCCCCATCCGGGTCCGGCGAGATAGCCAAGCATGGAGAGATCGGGTGCGAGCCACAGGGCGGCAAACAGCCACCAGCTTGCGCCTGTCCGCGCATAGTACACAGCAGAGAGCGCCGCTACCGCCAGCCCCTCAAGGCGCAGGAAAAACAGAACCGTAGCCGCACCTACAGGTGTCGGCTGTAAAGGCAGTGGATCCACAGTGGAGAGCGTCGTAGCCATACAACATCGGATGAGGCGATGCTGCCTTTGGATTGACTATTTCTGTGGCCATGATCGTTACTCGCCAAACAACCTCTCCCCGCAAACGGCAAAGGGGAAGAGCTGTGGGCTCCTCCCCTCTTGTCCGCAGTCCGGGAAGAATCTCTTCAAAAAATTACTTCTTGACAGGCGCGATCACGTCCTTGGCGGCCTTGGCCACGCGGAACTTGACAACCGTCTTGGCCTTGATCTTGATGGCCGCGCCAGTCTGTGGGTTGCGGCCGATGCGGGCCTTGCGGTCTGCCTTCACCAGGCGGCCGATGCCGGGGATCACGAAGACGCCGTTCTTCTTGGTTTCCTTGACGGCCGTCTCCGCCAGCAGATCCAGGAAGGCTGCGACTTGCTTATTGGTCAGTTCAAGCTTCTCGGCCAGTAGCCGCGTCAGAGCGGTCTTGGTCAGTCCAGTTGCCATGTGATGTTCTCCTTCTGGGCGACCCCTTGGGGCTGCCGGTGTTGCCTGGGTTTCCGTCGCGAAATGCGTACCGCATGGAGGGAGTGCGACCGAGGCAACGCTTGCACGTTTCCCCTGTATTCATGCGGGTTCTCCAGAACCCTGTCGTTCGTTACAATGCGACTTCAGGCCGGGCAAAGTCAATGAAAAAAGGCCGATTTCCACAATTATCTTCGGAATATCCCCGGATTTCTCCTGTTTTTGCCTGATTTCGCCCGGTTTCAGCCGTTTTGATCCCCTGGCTCGCGCAAGAACGCCTCGCATCTCCCAGGTATAAAGCCACCGCGAAGGCCTGCTACTTCAGGCCGAAAAGTACCTTCCTTCGGGGCGCAAGCGCTGCGGCAATGGGCGTGTTCAGCGCATCCACAACCGGTGCAGCCAACCGGAAATATCGAATCAGCGCGGCCGCAAATCCAGCCTCCAGTGCCGCCGCCACCGGCAGCGTGGCGCTCAGACCCCATTGCCGGCATTGCACCAGGTCCATCGCCGGATGATCCCTGCAGAAGCCCTTGGGCGGCCGCGTCAGAGCATTTCCCTCAAACTCCGTGAATGTGCGGCGCACGGCCGGCTTTTGCAGCAGCTTGCGGAACTCCGCGTGATGATCCAGCAGCCAATGCCGGATCGAGGCCAGTTGATCCTTTTCCGGCATATAAGCCCCCGCCGCAACCACCACGTCTTTGGCGCTGATGTGGAAGTAGTAGCCGGCCCCGGAAGTTTTCTCCAGGCCCTGATGCGACCACCAGGCAGCCACGTGGGTCTTGTAGGGCAGCTTGTTATTGCTGAAGCGGGTATCGCGATAGATCCTGAACAGGCACTTCTCCGCGGGCCGCACGTGGCTGGGCGCAAAGCTGGTCATCGCCTCCGTCACTTTGCGGATAATGGCCAGCATCGGCTCTTTCAGCTCGGCCTCGAAGATGGCTTTGCGCGGTGTAAACCATTCGCGATCGTTGTTGCGTGCCAAGGCGCGGAGAAAGGCAAGCCCCTCCGGGCGAAGGTGAGCAGCGGGCACTGCTGCGGCGGATTCTTTTGCGGCGGATTTTGCGGCGCGTGGCATACCTGACAAGGTTAGCAAAAAAAACTGATCCTGGATTGCCCACAACTCTGCCGATGTCCTTCTAATGAGCGGAACCAGTATCGCGCGCGGCGAGTCGGGCCACTTTCTCGCGGTGCTTGCGTATATAGTGCGCGGCGATATCGGGATAGAACTCGCGAACGGAAGAGAACGCAATGTCGCGCATCACAGAGTAGCCAAACTTGCTGGCGAGGTCGGCAAACGCGGTTGCGCTGGCCGGGTAGTAGTACCGCGACACCACCTGAGTGAGGACCTTGCCGCCGAGCCCGGCGATGTTGGGCGTCTGGCTGCCGCCATAAGTACGCGCCACGGCTTGGCGGCTGATCACGTAAAGAGAACGGGCCGCCACGCTATGACCAGTGCCGAGGGCGTAGTAACGGGTGTCCTCGTGGAGGGCGCTTGCCAAGAGCCACGCGGAGAGATAGGTGTTGTCGGTCTTATCCAGGAAGCCGCGCCAATTGTATGCGTAAAAGCCGCCGATGCCCTTGCCGAGGGCAGGGTGCGTGTCTGTGCCTTCGGCTGTGAGGGATGTGATCCCAAGAAAGATGAAGGAGGAATAATCTGTGGCCTGATGGGTGGCGACGGTGAAGTTGTATTTCCAGCCCGGCGGGGGCGGCTTGGCTCCTCCGGAGACAGTGCGAAAGTTGGGCATGAACCCAAGAATCCGCTGCGGCTCTCGCCGCTCCAGGGGGACGGGTTTGCCGTTGGCGTCTACAGGAACGTCGGAACCGGGTTTTGGGAACGAGTTGCCGTGGCTGTTGTCCGGCACGGACGTGCCGGTCTGCTGTGGGTCCAGAGGGAATGTCAAGTCGGATGGCGTGATGAGATCGCCGGCGGAAGAATATTCCTCGGAATTGGGCACGGATGCACCGGCGACCAGGACGCCGGCAATCGGCTGCGGTGCGTCTGGAAGCTGCATCGACTGAGCGCGGCCGCTGGCAGCAAGACTCAGAGAGATCGTAAGGGCGATGATGAAACGCAAAAATACCGTCCTTGTAATGCACGGGAAGCCTGAAAACTAGGAATTTAGGCTCTGCAGCCTATTTGAATTAGACGGTAAATCGGACAGAAGATTCAGATTCTTGGCTGAGATATTGAATTGCGCACGACATTCCTGGGTGAAGAACAATCACCGCTATTTCGTTTGAATGGACCCTAACCTCTACCGTATCAGCTTCAGAGCCCCACGGAATAGCCCGTCGAAATCGGCTCCCAGCGCCGCTTCCTTGGCCACAGCCTGCTGAATGGCCTTCTCGGCTGCGGGCCGCTGGTAGCCCAGGTTCACCAGCGCGGAGAGCACGTCGTCCACGGCCGGTCCCTGCACGGACGACGGCACCGGGGCGACAGCAAAGTCGTCCAACTTGTCTTTGAGTTCGACCACCAGGCGCTCGGCCAGCTTCTTGCCCACGCCGGGAATGCGCGTCAGTTGCGCATGATCCTGCCCGCGAATGGCTTGCACCGTGCGCTCGGAGGACAGCCCGCTCAACATCTTGACAGCCAGTTTGGGGCCGACGCCGCTGACCGTAATCAGCCGCTCGAAGAGCCGCTTCTCTTCGCGATCGAGAAATCCGAACAGCGCAATCTGATCTTCGCTGACCTGAGTGTGAATGTGCAGCGCGGCCTCCTGACCCACAGAGGGCAGGGCCGTGAAGGTAGGCACCGAGATGGTGACGTCATATCCCACCCCGCCAGCCTCAACAATGGCCTGGCCGGGCTGTTTGTAGATGAGTTTGCCGCGCAGGTGAGCAATCATCGTGCTATTTAAACCGCCAGCTTGTCGAGATAATTCAAAGCCTTCTCCACGCTCCCATCGATCTTTAGAGCCGAACGGCGTGCGAGCGCATAGAGGTCCACTAAAAGCCCATTTAATCGCATCTCGTCAGCCGTGTCATAACCAAATGAGGGGTCTTTCTCAATCGAAACTCTCAGTACATCGTTGTCTGGGTTTGTGGGTTCATCGCTGGGCATAGCAATCCGACCATATCGCCGAGGATCAAACTCAACAAGGGAGAATTCCAATAGTTCGTTCTGCCCTGATTTCGTCAATGAAACTGCGGCTTTGAGGTTACCCTCAAGCGTGGTGGTGAACGGCTTGAGGAGGATCCCGGAAGCTTCCCAGGCGAGCCTTCCCTCGCGAGTCCTGTCTATGAGCTTTTTGGCCAGCTTCACGGCCTCGGTGATCTCGATTGAAGAGTTCATCTTTCCACTTCCTCCGTCCGGCGTTGTACCGACCCCGAAATACCGCAAAACGATTCGTGTATCTGATGACAGCTCTTGAGCAGCTTCGCCATCTCCGGAGGGTTCTCGGGGAAACCCTCGGACACTATCCACGTACTCACCTTTCGCAAATTCTTTACGCAGAGATCGCGCGAAAAGTCTTCCGGAAGATAGGAAGCTCTATGGTACCGAGCAGTCATCAGCAGGTGTCCCAGATTGTTGGCAGCTTCAATAGCTCTGTCCTTCTCTCTTGCTTGCACTGCTGCCAATAGATCCTTAGCATCCGCAGCCAGCCGCAAGAATTCATCGGCCGTTTCTCGAATCCGAACTGTCTTTGCTGCTTCTTCCGCTGCCTTCTTAGCCCCCTTAGCCTGCCGCCACGCCATCCAACTAAAGACAACTCCGGCGACGCTTCCGACCGTTCCTGCGATGGCCAACAGCCAGTTCCAATCGCTTGGACTCATTCAGACTTCTTTCGAGCACCGCCGATGAAAGCATTCTACGCCAGAATCGCAGCACGGGAACAGCGGTTCCAGTTCTATCGATTTCTTGTAGCTTTCGATGTCCCGCCGGGGCCAATTCCTCTATTCGGCCCTGAATCCACGCCATTCGCCCCTCGTCAACGTCCAAAGAAAGTGCCGGCCATAGCCCACCTATGGCCCAGCCGCGCCCCAGCCGGATACAATGGTGTTCTACGCTGCGGCAACCGCGCGGTATACAACTTTTTCTTGAGATTTGGAGCAGGTGCACGTGAGAGGCATTGTCTGCCGCGGTCTGCGGCTTGAGTTGGTTGCAGGAATTGGTATCGCGTTGGCGATGCCCGCGCTGGCGCTGGCCGCGCAGAGCTTGCCCACGCAAGCCACGATGACTGCGCAGACCCGCGACCAGAGCGGACGCACGCAGGCCACCGTACTGGTGAATGTGAATGGCGAGGATGGACTTCCGGCAACCGGCGGTGTCGCCATCAGCGACCACGGAACCCAACTGGCCGGCGCGGCGCTGAATGCCCAGGGCCAGGCCAGCATTATGCTTGCACTGGCGGCCGGCGATCATTCCCTGACTGCGGTCTATACCGGCGACGCTACCCATCAGCCATCGGTCTCCCCAGTGGCCCAGGTGCAAGGCCAGGCCAGCACCACCCCCAATTTCCTCGTCTCCGTCGCTCCGGCCACGCTTTCTCTTACGGCTGGCCAAACGGGAACGATCATCGCCTCCGTTACGCCGCAGAACAGTTCGGCGTTGCTGGCCCCTATGTTTGTCACGCTTTCCTGCTCCGGGCTGCCCGATCAGTCCTCCTGCACCTTTACGCCGGAGAACCTGGAGATCCTGCCTTCCGCCACGGCCCCGCTCACCAGTTCGATGGTGATTTTGACGCAGGCGGCGTCTTCAGCCTCGGCAGTTCATCCGCACTCGAATTCCGTGGCCTGGGCGATTATGCTTCCCGGCGCTCTGGGCCTGGGCGGTCTTGCCTGGGGAGTGCGCCGTCGCCCTTGGCTCCAGAGGCTCTCGCTCCTGGCCCTGGTAGGCTTGGTCACATCGTTGGGCGCCACAGCCTGCGCGCCTCGTTACGACTACTTCAACCACGGCCCGCCCACCAATCCCGCCACCCCTTCCGGCACTTACACGATCAACGTCACCGCTCAGTCCAGCAACGGCGTCACCGCCATCACGAATTCCACCACCATGGCGCTGACGGTCCAGTAAGCTGGGCTCTATGAGCCGCTGGCATCCCCTACCCGCGGAAGTGTACGCGCTGGTCGAGCACACGCCGGCCACGGTGCTGCTTGAGACAGCAAGGCCCTCTGCAACTGAGCTACACCCCGCCTCCACGTCCCGCCTTTTCACTCTTCCCCTGCGCGTCTTGATCGCCAACGAATCGGCGGAACTCCCTCATCTCTTCGCGGAGATCGAGAGCGCCGTTGCCGCAGGCTACTATGCCGCTGGGTTTTTCACCTACGAGTGCGGACCCTTCTTTGAACCCACAGCAGCCATGCACACCAGCCATCCGACTCAACCTCTGGCCCAGCCCCTTGCCTGGTTCGGCATTTACCACAGGTGTTATCTTTTCGACCATCGCACAGCAGCTTTTCTCGATGGCGATCCTCCAGGGCTTGAGCAATTCCGTGCCGCCAACCTGGACCAACATCCCTCACCCAAGCCGCAACTGGAAACCACCCTCGCCCTCACAGAACACCAATACACCGGGCGCATCGCCGCCATTCACGAGTGGATTCGCTCAGGAGACGTCTATCAACTCAACTTCACCTTTCCCATGCAGGTTCATGCACCGGGCAGCTCAGCCGCTCTCTATCAACGCCTTCGCAGCCGCCAACCGGCCCCCTACGGCGCCTTCCTCCATTCGCAGCCCCACCGCCGCATTCTTTCCTTCTCGCCCGAGCTGTTCTTCCGCCTCGAAAGCCAAAGTCAGCAAAGCCACGCCCCCACGCGCCGCATCACAACCCGCCCCATGAAAGGAACCGCGCCGCGCGGCCGAACCACACGCGAAGACCGCGACCTTGCCGAGTGGCTCCGCAACGACCCAAAGAACCACAGCGAAAACGTGATGATCGTCGACCTGTTGCGCAACGACCTCGGCCGCCTCTGCAAATACGGCAGCGTGCGTGCCGAAAACCTGTTCGCCGTCGAGCGCTACCCAACCCTCCTGCAAATGACCTCCACTGTCACAGGCGAGTTGCGCCCCGAAGTCGACTTCCACCAGATCTTCCGTGCGCTCTTTCCCTGCGGCTCCATCACCGGCGCTCCCAAGGTCCGCGCCATGCAACTGATCGCCCGCCTCGAGGACCAGCCCAGAGGCGTCTACACGGGCGCGATCGGCTTCTTCTCAAAAGAGCTGACCGTCTTCAACGTCGCCATCCGCACTCTTGTACTGGAAGGACAGAGCGGCGAGCTGGATGGCGAGCACGGCACAATGGGCGTCGGCAGCGGCATCGTCATCGACTCCGAACCTGCCGCCGAGTTCCGCGAGTGCCTCTTGAAGGCGGAGTTTCTCGCCCGAGCCTCAAACCCACCCACGGATACTTTTTCCCTGATTGAAACCTTGCTCTGGCGCGGCGAATATCCCCTCATCGAGTTGCATCTCGATCGCCTCGAAGACTCAGCCCACTACTTTGGGTTCCCTTGCGACCGCGCAACTGCGAAGGCAGCACTCTTGGCCCACGCCGCAATCTTTGCAAGGCCGAATGCGCCGGGTGCCCCATCCATGCGCCTTTTTTCTGGCGCATGGGTGGGAAGCCAAGAATCTCAATCCGCCGAACCTCCCCGCAAAGTCCGCCTTCTCGTCAACCACGACGGTAACTTCCAAATCGAAAGTGAACTCCTGCCAACACCCACAAACGCAGGAAACACCAAGCCAGCGCGAATCCGGTTTTCGACCCATCGCACCGACCCCCAGGACCCCATGTACCTCCACAAAACAACCCACAGGCCTCTGTACGCTGAAGCCCTCAAAGCCGCTGTCGAGGCGGGTTTCGACGATGTCCTGTTCCTGAACCTTCGCGGCGAAGTCACCGAAGGCGCCATCCACAACATCTTCGTCGAGAAAGATGGTCTGCTCATCACGCCGCCCATCGAGTGCGGACTTCTGCCCGGCGTCCAACGCCGCCATCTCCTGGAAACGAGGCCATCCGCGATCGAGCGAGTGCTCTACCCAGAGGACCTGCGCCAGGCCGACGCCATCTTCTTATCCAACGCCGTTCGCGGCCTCCGCCGCACCACCATTGACTGGGAAGCCTAGCTCGCCGATTCGACCGGGCATCGACTTTGCAGGCGGCTTTTGCTGTCGGCGGTTCAATCGCTGCCGAAGAGAGCTACGATATCCCGGCTGCCTCTCAGAACACGCAGAATCAATACATCGTCGCCGTCGATTCGGTAGAGAATTATGTAATCCCTGACCGGAAAACTCCTCAGCCCTGGACGCGGATCATCGTCGCGGCGACGGCCTATGTATGGGTTGTTGGCAAGCAGATAAAAGCGGCCGGTGAGCAATTCGGTGAAGCGGTCGGCGATTTCAACACTGCCGCTACCTCTCGCTATGTACCACCAGATGTCGTCCAGGTCGGCTTCGGCTTCCGGCGCTACGCGATGCGCCATCAGCGGTTCGCTAGCTGCTCGGCTGCAAGCCGCGCGCGGCCTCGTTGTTTCACATCGCCGGCGAGATCACGCATGGATTCTTGTGTAATGACGCGGCCTTGACCATGGCCGAGAGATGCGTCCGCGCTTTCGACCATCGCGATAATCTCCGCGCGCGCTCGCTCACGCTCCTCCCACATCCGCAGCGCTTCCTCTACCGCATCTTCTTCGCGATTGAGCCTACCCGTTTCCAATGCCAGACGAAAAAACGCCCTTTGGTCTGCCGAGAGTTGAACATCCATGCTTTCAAGCGTAGGAGGCAAGCAGGCGGCTGTCAATAGACAACCGACGTCATGCACCCCCGGCAAGCCATGCTCCGTTGAGCCGTGGGAACCGGCGGCCTTATCCTCAATACAGAACCCTGTGTCCGACTTCGCCCAAACCGTCAAGCAGCAGGCCGACATCGTCAAGGTGATCGAAGGGTACATTCGCCTGCGCAAAGCGGGGGCGCAGAACTACTCCGGCCTTTGCCCCTTCCACAAGGAAAAATCGCCGTCGTTCTCGGTCCATGCGGTGCGCCAGTTCTACCACTGCTTCGGCTGCCACGAATCGGGCGATGTATTCAGCTTTGTGGCCAAGATTGAGAAGGTCGGCTTCCCCGAGGCGGTGCGGATTGTCGCGCAAAAATGCGGCATTCCGCTGCCCAACCGCGAGTTCTCTTCCCCTGAAGAGGCTGCTGGAGCGCGGCTGCGGACGAAGCTGCTGGAGTTGCACGAGACGGCGACCGCATGGTTTGAAGAGCAGTTGCGCGGGCCCGAGGGTGCTGTCGCGCGCGAGTACCTGGCTGGCCGCGGCCTCACCCCTGAAGGCATCAAGACCTTCCGCATCGGTTACTCCCCCGACAGCTTCAACGCCCTGCGCGACCGCCTCAGCGGCGCGGCCGACAACGAGACGCTGCGCGCCAGCGGCCTTTTCAGCTCAAAGGAGCAGGGCGACGGCAGCTTAGGCCCCATCTACGACCGCTTCCGCAAGCGCGTCATGTTTCCCATCGCCAGTGAGAGTGGACGGGTGATCGCCTTTACCGCGCGCACGCTGGAGACGGGCGACAAGGCAGGCGCCAAGTACATCAACTCGCCGGAGACGCCCCTCTACTCGAAGGGGGCTGTCCTGTTCAATCTCGACAAGGCGCGCACGGCGATTCGTCAGCTTGAGTTTGCGCTGCTTGTCGAGGGCCAGATGGACTGCATCTCGGTCTTTCTGCGCGGCATTCAAAACGTCATCGCCACCAGCGGAACGGCCTTTACCGAGCAGCAGGTGGCTCTGTTGCGGCGGCACACATCGCAGGTCATCGTCAACTTCGATCCTGACGCCGCCGGCAGCAATGCCGCCGAGAAGTCGATTGCGCTGCTCACCGAAGAGGGCTTCAACATCAAGATCGTCACCCTTGACGATGGCCTGGACCCCGACCGCTATATCCGCGAGCGTGGCGTGGAGGCCTATAAGGCGGCGTTGCGCGACTCACGCAGGCAGGCCGACTACCTGATCGAACGCGCCCGGCAGATGTTTCCCGGCGCCAGCGCAGAGCAAAAGGTAAAGGCAATGAACTACCTGCTGCCGCACATCCGGCGGATGCCTGAAAAGCTGGCCCGCGACCAGTTTGCCGGTGACGCCGCGCAAAAGCTGGGCATCGACTCCGCCGTGCTGCGAGAGGAACTGCGCCAGGCTGCGCTCCGCAGGCGCGATCACGTTGAAGTGCGGGCCACAGCTCTCACTGAGGTCGAGCGGGTTCTGCTGCGGGCTCTAGCCATCACCGACCCCGAAAATCAGGGTGCGCGGCGGCTGGCGGCCGAAGCCCTTGCCCAACAACCCGCATGGTTTGAGCGCCTCGGCACCTTCTCTGCCCTCCAGGCGCTCGCCGTTCGCCAGGCCAAAGACCCCATGGACGTGGTCGAGGATCCTGCACAGCGGGCAATGTTGGCCGAGGTCCTGCTCGCCGAGACCAAGCCGCCTGGGGAAGCCGAGGTGCAGAGCGCCATCCAGGAGATCCAGGAGCGCGCCATCGCGAACCGCCAGCGCGACCTGCGCGCCCTGATCGCCGAAGCCGAACGCCGTGGCGACTTCACCGAGCTGGCCCTGCTGACCCAGCAGAAGCTGGAGCTGGACCGGGCGCTGCGCCAGTTGCATCGAAACTCGGTATAATCCTGCCAGTACGTGTCTTCGCGGCACATTTGGAGTCCGCCATGATCCTCGAACTCAAACCCGAGCAGCAAAAGATCCTTGATCGGGCCGCCCAATCAGGCATGAGCCCCGAAGAAGTCCTCGATCAGGCCTTCGCGGTCATTCAGCAGCAATATGCGAATGAGGATTGGATGCTCGCCGACAAGGAGTCCATTGCCGCCAAGATAGAGACAGGTTTCGCGCAAGCTGAACGTGGAGAGCTCATCGACGCTAAGCAAGCCATCGAGATCCTCCGGGAGCGTCGGGCAAAGCGGCGTACAGCTTAAGAAATGCCCTCTTCCTACCAGCTCACTCCCCAGGCGCTCGACGACCTTAGCGAAATCTGGGACTACATCGCAGAAGACAATGTGCAGGCAGCAAATCGCGTAGAATCAGCGATTCTGTCGGCGTGCAACAACCTTGCAATCCACCCCCTGATCGGCTCCAAACGAACCGAGATTACCCCTCTGCCGGTTCGATTTTGGACGGTAACCCGCTATCCCAACTTCATCGTGGTCTACCGTCCCGACACAAAGCCGCTACAGGTCATGTCAGTCCTCCATGCGAAGAGGAACATCAAGGCTCTCCTTGAGGAACGATCGCCCCTGTGATGCAGCCCAGGTACCCTGATTCGAGCCACAATCCTGAGTCCAATCCGCCCCCGGAGCGTCTAAATATTCAGGAACAGGCCCGGGTGAGAAGCAAAACTGCCCGGCCCCAATCACAGAGCTGCTGAAAAGCCGCCAGTTTCATCCCCTATTCGCGTTAGCGTCTCGATGGTGGGCTGTGGTATTCTGCTAATCTCTGTGAGGATGCGCGCCCCTCTGCCCCAACCATGAGCTTCGGCTCGCGGGCGACCCAGGCGAAACCTGAAGCGCTTGTCATCCTGTTCCGAGCAAACCCCTGAAACCGCATCTTTTTGCGGAAGAACGAAGGTCTGCGTCCGCGCGCGCCCAGATTTCTTTGTATTACCCATGGAAATCTTTTTTTTCGCGCCCTGGACCGGACCCCGCACCGGTGCGCAAAACGGTGCTGTATCTGCCTTGCGCAAGAGAGTAGAGAGTAGGAACACTTTGGCGATTGATGACAAGTTCGAACATGAAATTGAGGGTCTGATCGAGGTTGGCAAGGAGAAGGGCTATCTCACCTACGGCGACGTGAACGACATGCTGCCGGAAGAGATTGGCTCGGCCGACGATCTGGACGACCTGATCACCACCATTGGCACCCAGGGCATTGACCTTCTGGACAGCCCCAAGTTCACTGGCGACAAGGACTTCGAGCTGGAAGAGGGCGAAGACGTCGAGCTCGACCTGACNNTGCTGACGCGCGAGGGCGAAGTAGAGATCGCCAAGCGCATTGAGCGCGGACAGCTTCGTGTGCTCAAGGCCATTTCGCGCTCCCCCATCGTGATCCGCGAGATCGTGGCCCTGGGTGAAGACCTGAAGCGCGGCGTACGCAACGTCAAAGAGGTCGTGATCTTCGACGAGGAAGAGCTCACTGAAGAGGTGGTGCAGACTCGCGTCAAGGCCACGGTGGCCCGCATTGACGCGCTCGTGAAGCACCAGAAGAAGGTTGCGCTGCTCGATGAAAAGCTGGCCGCGCCTGCGCCCGCAACCAAGGCCAAGATCCGCGAAGCACGCCACACTCGCTGGTTGATCGCCCGCGAAAAGGTGCTCATCTCGCGCATCGTCCGCGAGTTCAAGTACACCGCTCTTGAGCGCAAGCGGCTGTTGGACAAGGTCAACAAGACCGTGGACACCATGCGCACGCTCGAGCGGCAGGTCCGCTCGCTGGACCAGAAGCACGAAGCCAGCAAAAGCGAGGAGCTGAAGAAGGAGTATCGCCGCCAGCAGAAGAACTGCAAGGTCGATCTGGAAAAGATCGAGAGCGATGCCGGCGTCTCCATCATCGAGCTCAAGCGCACCCAGCGCGAGATGATCCAGGGCGACATGGACGCCGAGCAGGCCAAGCGCGAGCTTATCGAAGCCAACCTTCGTCTTGTGGTTTCCATCGCCAAGAAGTACACCAACCGCGGGCTGCAATTCCTTGACCTGATTCAGGAGGGCAACATCGGCCTGATGAAGGCGGTGGATAAGTTCGAGTACCGCCGCGGCTACAAGTTCTCCACGTACGCCACGTGGTGGATTCGTCAGGCCATTACCCGCGCCATTGCCGACCAGGCCCGGACGATTCGTATTCCGGTGCACATGATCGAGACCATCAACAAGCTCATCCGCACCTCTCGTCAACTGGTCCAGGAGCTTGGCCGTGAACCTTCGAGCGAAGAGATTGCCAAGCGCATGGACATTCCNNATCGCGCAGGAGCCCATCTCGCTTGAAACCCCCATCGGCGAAGAAGAAGATTCGCACCTCGGCGACTTCATTGAAGACCGCCAGGCCGTGTCTCCCTCTGAGGCCGTCATCAGCGTCAACCTCAAGGAGTACACCTCGCAGGTTCTCCGCACTCTAACCCCGCGCGAGGAGCGTGTCATCAAGATGCGCTTCGGCCTCGAAGACGGCTCCGAGCACACGTTGGAAGAAGTCGGCCAGAGCTTCCAGGTCACACGCGAGCGGATCAGGCAGATCGAAGCCAAAGCCCTCCGCAAGCTGCGTCATCCCAGCCGCAGCCGCAAGCTGAAAGCCTTCGTCGAAGGCGTGAAAGAGATGTAACCTTGGCTGAAAGCGAGCCGATAAGAGCCGCAGCCTTGGAAGGGGCTGCGGCTCTTTTTCTCCTTGGCGCAATCCTGCGTCCTGGAATGTATATATTAATATATATATTAGTGTTTGACATGATATATATAACGCGGTCTATAATAGGCTCTACTGCAACAACCGCCCAACGGAGGAAGATTCCATGCCTGTCGCTACTGCCCCGAAGCCCCTTGTTGTTCGCGCCCGGAAAGAGCGCGTTCTTGTTGAATTTCCTGAGAATCTGCTCAGGCGCGCAGATGAGGCGGCTCGCAAACTGGACAAGAACCGCAGCGAATTGATTCGAACCGCCGTCGAGCAGCTTCTAGAAGAGATGGAGACGAAGCGGTTTGAACAGGAACTGGCCGCCGCGTATACGGCAAATGCCCCAATGAGCCTGGAAATTCTCGAAGAATTCGTTCACGTGGATCGCGAGGGATTCTGATGGCGGGCAAGCCCTTTCGCGGTATGGTCGTCGAGGTCTCGCTGGATCCCGTCATCGGCCATGAACAAGGCAAGTCGCGCCCTTGCGTGGTGGTTCAGAACGACGTGGGCAACCGGTTTGCATCCACCACAATCATCGTGCCCATGACCGACGCGGCGCGCGTCAAAGTGCCGTCGCCGATTTACGTACCGGTGAAAATGGGCGATGGAGGCACGACCAAGGATAGCTGCATCCTGTGCGATCAGATTCGCGTAGTCGATCAGCTCCGCTTTGGCAGAGTCTATGGCGCACTCTCTCCTGATACGATGGCCAGCGTCGATGCCGCGCTGTTGGTGAGCCTGGGTTTGCCTGGGGCTTCCAACACGCGATCTACGCTGGATTGACCTACTTGGCCGGGTGCCCCAGGACTCGCCTCTGAGACCTGGGAAAGCAAAACCCCCATCGCGACTCACCCCGGCACCACCGCCCGGTTCCCCTGTTTCCGCGCAAATTCGCAAAGCGCCTGGTCAAACGTGACGAGCCGTGCCTGCGTTGCCTCTGCATAGGCCAGCAGCCAGCAATCTCCCACCCACTTCGCGGCAGCCTTACCCGCGAACGGCTCAGTTGCCCGCCGAAACACTGCGTCCACATTTCTCGGCTCAGGATAAAACTCCACGCGCGGGTCTTTGAGCCAGCCGTCGTAAACAGCCCAGGCCTCGCCCAGCGTCAAGGTCTTGTCACCCATCACAGAGCTATTCGTGAGCAGGCGGAGTAGGCCGAGCTGCGTAAAGCGGGAGAAGATGAGCACGGAATCGTCGGGGCAGCCAATCAACCAGCTCCGCGCGTTCGAATTGTGTGGGTGTCCACCGTCCGAGAGCGCCAGCCAGACGTTCACGTCAAGGAAATATGAGGTCATACGGGTTCTCGTCCACGGGGTACCTGGGACCTCGTTTGCCGGTGGCCGAAATCATTGGTCCGGTCACACGCTCGCCCTTCTTCGGCTCGGCGTAGGTCTCCTCGATGGCGCGCACAATAAGTGAACGAATCGATGCACCCGAGCTCTCGGCGCGCTGCCGCAGCCGGGTGTGCAGCGGCTCAGGAATATCGACAGTGGTGCGGACAGGCATGACATGATTATGTCACGAAAGAGTGCCAGCCGCCTCCAACTCCGCCGTTTCTTCCGCACTCAGCTTCAACTCCGCCGCCGCCACATTCTCTTCCAAATGCGTCACCTTCGACGTTCCCGGAATCGGCAGCATCACCGGCGACCGCTGTAGCAGCCACGCCAGCGAAAGCTGAGCCACGCTGACTCCGCGCTCCGCCGCAATCCGGCTCAACGCCTGCGCCGCCGGATGCTCCGCCTTGAGCATCTTCCCGCCCGCCATGGGATACCAAGGCAAGAATCCAATCCCCTGCTTTTCGCAATACGCCAGCGTCTCCTCCTGCCGTCGATCCGCCAGACTATATCGATTCTGGACAGTCGCCACCTCAACAATCTTCCGCGCAGCCTCAATCTCCGCCGGCGTCACCTCGCTCAGGCCGATGTGCCGGATCTTGCCCTGTTCCTGCATCTTCTTCAACGCTCCCAGGCTCTCCTCAAGCGGCGTCCGCGGGTCGATGCGATGAAGTTGGTAAAGGTCGATGCGCTCCAGCTTGAGCCGACGCAGGCTCATCTCGACACACTGGATCAAATACCCGGCCCGGCCCACGTACTCGGTCTTTGCCGGACCCTGGCGAGTAATTCCGCCCTTGGTGGCGATGACGGTTGTTAATCCGCTGGGGCCAGCCGCATACGGCGCCAGCGCCTCGCCGATCAGCCGCTCTGCAATCTCCGGTCCGTAGGCGTCGGCAGTGTCGATGAGCGTTACGCCCAGCTCGACAGCCCGGCGGAGGACGCGGCGGGCTTCGACCGGGTCGGCGGGCTCGCCCCACGCGCCGTCG
>PLFY01000159.1:78042-87812 GCA_003138365.1 Acidobacteriaceae bacterium
CCGCAAGCCATCTTCTATCAGCAGTATGAGTCTGTCCGCCGCGACGAGGTCGTCGGCATTCTTCTGGCGCTTTTTCTTGGCGGCTTCGGCATTCACCACTTCTATTTGCGGAATACCGGCCTGGGAATTCTCTACTGCTGCTTCAGTTGGACGCCGATTCCCTGGATTCTCGGTTTTATCGAGTGCTTCTTCATGCCCGGCCGGGTGCGCGAGTTCAACGCCATTCAAGCTGCGGGCATCGCCGCGGCGCTCGGCATCGCCATGCCCGGATGGGGCCAGCCGATGAATGTGACAGTCAACATGCCGCCCGCGCCGCAAGCTGGCCAAGCCACCCAGACCATCCAGGCCGGCACGCTCGTCGCCTGCGGACGCTGCCAGCAGACCAACCCGCCGGGGTCGCGGTTTTGCTCGGGGTGCGGCTCGGCGCTCTGATCTGTTCCACGGTGGGACAGATCAGACCGCAATGGATTCCTACATATTCGCATGCCCCGACCGCATCGACTCATTGAACTGCGGCTTGGTAAAGTTCAGCGCCGCATCCAGCGTCGCCTGATACTCCGGTGCGCGTTCCATCAGCTTCGGCGTTGCCGCGGCAAACTCGCCATCGAGCGCCATCAGCCCCTCGCCGGCCTCGTTCCCGGCGATGCGCAATAGATCCTCTTCAGTCGTATTCAGGTACTGCGCGTCTCTCGGGTCGGCGATCCACACCGGCTTGCCTTCGCCCAGCACTCCAGAGAGCCAGTAGACCTTGCGCAGCAGATATTCGAGCCGCTCCGCATCGTTGGTCTCAGTGAACAGAAACTTCTTCTGCCAGCGGCTGTAGTAGCGGGTGGTCACCGGGACCGGCTGGCGGTTGCCGGACTTGATGAATTCAAGCTGGCCCAGATCCACCGTCTTGCGAACCGCGTTATAGACGAAGCTCTCCGCATAGGGCTGCTCCATGGCGGGCACAATCTCCGCAAAGGTCAGGGTCACTGAGGCGGCTATCTTGGCATGCAGGTTGTGCGCCCCGCCGTCCGCCAGGTGCATTTCCCCGTGAACGATATGGGTGTCCGCGCCGGAGATCGATGTGTGGAAAGGCCATTGGAACTGGCCCAAAGCCACCGGCAGACCGCCCAGCGTTACGTAGCACTCGGGCCGTGGATTGCGCAGCCGCTTGGCTTCGGCCGCCAGGTGCGCCGTCATTGCGGGCAGCAGGTCCGGCTTGTTGAATTCGAAGGCCTCGCTCAGTTCCAGCTTGAGAGTGCGGCCGGCAGCTTCGGAGCCCGGCAAGCCAAGCTGAAAAACCGCCGTTGGCTGTCCGTGGAAGTCGCTGCCTTCGGTCGCGGAGACCAGGACCAGTCCGGCCTGATCGGCGGCAGCTTGCACAGAGGATACGAGAGTAGATTTCAGATCGGCGGTCATTCGAGGGGAATCCTGTGTTCCTAGGCTAAGAATCGATGCACCGCCATTGCTGACCGATGCACACTCATTCTAAGCGAGGCGGCGGCCACGCGTCGCATTTACAATGTCAATTGTGCAGACCGAACAGTCCTCGCCGATCATTCTCGCCGAAAACCTGACCAAGGTTTACGCGGCGGGCCGACTTCAGGTCACCGCGGTGCGCGGCGTATCGCTTGCCGTGGAGCGTGGGGAGTTTGTAGCCATCGTTGGCCCCTCGGGTTCGGGCAAGTCCACGCTCTTTTATCTGCTGGGCGGGCTCACCCAGGCCACCGAGGGGCGCGTGGTCATCGACGGCGTCGATTTTGCCACGCTCAGCGACGGCGAGCGCACACGGCTGCGCAAGCAGCGGATCGGCTTCGTCTTCCAGAAGTTCAACCTGCTGCCCACGCTCTCGGCCATGGGCAATATCGAGATCGCGTGGGCCGTCAGCGGCCGCAAGGAGCCTTTGGATCTCAAGTACCTTGACCATTTGAGCGAACTTCTCTCGATTCAGGGCAGGTTTCAGCACCGCCCCTCGGAGTTGAGCGGCGGCGAGCAGCAGCGTGTGGCCATTGCGCGTGCGCTCATCACGCGGCCGGCCATTGTGCTGGCCGATGAACCCACCGGCAACCTGGATACCAGGAACTCCGAAGCAGTGCTCGAAATGCTGCTCAAGTCGAACCGCGAACTGGGCCAGACAACCCTGATGATCACCCACAATCCAGAGGCCGCCTCCATCGCCAGCCGAATCCTCTACATGCGGGACGGCGAGATTGTGCGGGAGGAGAAGGGTTCGCGGCCGGATGCTGCTTGACCAGCCTCAACCGTGGCCTAGCCGGCCCGGCAGCCGGGTCAGGCAGCCAGATCCGGCAGCCAGATCAGGTAGCTGGATCAGGATCAGCCTTGCCCGCCGCAGTCGCACTGCTGTTCGCCGCATCCACGGCACAGGCCGCTGTTTGACCGCATTTCGGCAGCCCGGTATACTCAATCTTGCACGATGCGGGAGTAGCTCAGTGGTAGAGCATCGCCTTGCCAAGGCGAGGGTCGCGAGTTCAAATCTCGTCTCCCGCTCCATTCCGCCCTCCGGCTTCGGCCGGGTTGGCTACGGTGGTGTGGAGCGAAGCAAATATTAGGCAGCCCTGCCAAGGCGCGGTACCCAAGTGGTAAGGGAGAGGTCTGCAAAACCTTTATGCGTCGGTTCGATTCCGACCCGCGCCTCCAATCCTTCCTGTAGCAACTGATTGCTTTATCCCTTCAGGCGCCGTCGGTGTCGGCGGTCGTTCCCAAAGACGGTTTGCCTTTTTCATCACATGTGACCGGGGTCACTGCAAGGCGCGCCCTCCTGCGTAGATTCGTAGGCATGAACGCACCAATCAAGAATGATCGCATCGCGTGGTTGCAGGGGCCTTCGGCAAACTGCACAGCGCTTCCGGCGGAACGCAAGCACCCCTGGCGGCTGATTTTGCTGGGGGCGCCGGGCGTGGGCAAGGGGACGCAAGCCGAACTCCTGACGGAGCGTCTGGGTGCTTGCCATCTCTCAACCGGCGATGTCTTTCGCGCAGCCGCAAAGTGCAGCGACTGTGATCAATCGCCGGCGATGAGGGTAGCCTTGGAGTATATGCGCCGCGGCGACCTGGTGCCGGACTCTACCGTGTGGGAGATGGTGCTCGAGCGGAGCGGTTGCATCCTCGATTGCGGCGGCTTCGTCCTCGACGGGTTTCCCCGCACTCTGGGACAAGCCGAGTCGCTGAAAGAACTGATGGAAAAGGAGAAGCTTTCGCTTAGCGCGGTACTGAACTATGAACTGCCGGTGAACGAAATTGTGCGGCGGCTGAGCGGTCGCCGCACTTGCGAACAATGCAAATCAGTTTTCCATGTTACGGAAAGGCCGCCAAAAATCGCGAGCGTTTGCGATCGTTGCGGAGGCCGCCTCTATCAGCGCGAAGATGACCGGCCGGAATCCATCACCGTGCGCCTTAACGCATACGAACGAAGCACAGCACCACTCATCCAGTTCTACGAAGATCTTGGCTTGCTGGTGCGGATTGTTGCTAAGGGATCCCCTGACGAAATCATGGCACAAACAATGAATAAGTTGAAAGAGCGCCCCCCGCACTGAGTCCGATTGACTTTTGTAAGAGCAGCGATCGCTGCAGGCGTGCGCGTCCTTGATTACTGGGTGTCACCCACCAACGGACTGGCCGTCGCCGCTGAACTTAAACAGCTCTCCTCGTCGGTACAGATCATGATGCTTTCACGATAGTACTTGGGGATTGGCTGACGCTTCGATTGTCAAGGCGGAAGCGCAGCCCGGATACCTTCCTCCGATCTTCAGGTCGAGCGAATAAACAGGATTGTGGTACAACCACCCTGTGAAACTGCTCGTCGTCGAAGATGAACCGCGCATGCTCGAACTGCTGCGCCGTGGCCTCACCGAAGAGGGCCATAACGTAGTGTGCGCCTCCGACGGCGGCGAAGGCTGGGAACTCGCTCACGCCTACGAGTTCGACGCCGTCGTGCTCGACATCATGTTGCCCAAGATGAATGGATTCGAACTGGCCAAGAAGCTTCGTCAGGAGCGAATCGCAACCCCTGTGCTGATGCTCACGGCTAAGGACTCCGTTCCCGATGTAGTGCGCGGCCTGGACGCGGGCGCCGACGATTATCTCACCAAGCCTTTCAGCTTCAGTGAACTGCTGGCGCGTTTGCGCGCGGTGCAGCGGCGCGCTACATCCCGTCCGCAGAACCGGCTGCAGGTGGGCGATCTCATTCTCGACCCGGAATCGCGCGAAGTCTCCCGGGCCGGAGTTTCGATAACTCTGACGCGCACCGAATACAATCTGCTGGAGCGCTTGATGTACCGCGCCGGCAAAGTCGTCCCGCGGCATACCTTGATCGAATCCGTCTGGGGCTTCGAACGCGAAATCGAAGACAACACTCTCGACGCTTTCGTACGACTCTTGCGCCAGAAGGTGGACCGCGCAGGCATGGCCAAGCTGATCCTCACGGTCCGCGGTGTAGGCTACATGATTCGTGAGGAGTCTGCCCGTTGAAACGTCTTTCCATCGGCATGCGGTTGGCGCTGTGGTATCTGGCGATCTTCCTGCTCGCCGAGTTCGTCTTTGGCGCTGGCATGTGGTTTATCCTGCGGAAGAATCTGTATGACATTGCCGACGCCACCCTGGAGGGCCAGGCCGCAGATCTCGAGCGATTTCTGGAAGCTCGAAAGGATGTGCCGACGGCGCAGTTACAAGCAGAGATCAGCGAAGACTACAAGATCGAACGCTCCGAAGACTATCTGCAAATCAGCGATGCCGGCGGCCACTTCATCTATCGCTCGCGATTTTTTGACGAGCATCCGCTCCCGACTCTCTCACTCATCCAGTTGAAGAAGCCGCGCTACGAAATACGCAAGCTGGGCAAGCTTCCCTTTCGCATCTTGAGCGAGAAGATGGACATCAATGGCCAATTCTTCATCGTGCAAATTGGCAGCACGCTCGATGAAGAGATCGAAACGCTCGACGCCTTCCGGAAATACTTGCTCATGTTCGCGCCGGTTTTGCTGCTGGCGGCGTCGGTCGTCGGCTATTGGCTCAGCCGCAAAGCTTTGGCCCCCGTCGATGCCCTGGCCCGCACCGCCCGCACCATCTCGGGCCACAACCTCGGCAGCCGGCTTGAGCAATTGCATACTGGAGACGAGTTGCAACTGCTGTCCGATACCTTGAACGAAATGCTAGCCCGGATCGAATCCGCCTTTTTGCGCGTCACGGAGTTTACGGCCGATGCTTCGCACGAATTGCGAACCCCCATCGCGCTTATCCACACCGAAGCGGAGCTCGCCTTGCGCCGATCGCGGGATGAATGTGAATATCGCGAGGCTCTCCGGCACATTCTTCTGGAAGCCGATCGCACGGCAAGACTTATCGAAGAGCTTCTTGCTCTGGCTCGTGCGGATTCGGGCAGCGAAGCGCTCGACATTCATCCCATCGATCTGCTACCGACCGTGCGCGAGTCTGCAGCGAAATGGAATCAAGTCGCTTCGCTGCGTAATTTGCAATTCGAGGAGCGCTCGGGCACGCAACCGCTGACCGTGATGGGCGATGAACATGCTCTGCGGCGCGTAGTCGATATCCTGCTCGACAATGCCTTCAAGTACACGCCTTCACCCGGCAAAGTAACCCTTTCAGCGGAACAGAAGAACGGCCGCGCCGTAGTAAGCGTCGAAGATACGGGAATTGGAATTGCTTCCGAAGATCAAACAATAATTTTTGAGCGCTTCTACCGGGTCGATAAAGCACGCAGCCGCGCTTTGGGCGGAGCCGGCCTGGGCCTTGCCATCGCACAATGGATCGTCCAACTGCACAAGGGATCGATCACCGTGAAGAGTGAACCGGGAAATGGATCTGTCTTCCGAGTCGAGCTTCCTACCATCACTTCCACGATCCACGTTGATGCAGAATCGAGATAATTGAGAAACAGAAAGGTGTGAATGAATCTCCGCAGCCAGTATTCTCTCGTCCTTCCTGGGCTCGCCGCGATGGCGTTGGTTTCTTTCCTCCTTCCAATCCTAAGCGCTCAAACCGAAGCGAGTCGGGGCGCCGCTGAAAGTTATGTGCGCGAGGAAATGCAACGGCAGCACATACCCGGTCTGGCCCTTCTGGTTTCCCGCAGCGGAAAGATCGTGCGGGCCGAAGGCTTCGGCCTGGCCAACGTTGAACTGCAAGTCCCGGTAAAGCCCGAAACCGTATTCCAGTCGGGATCAGTGGGCAAGCAATTCACCGCGACCGCAGTAATGATGCTGGTCGAGGAGGACAAGGTGGGTCTTGACGATCCGCTTACAAAATATTTCGCGGACGCTCCGGCCAGCTGGAAAGAAGTGACGGTAAGGGAGTTGCTGAGCCACACTGCCGGCTTCGGCGACTATCCCGAGAAGTTCGATTTTCGCAAAGATTGGACGGAAGCCGAACTACTGAAGCTGGTGGAGGGCATTCCGCTGGCATACCCTCCCGGCACGAAGTGGGAATACAGTAATCTGGGATTCCTGACGCTGGGAATTTTGATTCACCGCGTCACTGGAGAATTCTACGGTGACTTTCTGCAGCAGCGAATTTTCCAGCCGCTTGGAATGCAGACGACGCGAATCATCAGCGAAGCCGATATCGTTCCCAATCGCGCCTCCGGGTACCGACTGGCGAAGGGTGATCTGAAAAATCAGGACTGGGTCGCGCCGATGGTCAACACAACGGCCGATGGGAGCCTTTACTTTTCTATTCTCGATCTGTCGAACTGGGACGCGGCGTTATACACCGAGAAACTCCTGAAGCGCTCGAGCCTCAACCAGATGTGGACACCCGCGAAATTGAAGAACGGCCAATCAAACAAAGACGGTTACGGCTNNGGCAGGGACACCGCGTGATCAGCCACGATGGCGCGTGGCAGGGATTCAAGACCACCATCGCTCGCTATGTGGACGATCAGTTGACGGTCGTCGTGTTGACGAATCTGGCGGAGGCTAAGCCAGGCAAGATCGCCGAGCACATCGCGGATATGTACCTGACGGATGCGAAAAAACCAACGGAACAAAAATGAACCATCTCAACGCGGTTCGATTCGCATGAGCATGCCACATTTCGGACGGAGCGTAATGAGTGGCTGCGGCTCAACGCGATGACCCGGAACCAATCGTAGTTTCCATTTCTGCGCCAGCGTGGCCAGAATCAGCACGCCTTCCATCCAGGCAAACGATTCCCCGATGCATTGCCGTACGCCCGCACCAAACGGGAAGTAGGTGAATTTCGTACGCTTGGCTTTGCCTTCCGCAGTGAACCGATCGGGATCGAAGCGCAGAGGATCGGGAAAATACCGCGGGTCGCGGTGGGTGACGAACTGGCTGATCAGCACGGTAGTTCGCGCCGGAAGAAAATAGTCGCCGAGAGCGAAGTCGTTGCGGGCATAGCGGCCCATCGCCCACGCCGGCGGATACAGTCGCAGCGACTCCGCCATAACGTTTTCGGTGTAACGCAGGCACGGAACATCCTCGGCAACAGAAAGCCTGCCCTCAAGTACTTCGTCGACCTCATTGTGAAACTTAGCCTCGCTGTCGGGATTCTGCGAGAGAAGATACCACGTCCACGACAGCGCATTAGCAACGGTCTCGTAGCCTGCGAGAAAGACGGTGATGACCTGATCCCGCAAAGACTGTCGCGACGCCTCGTCGTTTGCGGGCGAGGCCGCGAGCATGAGATCCAGCAGGCTTCCCCGATCGAGACCGCTTCGCTGGTGCGCCTCGATCATCCGATAGACCACGGCGTCGATTCGTTTGCGCGCTCTCACGAATGCGGCCAAACCCGGAGGACGCAGGTGCACCAGCCATTCCGCTGCGGGCAGCATCACCAGAAAATTGTAGAGACCCATGATGCGGTTGATCGCCGCCGCAAGCTCATAAACTTCCTCGCGCAAGTCAGTTGCGAACAGGGTGCGCGCCACCACATTGAGAGTCAAATGCATCATATCGGCGGCGATATCGCGCCGTTCACCCGCACGCCACGAATCACGGATGCGCCCCGCCTCTTCCACCATGATGGCGGCATATTCGCCAATGCGTTGCCGGTGGAATGCAGGTTGCGCGGCCAGTCGCTGGGCGCGGTGCACCGCCCCTTCACTAGTGATCATGCCTTCGCCAAGCAACATCCTGGTGCGCTGCACCGTGCGTTCTTTGATGAAGTTGTCGTTTTGCACTACCAGCACCTCCCGGATGTACTCAGGATGGTTCAGAAAAACAATGTGGTGAGGACCGATCTTGTAGTGTGCGATATCTCCATAAGTCTCGGCCAGGTGTTGAAAGAGAAGGATGGGATTTGCTGGACGGAGCTTGCGGAACGCAACCCATAAAAGATTGCGCTGAAAGCCGGGCGGAAAGCAGTAGTCATGCCGGTCCCTGGAAGGCCTCACCTCCGGTTGCCGCGCCGCTGTTGCCATTTCAATAGTTTACGCTGCGACGAGTGACACCAAAGCGGCCGGGGGGTCTCTTAGCTCAAAACTTAAGGCTCTTGCCATCCGCAAGGATGAAGGACAGACACAACTATTCCTTCTGCAACTGATCAAGCGCAGCCAAAACATCGTCACTGTGCCGGCCGGGGTCAACGTTGGTATATGCTCTTGCAACCTTGCCGGCAGGATCGATCAGGAACGTATGCCGCGCGGCAAACTTTGCTACCCCCAGATTGGTGAGCGAGCCGTACTCCTTGCTCACTGTGCCATCGCTGTCTGCTAACAGCTTGAAATTCAAACCTTCTTTCGCGCAGAACTTCTTGTGCGAGTCCACGCTATCCACGCTTACACCCAAAACCACGGAGTTGCGCTGATTATACTTGGACTGATCCATCTGAAAGTTGTGGGCCTCGCGCGTACAGCCGGGAGTCTGATCCTTGGGATAAAAATAGAGGACCACCCATTTCCCGCGACCATCCTTCAGGCTGACGGAAGTACCTTCCTGCGAGGCCAATGTGAAGTCGGGCGCAGTGCTTCCCGGTGCGGGAGTAGCGGCGCGCGAACTGGATAACAGGCGCGGAACAAGGAATATAACGACTACAACGAGCAGCACGAGCAGCACAATCTTCACCATTGAGGGCCTCCGAAGGCAGCTTGCATTGAAACTCGGGAAACGCTGGCTCCTACATTCATCCTGACGTTCAGCATTGTAGAACGTTTCGCCATCAACCTTCGCCCAGCAAGATTCCGCATAATTGAATATCATGAGTAATTCGGCATAATCAGACGGAGAGATCAGACGTGGCTCAGACGGAAACTGACGGTCAAGAGGTATTGGAAACACGAGAGTGGGTTGACTCGCTGGACTATGTGTTGTCCAAGGGTGGTCCCGTGCGCGCGGGACGACTGCTGCAACAACTGGCACTGCACGCGCGGCGCGCCGCTGGAGTGAATCTTCCCTTTTCAGCGACCACCCCTTACCAGAATACGATTCCATCCCAGCAACAAGCGCCGTTCCCCGGCAGTCAGGAGATGGAACGGCGCATCAAGAGCCTGGTGCGCTGGAACGCTTTGGCCATGGTGGTACGTGCCAACAAAATCCAGGAAGGGATTGGCGGTCACATCTCGACGTTCGCTTCGGCAGCAACTTTGTACGAAGTTGCTTTCAATCATTTTTTCCAGGCCCAAACTGAAAGCGGCGATCGCGACTTCGTTTATTTTCAGGGCCACGCCGCGCCCGGTATTTACGCTCGCGCCTATCTTGAAGGGCGTATCCCGAAAGAAAAGCTGGAAAACTTCCGCCGTGAACTGAAGCCGGGCGGCGGGTTGAGTTCGTATCCGCACCCGTGGCTCATGCC
>PLFY01000209.1:0-4843 GCA_003138365.1 Acidobacteriaceae bacterium
AGGCTGCGGAAAAAGGCCCGAATTCAACCGAAATACCCGAAAAGCATACCGCAGGGGCTGAAGCCCGTATTGATTCTGCGGCACTTACGGCACGACTAAAGTCGTGCCCTGACGCTTCCTGCGCCCCGGAACGAGTTTTTCCGCAGCCTGCAAAGCCCACATTTATTTTCAGCCACTTGCGGCACGCGACCCAGGGGT
The DNA here is from genome assembly GCA_003138365.1 of Acidobacteriaceae bacterium. Classification (GTDB taxonomy): domain Bacteria; phylum Acidobacteriota; class Terriglobia; order Terriglobales; family Acidobacteriaceae; genus Telmatobacter. Next base: position 199 of record PLFY01000209.1, read on the forward strand.
GTCCCTGGGTACCCCGGTCGTGCCCTGACACAAAGTCTTCACCCCTGGCGCCATGCCTGAGCACGATTGATATTCATCTCCAAATTATTTACTTGGATGCATCTGGGGCTGGAGAGGAAGCGGGCTGGGCGGTCTCGCCTTGGGCGAGGCTGGCGAGCAGCGACGGCGTGAGGGTGGCGGTGACCACGACACGGTTTCGGTTCGCGATGACTTTAGCGTTTTCGAGGATCTGTTTGAGGCCATTGTTGGCGGTGTTTGCGGCCAGCGGTGCGGTGAATTCGCGGGCGACGGAGACGAGCGTGGCCAAGGAGGCAGCCTGTCTGGCGGCTACTTCGTCGGTTGCGGCGATTTCTTCGACTTTGAGGTCGAGCGAGCCCGCTAGCGAACCATTCAGCGACAAGGCCGGGGTGGCGCTGGCGACGATGATGGAGTCGTCCTCAAGGGGCAGGGAGAGGCCGAAGATGCTGATGGCTCCGCGCTCAGAGAAGGGCATGCCGATTTGACCGACGCCCCAGGCAAGAGCAAGGAGCGGCACCTCGTGGTAGTGCTGGTTGAGCAGCGTCGAGCCGGCAAAGGGCCAAGCGGCGGTGCGATGGCGGTCNNGTCATAGCCAATTTGCGCAACCCGCACCGTGCGGCCTTCTGACGGGATGGAGTAGATGGTGTGGCCGTCGTAGGACTCGCGGGAGGCAGCGTGGGCGTCGAGCCAGTCGTTGAGCCGCTTGCCGGTAAGCTTGCCCACCAGGACCATGGAATAAGCAACTGGCCCGTTGGGGCCGTTGGGGTCCGGCATTCGGTGCAGGGCGATGGCGACCTGGTCGAGGTCGCGCTCCCAGTCGATGCCGGTGGCGTCGACGAATTGCTGGTATTCGGGGACGCGGCTGGGCGGCTTGAGGTCTTTGTGCAGGAAGGCGCGAACGGGCTTGAGGTTGATATAGAGAATGCCGTCGGATTCAGGGAGCAGGCGGGCAGCCTCAGGCGGGGCCTTGGAGCGCAGGAAGATGGCGAGGGCCAGCAGGAGCAGGACCGCGACCAGTATCCAGAGCGTTCTTCGGGTGCGTCTGTGCATTTGGGGCCGTCAGAGATACGGTATCACTCCGGGTTGGGCCGAAGAGTCGCTCGATAGGAGTTCCTTGGTCACTGCGAAGGTGGGGTCACTGCGAAGGTGGCACCTGCTCCAACTCCGCATTCAGGTGGACAGACCCTCCGGTGACGTTGAGGGTCTTGGTCCAATCTGTGAAGCCTTTTTTCTTGACGACGATCTGATGGCTACCTGGAGCTACTGAAATGGTGGAGGGTGTGTTGCCGACGAATGCGCCGTCAATTTCGATGTCCGCGCCGGGAGGGGTGGAGTCGATGGCGACGGACGCTTGCGCGGGGGATGGAGGCGGAACAGGGACTGCAACGGTTGCCGTAACGGCGGGCGCCGGCGTGACAGCGGCGGGCTTTTCTTTCGCTGCGAGAATCTCCGCTCCATGCGCGGCCCAATGCTGGACGATTCCGTTGCATGCCTCCTCGACAGAGCCCCCCAATGACAAGGTCGATTGACTTATCACAACGTCGCCAGACACATGATCGAAGACGGCGACTTTGTTTCTATGCTGCAGAATTCCTTTGCCGCCTTCGTGGTCTAGTACGACGATGTAGTCGGCGATCTCCTGCTTGTTGTTCACGATAACTTGAGGGCAGCGTTGGCCGAAGGTCTTAATGATCTCGGCAGTTTGCGGACGCGCTCCGCCATGCGATTGGGAGCCGAAAACACCATGACTGCCGCCGGAGGAGCCACTCGTTTCCCACGATTCGCTGTCGGTGATGAAAACGCGCGGCGTTTCTGTGATTGCAGGCGTGGCTTGCAGTGGCGCAGCGGGCGTTTCAGGAGCGGGCTGTGCTTGTTGAGCTACAAGTAAAGGGCAGACCACCAGAAATATGATTGCGATAGGATTCTTGCGCACAGGATTTCTCCTTACCTTGCAGAACCGGCAAAGCGTTAAAGGGGACGCAAGGCAATCATCTGCCTAAATGCGGTTTCTCGCAAGGTTTGCCTTATCCCAACCTGTGCGCCCGCCAGTTCTACTGGCTCGCCGGGGCTTGGTCCAATTCTGCATTCAGGTGAACAGACCCTCCAGTGACGTTGAGGGTCTTTGTCCAATCCGTGAACCCTTTTTTCTTGACGGCGATCTGATGACTTCCGAAAGGTACGGGCACGTTAGACGGTGTGTTGCCAACAAAGGCGTCGTCGATTTCGATGTCTGCACCGAGAGGGGTGGAATCGATGACGAGTGCTGCCTGAACTGGAGCGGCCGGAGAAGGCGCGCGGCTTCAGGCGGAGCCTTGGAGCGCAGGAAGATGGCGAGGGGCAGCAGGAGCAGGACCGCGGCCAGTATCGAAGGCGTTCTTCGGGTGCGTCTGTGCATATGGGGCCGTCAGAGATACGGTATCGCTCCCAGGGAAATCGGGCATCATTCGAGAAGAGGGAGGAGTTCCGGGAACTACTCCTTTGCTCATTGAGCAGTTTCTTGTGAATGCAGAGAAGAGAGTGGTCTGGCGCACATCGACGCAGCCGAATTCGGGTGTATCATGCTTGCGTCGAAATCCTTAACATTTTACCGGAGGAATATGTACTTGCAGAAGTTTCTGACTCCCGTCGTCCTGGCGTCCTTGCTTATCGGGCAGGGATACCCAGCAGCGTATGCGCAACAGCCGGGCCAAACGACTCCGGCACAAAATCAGGCCTCCCCTCCAGGGAACGCCCCGGCGCAAGTTCTCTTGGCTGATGGAACCGATGTGCCACTCGTGTTTGACGAAGATCTAAGCTCGAAGACAGCCGTCGAAGGAGACCAAATAACCCTTGTCCTAGCCGAGGATCTCAAGGTTGGAGACTTTGTAGTCGCGAAGGCCGGCGCGAAGGCGCAGGGCGAAGTAACAAACGCGAAGAAGGCAGGGATGATGGGAAAGGCCGGCGAGTTGAACGTCCGGCTTAACTATCTAAAAGTTGGGACTTTCAGGGTCCATCTTCGCGGAACAAAGGGGAAGGAAGGGGAAAGCGGCACCACCGGAGCCATTGTTCTCACCGTGCTTTTTGGGCCGATTGGGTTGATCAAACACGGCAAGGACATAGACATCAAGAAGGGTTCCGCATTGCACGCCTATGTTTCCGACGATATAAATTTGCCGCCGGCCGCCTAAGCGATTCCGGTCGCGTTTCGTTCATTGAGATTATGCCTCAGGGGGGATGTTTTGCGTTCCTCACGCCGCATCGAGTCGCTGGCCGGAAGAATGGCGGCGCCAATGTTTTCGCGAAGCGGATTTTCAACTATTCTTCAACGCCTCTAAAAGGCTCCTTCCGCTGCCGACGGGATGATCCATCCAAGGCCCAGCCTTCGCGAGCTTGACGGCGGAGTTACTGTTCACCGCTTGCTGAGCTACGAGGACGGAACAAAATGCCAAAAACACGAGTGAGATGAAACTCTTCCGCATACAGCTTCTCCTTACCTTTCCGTGCCGGCAAAGCGGTTAAGGGGAAGCAATTCAATGATCTGCCTAAGTGCTGGTTTCCGCAAGCGCGTTCTTGCCGGAGCGGCTCGGTTGAGCTAATAACTCGCCGAAGGCTCGACTTACTCGGCGATGCTGACGGTATAGATCTTTCCGCTGCTTTCCTTGTTCGAGCTGTTCGTCGTTCCGGGGGCGAGCAGGCCGTACTCACCTTTTCCAGCACTGGGCTGGAGGGTGATCTGGTAGAGGCGGGGGGCCATCTTCTCGGGCTGAAAGTCGATTGCGTCCTTCATTGCTCCGGCGGAGGTGTGCAGGACTCCTCCCGCGGCGGAGAGGAACGTGCGCGAGTCGGCGTTGGGGTGAAGGTGGAGCAACTGATACTCGCTGATTTCCACCGTTTCCGGCAGGTAGACGGCGAGGGTGACCGGGAACGAAGCGCTCAGCTTGGAACGAGTGCCCTCGATGTGGCCGTTGAGGTTGCCTTTGACGATGCCCGCCGAAGCGATGTTCTTGAACTTGCCCGAGCTTTCAAAGATCACAATTTCCGGCAGCATGGGCACCCATGCGCCGGTCTTGTCGCGAAAGTAAACGCCAACATCGTCAATGCCTTGGGGTAGGCCGCCGGGGCCGGTCGCGGTTGGCGAAAAGCCGGACTGACCCGCTCCGGCCCCAGCGCCACCAGGCTGTCCGGCGCCGGAGGCCTTGAGCACGATGGCAGCCACAACTTTGTCGCTGACTTTGGCCTTTTTGAGGGCAATGAGGCCGTTGGGGGTGGTATCGAATGTTCCGGGCGAGGCGTTGATGAAGGTGATGACGAGATCGTCCGAGAGGCCGGCCTTGATCAGTTTGATGACAGAGTCGTTGTTGAGCGCCTGTTGCGCGGCGAGCAGAGGGCAAATTGCGAGCAATACAACGGCGAGAAAACTGTTGCGCATGAGGCGTCTCCGTACCATTCCGAGGGGGTTGAGCAAGCTTTGGGGTAGCAATCGAATCATCCAACGAATGAGTGGATTGCGCAAGGGGTTTCTGCGCGGCGAGGGGGATTGGAGGGACTCACGCGGTAGGGATCGACCGAGTTGGAGCAGGGTACGCATTCTGTATTGAACGCGACGTTCCGGCTTATTCTGAATCATGGAGCCTCTTGCAAAATTGCC
>PLFY01000209.1:4866-7648 GCA_003138365.1 Acidobacteriaceae bacterium
AAGTCGTGCCCTGACGCTTTTTGTAGTCTCAATGGAATTTTGCAAGAGGCTCCATGGATTGATTTGGGGGTCGGCGGCCGAGGCTTTAGTCTCCCAAGTCTCAAGGCCGAGATCCGCTTTGACGAACTCAGGGCAAAGTCCAGGGATCGAGGCACTCGACAAGCGGATCTGGCGATGAGTATGCATCGCGTTCTGAACGCGATGTGTTACTATAAAGCATGATCGCCGGATTTCGGGACGCTGATACCGAAAGGCTTTGGACGACAGGCAGATGCAGACGCCTGCCTCCCCGGTTGAACCGGCAAGCGTTGAAAAAGCTTTACATTTTGAATGCCGCATTGGCGCTGGAGAACCTGATCGTGCCTCCGGGCAACCGGCTGGAAAAACTTCGCGGGAACCGGGAAGACCAGCACAGCATTCGCATCAGCGATCAATATCGAGTCTGCTTTGTCTGGCGCGATGGAACTGCGCACGATGTGGAAGTGGTTGATTATCACTGAGCTATGTGCCGAGAGGAGGTAGAAATGCCTGGGACTGCCGCATTGATTCATCCAGGGGAGATTCTGCTGACGGAGTTCATGGAGCCGTTGGGGCTGACCGCCTACCGGTTGGCCAGGGATTTGGCTGTGCCTGCTCCGCGGGTTGGGGATATTGTGCGCGGGAAGCGGGCGATTTCTGCTGACACGGCGTTGCGTCTGGGAATTTATTTTGGGCTTCCGGCTCAGTTCTGGCTCAATTTGCAGAACGAGTTCGACCTGAGGCGGGCTGCGGGAAGTCCGGCGCTCAAGCAGGTTGCGCGCAGGGCGGCTTGAGTTTGCCGGCTCGGTTTGCTCCGCTGGCGGGGGTGTGCTAACCTTGATTTCTATGCCGTTGTGTGTGCGGAGCGGGAGTGTGTCCATGCGCGCATTCGGGATGGTTGAATTGGTTTCCGGACTGGTTTTCGGTGTGTTTTCCGGGTGGGAAGGGCTGGCGTAGCTCAGCTGGTAGAGCATCTGATTTGTAATCAGAGGGTCGGGGGTTCAAATCCCTTCGCCAGCTCCACTTAGAGGAACCTGAAAACGGGGCCTGAGACGGCAAGAAATTGACCGGCGAGCGGGTTTTTTGAGCGCCGGGCCTGTCCTCCGCGGTGATCCCACAGAGGTGACATGCTCCGATATGCCGGAGGACTCCGGGCGGGGCCTGATGCGTTGAATCTGATGCGTTGAAGTGGGTTGCAGGTTGGGAGCAGGCAGGGTTGGGCGGGGTCCCCAGCGACAGGTCTTGGTCGCCGGGGTGACTGGGCACAGGTGGCCGAGCGGTTAATGGCAGCAGACTGTAAATCTGCCGCTCCTTGGAGCTACGGAGGTTCGAATCCTCCCCTGTGCACCATGAATTGAGGGGCTGGAATGCGCGAAGAGGCCTGGGCTGTATGCAGTGGTTTTATTACAGCAGGGCTGAATTGAAGCGCATGGAAGAGGGTCCGCACAGGACCGGTTCGGATTTGGACCGGAAGTTCTGGGTGGCTCTGGCGCTGTTTGGGGTTTTAGCTGCGCTGGTCTGGTTCACGGTGGGCGAGGGTAAGGTACTCGTTCTGGGCAGGCCGGTGGAGATTCGGTTAGTTCCGCTGGTTGTGATTGGCGCAATGGCTTTGCGTACGGTTTTGGCCCGGCAGGCGGAGAAGATTCGCCGCACCAGGAATGAGGGTGCGAGGGACGAGGGCGGGAGTAAGGCGCCCAGGAGTTAGCAAGAGGGCTGATGGTGCGGCAGGTCAGGGTTTTAACCCTGACAATTGAGTCACTCCCAAAAGCCCGGGGAGTGCGAGATTTGCAAGAGGGCTGATGTAGCTCAGTTGGTAGAGCACTCCCTTGGTAAGGGAGAGGTCACCGGTTCAAACCCGGTCATCAGCTCCAGAGGTGCAAGTGCACAGTGGACAGTGCACAGTGAATAGTTGCCGGGCGTGAAATGTGCTTTCCGGCAGAAGCGCTGTTCACTTACCACTGTTCACTGTCCACTGTTTTCAGGCGGGAGTAACTCAGTGGTAGAGTCACAGCCTTCCAAGCTGTTGGTCGCGGGTTCGATCCCCGTCTCCCGCTCCAGACTCGGGGTGAGCAAGGTTCGACAAGCGTGGACGGGCCGGGAAGGCCTAAGGACGAGGGTACGAGACGATGTTTGAGCAGGCAGCGATTGCCGTCCGGGATGAGCAGGGTTATGCGCAGCTTCATGCGCTGATCGATGCCGCCTTCGACGCGCGGGACGTGGAAGTTTTGCTGGAGCGCGTAAGCAAGGCGAAGCTGCGAATTCGCGACTACGCGGGCGTGTTGAAGCGCGGGTTGCTGGGCAAGGCGGCGCCGGGGCTTTACGAGGGGCTGCCAGTGTCTGACCAGGGATTGACGCGCGAGCGGTATCTGCGGCTTGTGGAAGCGGTGCCGCTGGAACTGCGGCAGCGGTATTTCAGGGTGTACGCGTACTACTGAGGCGATGCCTCGGGTTTTGCGTGGCTGGATTCTACCGGCGGGACGAGGCAGGAACGACGAGGCTGAAACGACAAGGCCGGGGCGACAAGAAGAAAGTTTGACGGAAAGGATCTAAAGATGGGCAAAGAAAAGTTTGACCGTTCGAAGCCGCACGTGAACGTGGGAACGATCGGGCACATCGATCACGGCAAGACGACGCTGACAGCGGCGATCACCAAGGTGCTGCAGAAGCACAACCCGAAGATTGTATTCCGGTCTTTCGATTCTATTGATAACGCGCCGGAAGAGCGGGAACGCGGGATTACGATTGCCACGGCGCACGTGGAGTA
>PLFY01000209.1:7667-8035 GCA_003138365.1 Acidobacteriaceae bacterium
ATGCCGCAGACCAAGGAGCACGTTCTTCTTGCGCGCCAGGTGGGCGTTCCCTGCATGGTTGTGTTTTTGAACAAGTGCGACGCGGTCGAGGACGAGGAACTTACCGACTTAGTCGAGATGGAAGTGCGCGAGCTACTGAGCAAGTACCAGTTCCCGGGCGACGACGTTCCGGTGATTCGCGGGTCGGCACTGGGCGCCTTGAACGGCGAGCCGCAGTGGGAAGCCAAGATCGACGAGCTGATGGAGGCGGTGGACACGTATGTTCCTCGGCCCGACCGCGCGATCGACAAGCCTTTCCTGATGCCGATCGAAGACATTTTCTCGATCTCCGGGCGCGGCACGGTTGTGACCGGGCGCATCGAGCGCGG
>PLFY01000004.1:0-230 GCA_003138365.1 Acidobacteriaceae bacterium
TCGTAGGACTCCCACAACGCAACCAAGTCCTTTGCTTCCTACGGCCTGTCAGTCACGCCAGCAGCCATGGCGGGCGTCATTCGGAGGGTTCTGTGAATCTGAATGAAGTTGTAGGCGAAGTAATTGAGCGCCGTTGCCGCCGCATGGTTGCGAAGTTTGCGGCTGAATCCGTTCGACAGGCGAGTATAACCGATATCCATCTCGGCTTCCTCATCGCTAAGGAAATTGTG
>PLFY01000004.1:301-9351 GCA_003138365.1 Acidobacteriaceae bacterium
GGAAATTGTGGGTATTGAAAGCTTCATCGTACACTTACAATTATTGAATCGGAACGTTGCACACAACCTTCATACGCATTCACATCAGGCCATTTTAGCGTGCAATTTTGTGTTTTGTACCCAAATACTTGGGTTTTGGGAGAAAACGTCAGGCGATTTCTGAACTCTCTTCTCCATAATGGGAGAACCGAGTCCTCCTGTTCGCAGCTCACTGCGCCACGGGGACAGGGTTCTCGACATCTTCAGGTGCGGTGGNNTGGGATCCACAATTACGCGGTGGCCCAACTTGAAGTTGTAGCCCCGGATGCGCGTCCAATGCAGCCCGGCGTCAGTGGAGCGGTATGCCGCCGCATCGAAGCCGCTGATGTAGAGCGTATCCGGCGCTCTTGCATCGATGGTCACGTCGTAAACATGCTGCGACAGGTTGAAAACAGGTTTCCAGCTCTGGCCGCCGTCGGTGGAAAGGAACACCCCGCCCCCAAAGTCCACGTCGGCTCGTTCCTGTCCCCAGGCGGTAAGGTACATGCGGCGATTGTCCCTGGGATCCAGCGCAAGCCCGGTCGGCCCGTTGACGCCCGCGGGAAGATTCAGTTTTTTCCAGTGCTCGGCTCCATCGACGGATTTATAGAGCACGCCGCTTCCGCTTGTCGCGCCGTAGCGTCCTTGATTGCTTCGGGCCAGGATGAGATAAAGCGCGCCGTCGTGGTCCTGAACGATTCGCCAGGCAAATGGGATATCTTCGGCGATGCCGGCGTTTTTCAGGTACCAGGTTTTGCCGTTGTCCGTCGATTTGTACACTCCGATGCCAAACGCGCAGGCGTAGAGGGTGCGCTGCCCCACGGGACTCGCGGGATCGAGCAGTATGTGCGTGAATGCCGTTTCGCCCATTCGGCTGTTGGAAGGGGTCCAGTTGCGCCCTCCATCGGTAGAGACAGCGACACCTCCCGTATAGCGATCCAGAGCGCCTTCCCGGCGAAACATCCTGCTCCGGGGCAGGTCGTGTGTCCCGCTGAATGCGCCCCACATCAGGCCCTTCACGCCGGGATCGAATGCGAGCCAGTAGGTTGTGTTCCGCCATTTATCCGGAATTCCGTTGGTCGCGGACTCCCAGGACTGGCCGTCATCGTGGCTGTCAAAGGCTCCGATGTCGGTGTAGTCGATGAAGATATGCTTCGGGTCGAACGGGTCGAACTGCACACCATAGTTTGTCGTGACGTCGAGGCCGCGGGTTGTCCAATGGTTATCCGGCAGCCGCACGGAGTTGACCTGGGCCCAGGTCTTGCCTCCATCCAGAGTCCGGTAGGTTCGAAAGAGATCAGTAGCGTAGCAGATATCGGGGTTACCGGGGGCTACGCCGAGGCTGTAAGGGGCGTCGAAGATGATGCTCTTGTAGCCTTCCCACCCAGTACCATCCGCGCGCTGCTCGATCCAGGACGCATCGAGGTTAGAAGCGGGCTGGGTCGATTCGCGGAATACGATCGACCAGTTCTTGCCCGCATCGACGGTCTTGGCAATGCCGCTGTAAAGGTCTTCGGGGCGCTCGCCCAGTTTGAGACCCCGGAAGCCGACGTACGCAATCCGTCCATTGCCGCTGGCTGCGGCAACAGCCCCAAACTCCCCGGACTGTTGGCCGAGCGCCGGGGTTCTCGATTGCCAGGTTAGGCCCTCGTCTTCGGAGACGAACAGGGCACCGCTTTTAGCGGTTGCAAAAAAAGTTGTTCCTGCATCCACCTGGCCCGCGCTGGCATGCAAAATCTTCTCGCCAGATCCCGCGATGGACTTCGGGGATCCCGCCCGGCCGCGGTAGACACCCTGGGTACCGATCGCCAGCCGATCGCCGCCCGGATAGGCAAGAAGAAGGATCCTATCCGATGGATAATCGTGCTCATGGTGGAAGGAGCCCCCGCTGTCCTTTGAGATCAGGAGCGTCGTTCCTCCGTATTGCGGATCGGAGAATGCAATATGGACGACATTCGCGTCCTTGGGGTCCACGACAATCTGAAGAATGTTCAACCCGGTGACGTAATTCCCGTCGTTCGAGGTCAGGTAGTAATCACCTTCGTCGCCATCGTGATGCTCGACGGTCTTTTTGGCCGGATTGGGAAATAACATGCGCCATGTCCGGCCGCTGTCGTCGCTGCGCCACAAAGCGGCGCTTCCCGCATAGATTCGCCCTGGGTTGCCCGGATCGAAAGCGAAGGTTGTCAATCTCGTGCGCAGATTGAACATCCGCCAGGACTGGCCGCCATCGTGCGTGATGTAACCTTCCGTCATGTCGGAGAGTTCCACGACGAGATTGGGATCTTGGGGGCTGATGGTGGGGTCAATCATGGTTCCGCCGCCGCCAGGGCCGATGATCTTCCAGGCATCCAAGCGCGGCGCTGGCCCCGGATTTTGGCCGGCAGCGGCAATTGCCAGGGCCAGAGGGACAAACGCAAGCAATGAAAGCGACTTAATCCGGAATCTCCTTTTTCAGCGCTGATTCCTTGCAATTATGACGCTCCCGAGGCAGATTGCAAGACCAAAACAACGTTTGCCGAGGAAAGGACGGATGATTCTCTGCTGACCCCTTCCGCTCAGGCTGCTTCCCAAGCAGGGCTGCATCACAGCAGCCGGTCGAAGGCCAGCAAGCAAAGAGTCTTCGATCTACATCCTCGTTTCCTCCTCGCCGTCATGGCGCGCTGATGTCGATCGCCCAGACCTGGTTGGGCCGCGTGATGGCCAACCCGCGCAGCAGATAGGGATAGATCCTGTGTCCTGGCGCTGGTTTCGACGTGTTCGGCCGGCGCTAGATGGCCTCGATACACATCTTCCTCATCAGCGTGCGGATGTGACGGCGGCCCTCCTCCAGACCTTGATGGCTGAGCAGATCGCGCAGCATCCGGCTGCCGGCAAACGGGTAGTTCAGATGCAACTCGTCGATCTGGCGCATCAGCCACAGGTCCTCGGCTGAGACTGGACGCGGCTGGCAGTACACGCTGCTGCGGCTGATGCCCAGCGCCTCGGCCTGCTGCTTGACGGGAAGATCGTACTCGGGATCGATCATCGCCTTGCGCTCAGCAACCGGGCCTTGGTGAGCGCCCCTTCTAAAAAATCGTTCTCCAAGGCCAGGGCGCCGATCTTGGCATGCAAGGTCTTTTCGTCGACCGCCTCTTGAGCCGGTCCAGCCTTCGCTTCACCGAAGACGCCCGCCGCGCCCTCCAGAAGATCGCCCTTCCACTGCGTGATCTGATTGGCGTAAACGTCAAACTGCTGCGCTAACTCCGCCAACGTCTTCTCACCCTTGATGGCCGCCAAAGCCATCTTCGCCTTGAAGGCCGCTGAGTGGTTCCTGCGTGGACGTCTGCTAATCTGCTCTCCTCTTCTCAGCTATCTTAGGCTGCGGAAGAACAGAACCTCCACTTAAACCCCTGTCCGATTGTCCTGAGCCGGCTCACTTTTCAAGTTACTAGAGAACCTGCCGAAATGCAGGCAGGTAAGTAGCCCTTTTGTGCCATGCCTGTCACCTTTTTGGTGAATCACTTATGGCCAACAAACTGGTTACTCTAGTGCCAACTGACTGGGTTTTAGTACCCAGTTTCCACCGCGACTGCTTCAAGCCTCATGGAGGGCTTAATGAAACGCTTGATTTTGTTTGCCAGTCCTTTCCGCACTTTTTCCGCAATGGCGACTAGCTGGTATGGAAACACGAAGGGCGGCACGCGCAACTCGGTAAACCAGACATGCGAGTTAAGTAATGGACGATCCGCCGCGAATTGCCGAAGTACGGGGACGAATCGGATCTGTGCCTTCGGCGCCAACAAGGCCAGCATCAGCGGTGGCGATGGAACGAGCCCCATACTTGCGTTCGTGGAAATGTCTGGAGACCGAGTATGCCATTCCAGATAATGATATCCACGCATTCCCAACGCCTCCGCTTTACTGCCCGCATCCTCGTCAAGGCGCTAGTACTTAACGTTTCTTGCCTCGTTTTTCTGTTCACTTCATCGGCGTTGGCACAGGTAACCGTAACCGCCATGCCGACCTTCAGCCCGATGGCCGGTACCTATAGCTCGGCGCAAACGGTGACGATCAGCACGACGACCTCGTCGGCGACGATCTACTACACCACCAACGGAACTACACCGACGACCAATTCGACGGTGTATTCCGGTCCGCTCACAGTCTCTTCCACGGAGACGGTGGAGGCTATCGCCATAGCGAACGGCCTTTCGAACAGCGCGGTGGGCTCGTCAGCTTACACGATCGGTAGCGTGACCGCCCCATCCTGCTCCGCCATGTCACTTGGCAACGGTGCAAGCCTGAATGGATTTGTTCCGTTTCCATCTACCAATGTATGGAACACCAACATTGTATCGGCTCCTGTCGACCCAAATTCGTCGGCGATCGTCGCCGCTTCCGGGTTCGCCGGGTGGTACCTGCATCCCGATTTTGGCAACGATTCCGGCGACGGAGGTATTCCATATGTCGTTGTAGACTCCACTACGACTCCCACCGTGTCCATCAACGTAATTGACTATGCATCTCAGAGCGATGTGGTTGTAGCACCGTATCCAATCACCGCTCCCATCGAAGGGAATCCAGCCGATTGCTCGGGCTGGCCGGATACCTACAACGGCGATGCTCATGTGCTGGTGCTGGACCGCGCGAAATGCGAACTCTACGAGACGTACAACACGAATCGCTGCAACGGGCACTGGGATGCTTCGAGCGAGACGATTTGGGACATGCACAACTATGAGTCGCGCCCATTTGGCTGGACCTCGGCGGATGCCGCGGGATTGTCGGTATTTTCCGGGTTGGTGCGTTACGACGAAATAGCTTCCGGGGCAATCAATCACGCCCTCCGCTTTACCTTGGAACAAACAAAGAACGATGCCAATAATGGGTATTTCGTGCCACCAGCCACCCATGCCGCGGGCAATAACTGGGGAACGAACAACGTCATAGGGATGCGGATACGATTGAAGGCGAGCTTTGATATCTCCGGTTTCTCCCCAGTCAATCAGATCATTCTAACCGCGATGCAGCAGTATGGCTTGATCTTGGCAGAGAATGGCGGCAACTTCTATTTCCACGGTGCGTCCGATCCGCGCTTTGACGACAATGATTTGGCCAATTTGGAGCAAATAGCATCATCAAACTTCGAGGTCGTACAAGCGGCTCCAGAATTCCCCGGTTACGATTCTGCGGCAGCACCGACCGGAGCCGCGCCGACAATCAATAGCTTCTCAGCCTCGGCGTCAAGCGTAAGCGCCGGGAATCCCTTCACCATAACTTACAGCGCAAGCGGCGACTCTTACGATTACATTGACATGATTGGCCCGGTTAGCGGCGGAAGCGTGACCATTACTCCCACGGAAACCAATACCTATACCCTATTTTCCACGAACGCTTACGGCAGATCCGTGAGCACACCGATTACAGTTACGGTGCCAGGTTCAGCGGTGGCTGCGCCGACCTTCACTCCGGTGGCCGGTACATACAGCTCGACGCAGACGGTGACGATCAACACGCCGACTTCTCCATCGGCGGCGATCTACTACACCACCGATGGAACGACCCCGACGACCAGCTCGACGGAGTATTCCGGTCCGATCACAGTCTCTGCCACGCAGACGGTGAAGGCCATCGCTACGGTCACTGGCTATTCAGCGCCCAGCGCGGTGGGTTCGGCCGCTTATACCTTGGGTTCGTCTGATACTGTCGGTAGTTTAGTGAAGGCTAAACCAGCCGCTACGCCGGCCGTTACGCAGGCACCGAGTCTGGTGAACCAGGTTGCCAGCGGCTCTGGGACCACCTCTGCTGTTAGCGGCACGGGTGCAAACTTCATCGCTATCTGCACGATGAACAGTGGAATAGCCCCAACGGATTCATCGAGCAATATCTACACCCTGGTCAAGACGGTTCCCATTTCCGGCTTCACAGGCGTGAGCTTATGGTCGGTATCAAATCCCACCGTAACGTCGAGCATGACGTTCTCAGCCAGCAGTATTTATGGGAACGCTACTGGATTAGTGGCGCAGCTATTTTCAGGCATCGCTTCCGGGCCAGACCAGACCAATTCCGCCGACTCTCAGGCTTCAGGCAACATTACGCCTACGAACAATAACGAATTGATTCTTGGTTGCAGTGGCGTTCAATCTGCATCACCGAGTACCGGGGTTACGAGTCCGCTAACTTTTAGCGGCGATGCGGGAGCAGCAATCTTTGGCGCGGCGGCTGCATACCAGATACAAACTACCTCTACAGCAGTTGGCGCGACGTTCACGGGCAGTGCTGGGGGGGCTAATACAACACTGATTGCCAGCTTCTACTCGGCGGAAACTCCAGCCACGCTTGCTGTTACGACCACAGCAGTTCCAGAAGGATTTGTCAGCACAACCTACAACGGCAGTCAATCAACGTACAGTCCGCAACTGACGGCAACTGGTGGAGTGCTTCCCTACACATGGAGTTGCCCCTCCACCTGCCATCTCCCGGCTGGGTTAATTCTTAGTTCCGGTGGGTTGATTACCGGAACGCCGACCACAGCAGGAGGGCCAACCAACGTCACGTTTAAGGTGACGGACTCGCACAGTCCAACTGCTAGTACCGCGACCGTCACGCTGCCTATGACCATTGCGGCAACGGCGTTCTCTCTTGGAGCGGGAACCTGTACAGGCTCCGTGCTCATTGGAACTCAGTATGTCGCTTTTGGTGGATGCGCTCTCTCAGGAAGCGGCGGTACTTCCCCCTTGACGTATAGTTACAACAACACGCCGGGTGCATACGGGAATTGGGCTTCGATTCCGCCGGGGCTTGTGCTGAACTCTTCGACCGGAGCACTGACGGGAACGAACTACGGGCAGGGGGGCTACGAAGTTCAGTTCATTGCTACGGACAGCCTTGGAACACAAGCGGCACAGACAGTGACCTTCGCGTTGAATGGAAATAACACGCTTGGAGGCTGCTCGTTGTTCCCTAGCGATTCTGCTTTCCATATAAACGTGTCAGGCTTGCCCGTAGATACATCTCCCGCAGCGCCAATGGGCTATTCATCTGCCCATTTGAGTGTGCAGTTTGCCGCATATGTCGGCCCAGGAACTGGTGAGTATCAGCCAAACGGAATACCAATTTTTACGGTGCCTTATAATCAGACGCTAGTCGCGGTAACGAATAATCTTTATACAAACGCAACCGCCTTCACAGAGGGTCCGTTGCCCTGGTACACGCCGCTTGAAGGGTCGCAGAATGCTTCCAGTTCTAACCCTAACGGCTACGTGGGAGATGGGCATATATCTATCGTGCAAACGGCAGGCGGTGGGAATCCATGCCAACTATGGGAAATGTGGACCTCACAGTTTGATGGGACTGCATATACCAGCGGCCCGTGGTCAGACTCAAGTAATGCTCACTGGGCGAATATAGGGAGCACCGGAACCGGAGCCTATGCAATGCCAGCCCCAGACGGAGGATCATCTGACGCAGCGGGACTTCCTTTGGCTCCTTTACTTGTCAACGCAGATGAAGTGATTGGGACGGGCACACCGAGTGCTCCCAACGGATCGGTATTGCATCCGATCCGCTTCACATTGCAAAACGCGCTTAATTATGATGTGTGGCCCGCCACAACCCATGTAGGGTTAGGTCTTTGCAGTGGAGGGTACGAAGACGGCAATCATCTAATCTTGCAGCCTGGAAGTGCAGGCGGTAATCAACCAACTTCCTGCACAGACACTAGCCCGATGGGAGAAATCTACCGTCTCAAAGCAAGCGTCACAACTCCATCTTGCGCCTCTACAAGTCCACAGTCTGCAATCATCATCCAAGGACTAAGAAACTACGGAATCATTCTTGCTGATGTAGGTATAAGTGGCGGGTTGATTGGTACTCCAGACGCACGATGGAGTGATAGCGACCTTACTTGCCTCACGCAACTGACGCTTTCCAACTTCGAGCCCGTGAATGTGCAGAGCGTTATCAAGACGTTGGACGGAAGTAATTTGCCTACGGTAAGCTACCAGACGATGTCATCAACGTCGACGTCGGTTGCAGCTACGCCCACCTTCAGCCCTGCTGCCGGAACCTACAGTTCGGCTCAGCCGGTGGCGATCGGCACGGCGACGCCATCGGCGACGATCTACTACACGACCAATGGATCTACGCCCACGACCAGCTCGCAAGTGTATTCCGGTCCGATTACCGTCTCTACTTCAGAGACGGTGGAGGCCATTGCCGTGGCGAGCGGGTATTCGACCAGCGCGGCGGGTTCGGCGGCTTACACCATCAACCTGACGCAGGCGGCATCGCCTAGCTTCAGCCCTGCTGCGGGCACGTACAGCTCTGCGCAGACGGTGACGATCGCAACGACGACGCCATCGGCGACGATCTACTATACGACCGATGGATCCACGCCGACGACCAGCTCGGCGGTCTATTCCGGCCCGATCACGGTCTCTTCGACTGAGACTTTACAGGCCATCGCCGTGGTGAGCGGCTACTCGACCAGTGCGGTGGGCAAGGCGGCTTACACCATCAACTTACCAGCGGCTGCTCCGACATTCAGCCCAGCGGCGGGCACGTACAGCTCCGCTCAGACGGTGGCGATCGGCACGGCAACGCCATCGGCGACGATCTACTACACGACCAATGGATCTACGCCCACGACCAGCTCGCAAGTGTATTCGGGCCCGATCACCGTGTCCGCCACTGAAACGGTGGAGGCCATCGCCGTGGCGAGCGGCTATTCGACCAGNNTACTACACGACCAACGGCTCTACACCGACGACCGGCTCGGCCGTATATTCCGGTCCGATCACGGTCTCTTCCACGGAGACGGTGGAGGCCATCGCTGCGGCGACTGGTTATTCGACCAGTTCGGCAGGGTCAGCAACTTATACCATCAACCTGACGCAAGCGGCTACACCTACGTTTAGCCCAGTTGCCGGTACCTATAGCTCTGCGCAGACGGTGATGATCGGCACGACCACGCCATCGGCGACGATCTACTACACGACGAATGGATCTACGCCCACGACCAGCTCAGCGGTCTATTCCGGTCCAATCAC
>PLFY01000175.1 GCA_003138365.1 Acidobacteriaceae bacterium
GCGGGTTGTCGCCGGTGATCATGATGGTGCGGATGCCCATGGCGCGGAGGCGGGCAAGGCGCTCCTTGAGGCCGCCCTTGACGATGTCCTTCAGGTAGATAACGCCCAGGGCAGCGGCATTCTCAGCGACGACCAGCGGGGTACCGCCGGCGCGGGCAATCTCTTCCACGTAATCGCGGACCTTCTGAGGCAATTGCGATCCCTGCTCTTCGAGAAAGCGGGAGATGGCGTCCACCGAGCCCTTGCGGATGCGGGTTCCGGGCAGGTTGACGCCGCTCATGCGGGTCTGTGCCGTAAAGGGAACGAACTCGGCGTGCATGGCGCTGATGTCCCGGCCGCGAAGGTTGTACCTCTCCTTCGCCAGTACCACGATCGACCGGCCCTCGGGTGTTTCGTCCGAGAGCGAGGCCAGTTGCGCTGCGTTGGCCATCCGCTCTTCGCTCACGTCGGGGGCGGTAAAGAACTCGGTGGCCTGGCGGTTGCCCAGCGTGATGGTGCCGGTTTTGTCCAGCAGCAGCGTGTTCACGTCGCCGGCAGCTTCCACGGCGCGCCCGCTCATGGCCAGCACGTTGTACTGAACCAGGCGGTCCATGCCGGCGATGCCGATGGCCGAGAGCAGGCCGCCAATGGTGGTGGGAATAAGACAGACCAGCAGCGAGACCAGAACGAAGACGGTCTGCGGGGCCTTGGAGTACATGGCAAAGGGCTGCAATGTGACCACGGCAAGCAGAAAGACGATGGTGAGGCCGGAAAGCAGGATGCTCAGCGCAATCTCGTTGGGGGTCTTCTGGCGGGTGGCGCCTTCCACCAGGGCGATCATGCGATCGAGAAAGGTTTCGCCGGGGTTGGAGGTAATGCGGACCTTGATCCAGTCCGACAAAACCTTGGTCCCGCCAGTGACCGCGGACCTGTCGCCGCCGGCCTCGCGAATCACGGGGGCGGATTCGCCGGTGATGGCCGACTCGTCCACTGAGGCAACGCCCTCGATCACTTCGCCGTCGCCTGCGATGTAGTGGTTGGCCGCGACGTAGATCACGTCGCCCAAGCGGAGCAGGCCGCTGGCGATCTCTTCAAAGCTGCCGTCCGCGGTGTATCTTTTCGCGATTGTCTCGCCCTTGGCCTTGCGCAGCGTGTCGGCCTGGGCCTTGCCGCGGCCTTCAGCCATGGCCTCGGCAAAGTTGGCGAACAGCACCGTGAACCAAAGCCAGAGGGTGATCTGGAGGTTGAAACCAAAGCCGGGGCGGTGGTGGATGGTGTTGTCGATGAGCAGGGCTGTTGTCAGCACGCTGCCCACCTCCACCACAAACATCACCGGGTTTTTGACCATGCCGCGAGGATCCAGCTTGCGCACCGAATCCAGCAGCGCCTGGCCCATGATTTCCGTATTCCAGAGACTCTTTTTCGTAGCCATAACAGTCCGTTTCGTCTTGCCGTGATGGGGTACGGGTTAGAAAACCTGTCCTGCCTTGAGCACCAGGTGTTCAAGGATGGGGCCCAGGCTCAGCGCCGGGAAGAAGGTAAGCGCGCTCAGAATCACGATGACGCCGACCAGCAGCACCGTAAACAGTGCCGTGTTCACCGGGAAAGTGCCCGGCGAGGGAGGCACGCTTTTCTTCTGGGCCAGGTTGCCGGCCAGAGCCAGCACCGGAATCATCATGAAAAGCCGCCCCAGCAGCATGTCCCAACCCAGCATCACGTTGTACCACCAAGTGTTGGCATTGAGCCCGGCAAAGGCCGAACCGTTGTTGCCGGCTCCGGAGGTATAGGCGTAGAGGATCTCCGTGAGCCCGTGCGGCCCCTGGTTGGCCAGGCTGCTCAGGCCAATGGTGGGCGAAAGCACGAAGACGGCGGTCAGCGTGAGGATGATGAGCGGGAAGATGAGCACGTAAAGCATGGACATCTTCACGTCATAGGACTCGATCTTTTTGCCCAGGTACTCGGGAGTGCGGCCGACCATGAGGCCGGCGATGAAGACCGCCAGTACGACCATGATCAGCACGCCGTATAAGCCCGAGCCGACGCCGCCGAAGATCACCTCGCCCATCATGATGTTGATGAGCACCACCATGCCGCCCAGCGGAGTAAAGCTGTCGTGCATGCCGTTGACCGCGCCGCAACTGGCGTCGGTGGTGATGGTGGCGAAGAGCGAACTGGCGGCGATGCCGTTGCGGACTTCCTTGCCTTCCATGTTCCCGCCCGGCGCTGCTAAGGTGTGGGTCTGGGCGGCGCCGTGAATCAGCGGATGCGGCTGCGACTCGGCCCAGTAGACTGTCGTGAAGCCGGCGGCAAACAACACATACATGGCCGCCAGCACAGCCCAGCCGTGGCCCGGCGAGCCGGTCATCCGGCCCAGCGTATAGGTGAGCCCCGCTGGGATGATGAAGATGGAGAGCATCTGAAGCAGGTTCGAGAAGGGTGTGGGGTTCTCAAAGGGATGGGCGCTGTTGGCATTGAAAAAGCCGCCGCCGTTCGTGCCCAGCATCTTGATGGCTTCCTGCGAAGCAACGGGACCTTGCCCGATGGTCTGCGTCTGCGTGGGTTGTTCAAGTGGATGGGCCGTCGTATAGGCGTGCAGGTTCTGCGGGACGCCTTGGCCAACCAACAACAGTGCGTAGAGGATCGAGGCCGGTACGAGCACGTAGAGCAGGGTCCGTGTGGCGTCTACCCAGAAATTGCCGATGGTGCCGGACGTTGTCCGCTTGATGCCGCGGATGAGCGCCACGGCCACCGCAATGCCCACCGCTGCGCTGCCGAAGTTGTGATACGCCAGCCCGACCATTTGGGTGAAATAGCTCATCGTGGTCTCGGGCACATACGACTGCCAGTTGGTGTTGGTGGTAAAACTGGCGGCGGTGTTCCAGGCCAGGTCAGGTCCGACGGCGGGCAGTCCTTGCGGGTTCCAGGGCAGCACCAGGTGGCCTTGCACGCTCAAGCCCTGCAACCGCTCGATGGCATAGGTCATGATCATGCTGACCGCCGAGAAGCCCAGAACCGCAAAGGCATACTCGCGCCAGTTCATCTCCTTGGCCGAGTTCACGCCGGAGAGTTTGTAGATGAGCCGCTCCAAGGGGCGGAGCACCGGATCCAGCCACGTGCGTTCCCCTTCGAGCACGCGGGCCAGATAAATGCCCACCGGACGAACGCTTGCAAGCAGGATCAGGGAGAAGATGGCAAACTGCAACCAGCCGTTGGCGGACATGTTAGAACTTCTCCGGGAAAAGCAGGGTGAGGGTCAAGTAACCCAGCAACAGAACTGACAGAATCAACGCAACCACAGTGATGACGTCAATTTGCATAGGGGCTACCTCAACTTCTGGCAGGCCTTGACGTAGAGAAACGCCAGGACGAAGAAAACCACGGTGAACAGCAACATCGCTAAATCTTGCATCGAAAGTCTCGCAGTTCCTTGGGTGTTGTGCGAATGAGTCAGCTTGGGGAGACGCGGGTGGATCTGGAATCCGATACGCCGCTTTCCTTGTGAACCAGACTTCGTACTCAAGAACTATTCTGGCTTGGGTCCAGTTTTAGTATCGAAAGGTTTTCCTAAATAAAACGTAAAGGACGGCAGGATAGGGAAGAAATTCCCTGAGAATCTGTCCAGAAACCGTCATTTTCAAGGCTGTTTTGAAAGGGCACGGCTTTAGCCGTGCCGCAAAACAGCCAGAGGACTTATGGGCTTCAGCCCCTGATGGATGATTTGAGAATCTTCAATACATCCCTCGGCGGCTAAAGCCGGGCCCTTTCAAAACAACGATGATCCGCCTGATATCGAAAGCCCGTACCCTTCATTTCTCGCTCAAGTTTCAAATGCAATTGCCCTGCGGGCCCTTGTCACTTTCTGCCACAGACCGCAAGCACAACTCTAGTCTCAGTCTTGATTCCCGCTCCAGCCCTCTGGAATGAAACGGTAGCCAACCCAGGGCTCGGTCTGGATGTATTGCTTGCCTGTCTCAGCCTCGAGCTTTTTTCGCAACTGGCCGACAAAGACGCGCAGATATTCGGGCTGGTGGGCCGATTGCGCTCCCCAGACGGTGGTCAGCAGGGCACGATGGGTCATCACCTTTCCGGCGTTACGGGCAAGGTGGAGCAGCAGATCGAATTCTTTGGGAGTCAGGTGGATGGCGTTCCCCAGCACGGTGATGGCATGAGCGTTGGCGTCGATGACAAAGTCTCCCGCCTCAATGGCCGCCGTTGTCCGCTCCGGTGCGCGACGCAGGTGAGCGCGAACCCGGGCCAGCAACTCCTGAATGCTGAAGGGTTTGGTGATGTAGTCGTCGGCGCCGGCATCGAGCGCCTCGACCTTCGAGCGCTCGTGGTCGCGGACGGAAAGGATTAATACCGGGGTAGCCGCGCGGGCGCGAATGGCGCGAGTGACCTCGACGCCGGAAAGGCCCGGCATCATCAGGTCGGTCACCACCAGGTCTGGCGGCCATTCCCGGTAGACCTGCAGGCCCTCCTCGGGATCGTTTGCGGTGCGGACGTCATAACCCTGTGCGGAGAGTGCGGCGCGCAGTACGCGCGTGATCTGCGGTTCGTCGTCGATGATCAGAATTCGGCCTGGCATGGATTTCTTCTTTCATCGAAAGATTACATCATGCGATTCGAGCGGTATCATCCACGGTGGGAGGATCCTGAGCATGGTCTCCGATTCGCGCGGGGTCGTTCACTGGTTTGTTGGGACGATGATAGCCGTGCTGACCACACTCGCGCTGGTGTGGATCGGCGCCAATTCGACCGTCGCCGGGATGGCATTTCTGGTGCTGGTGGTATGGTCGTCCACCCAGGCCGGGCTCAGGCTGGCGCTTTATATCGCGGTCCTGTGCGCGCTGTCGTTCGACTACTTCTTTCTGCTGCCCTACCACACGTTGCGGATTGCCGGCGCGCAGGAGTGGGTGGCAATGGTCTCATTTGTGGCAAGTTGCGTGGTAGTGGAGCGGGTGGCTGAGCTGGCGCGGCGCCAGACCCGGCAGGCCGAACAGCGGCGGGAAGACGTCGAGCGGCTCTACGACCTGAGCCAGGAGATGATGCTCCATGAGGATGCCGAGGGCCTCATCCACGACCTGCCTCGGATCATCGATCGGGTATTCGCGCTGGAGGGAGTGGTTCTGTACGTTTGCGATCGGGACCAGTTCTTTGCGTCAACGTCGGATTTGCCGATGAGCATTCGGGTGAGTCTGCATGCTATGACCCAGGGGCCAAACCCCACGCTGGTCCTGCCGGGCGGCTTTACCGCGAATGCGCTGATGCTGGGTTTGCGGCCGGTGGGGGCTCTGGGCTGGCGGCCGGCGCGGCTTTCGCGAGAAGTTGCCACAGCCGTGAGCGCTCAGGTGGCCATCGTGCTGGCGCGGTCGATCGCGCTCGAGGCAACCGCGCGCATGGAGGCCGCCCGCGAGGGAGAACGGCTGCGCACGGCGTTGATCGACTCTCTGACGCACGAACTGCGCACCCCGCTTACGTCGATCCGCGCGGCTGCCACAACGCTGCTCGAGGCCGAAGGGTTGGACGAAGCAGGGCGGCTGGATTTGGCGGCCATTGTCGATGAAGAGGCCTCGCGACTCGATCAGTTGATCGGCGAGGCGGTGGAAATGGCCGAGATCGATGCCAATGTGGTGCAGATCCACTTGGTTCCGCAGCATCCACGCGCACTGCTCGATCAGGCAGTGGAGGAGTCGCGCAAGATTCTGGCCTCGCATCGGGTAAACATTGCCGTCGAGGGTTCTGACGATCCGGCATGGTTCGATCCGCACTTGCTGGGGAGGGTGTTGCGTCACCTTCTGGAGAATGCGAGAAGCTATACTCCGCCGGGCAGCCGCATCACGCTGAGCAGCCGCCGGGTCGGCGGCCGGCTTGAGTTCTGCGTGGAAGACAATGGTCCCGGCATCGATGCTCTCGACTTGCCGCTGATTTTTGAGAAGTTTTATCGGGGCAAGAGGGGCGCAATCGTGGGCAAGGGCTCGGGAATGGGCCTTGCCATCACTCGCGCCATTCTGGCCGCTCACGGCGGTGCAATCGAGGTTTCCAGCGTTCCAGGGCAGGGAACCAGCTTCCGCTTCTGGGTGCCGTTGGTGGAAAAGGAACCGGCGAAGAACTCGCTTGGGGGCGAACCAGGAAGCTGACAGAGATTCATGAGTTACTTCGGGTCAGGTCTCGGCTCCAGACTCCAGTCACAAGGGATTTCGCGGCGCTTGTCGGAGCTTTCCATGGCCCACTCCAGCAGTCGGGATACGCGCCATGCATCCAGGCCGTTAACGGGAGCGGGAACTTTGCCGAGAAGGGCATCGCGGACGGCAGCGTAGTAGAGCCGGTAGTCGCCAAGAATGGGTTCGACCGGGTGGGTGACCATGCCGCCATCCACGTCTACGCACAACGTACCCCAGTTGGCGGTGGGCT
The DNA here is from genome assembly GCA_003138365.1 of Acidobacteriaceae bacterium. Classification (GTDB taxonomy): domain Bacteria; phylum Acidobacteriota; class Terriglobia; order Terriglobales; family Acidobacteriaceae; genus Telmatobacter. Next base: position 6,391 of record PLFY01000175.1, read on the forward strand.
CCTGACCCCAGTGTGGATCTTCGATGCGCGAAACTTTGTTGAGCGCGGCCTCCTGTAGGTCTACGCCCCACTTCCAGTAGTTTCCCTTGGTTCCGCGCAGGTGGAAGCGGGGCCGCGCCAACGCGGCCAGGCAGTTGGAGGCCAGAGTGACGGACAAACGCGGGTAACGCAGGCATAGAGTGAAGGCGTCGATGGAGCCTTCGCCGTCGCGCTCGCGCGTGACTTCGGCGCTGACCGCTTCCGGCTTGCCGAAGAGCGTCAGAGCTTGGTCGGCGAGGTGCGGGCCGAGATCGAGCAGCGCGCCCCCGCCTTGCGCCGGGTCCTCTTTCCACAAGCGGCCGGTGTGCACTGGCCGCCAGCGGTCGAAGACGGATTCAAAGTGGACGAGCCGGCCCAGAGAACCTTGACGCAACAGTTTCTGAATCGTCCGGAAGTCACTATCCCAGCGGCGGTTATGAAATGGGACGATGTGCGTTCCGTGTGCTGCGGCCAGTTCGATCAACTGGGCCACCTCGGCGGAGGTGACGGCCGTCGGCTTGTCCACGACCACGCTCTTGCCGGCTTCGAGAATCTGGCGAGCGACGTCGAAGTGGGTTCCGCTGGGAGTGGTCACAACGAATAACCCGAGCGAAGGGTCCGCCAGCATGGCATCGAGCGAGCGGTAGGTGGTGATGCCGGGATAGCGCTCGGCGGCGTTGTCTGTGCTTCGTTCGACGACTGCGGACAGTTCGAGGCCTTCAACCGAGGAGAGCAGAGGAGCATGAAAAACCCGGCCGCCCATGCCGAAACCTACCAAACCTACTCGAATCATGATGCCCCTCCAGGGAACCGGCATTCAGGCCCTGATCAACCTTCTAATTTATACCGCGTCTCGGCAAGGCGATAAAGCCGCCGCCAGACCAGNNGCGTCGATTTGCGCCCCAAGTCCGATCGTTTGCAGCGTGCGGTCGGCTACGTGGGAGTATTCAGCAAAGACAGACGCGTTCCAGGCGCCGCCGGAGGCCGTGACCATGCCGGTGATGAGGTAGGGAAAGATTCCGGGGAGAATGAGTTTGGTCCATCGCTGCCAGCGGGTGAAGTGGAAGAGCGACGAGACCTCGCGCAGGTCGGAGGGAATGGACATGGCTCCGGCGATGACATTGAAGAGGATGTACCACTGCGTGCCGAGCAGCATGAGGGCAATGGAGCCGATGCCCAGGCCGCCGCCGATCTTGACCAGGCCGATGAGCAGGATGGGGAAGAATGCGGTTGCCGGGACCGAGGCCAGAACCTGCGCGAGGGGCTGCACGAATCGGGCGAGTTTGGGGCTGAATCCGATGGCCACGCCTACGGGAACGGTCCAGGCTGCGGAGATGAGCAGGGCTGCATTGACGCGGAGAAAGGTTGCGCCCGCGCCTTCCAGCAGCAGGCGCAGGTCAGGCCAAGTGACCGTCCTCAGCATGAGGATGGCCTGGATGGCTCCCCAACCCACAACGCCGATTGCCGCCGCAGCCAGGGCCCAGAGTCCGGCGGAGCCTTTGCGATGGGTCCGGTCTTCGTCCAGGGGATGGACAATGCGGCATTCACCGGTGCGCGCCATGCGACGGTAGATGGGCTCCTCAATCCGATGCCAGATGCGGCCGGGAACAGCGAAGAGATTGGACCGGCGCAGGAGTTCAAGGACAGGTGAAGTGACGCGATCGGCCGACTCGACCTGCTCGAATTTGAATTTGTCGCTCCAGGCGATCAGCGGACGCCACAGCAACTGGTCGGTGGCTACGACGATGAGGATCACGACGAGAAAGCCGGCCACAAGGGCGCGGATGTCGCCGGATGCGGTTGCGGTCTGAAGGTAGCTGCCCAGGCCGGGCAACTGGAAGTTGCGGTCGCCCATGGTGAACATCTCACAGGCGATCAGGGCAAACCAGCCGCCGGCCACGGAGACGATGGAATTCCAGACCAGCCCGATGGCGGCGTAGGGCATCTCAAGCTGCCAGAAGCGCTGCCATGCGGAGTAGCGATAGATGCTCGCGGCTTCGATCATCTCCCTGGGAATGCTTTTGAGCGAGGAGTAGAAGCTGAAGGCGAGGTTCCAGACCTGTCCAGTGAAGATGAGCAGGATGACGCCCATCTCAATCCCCATCTGGTGGCCCGGCACCAGCGCAACCATGGCCAGCACAACGGGAGGCAGAAAACTGAGCACGGGAATCGATTGCAGGATGTCGAGGACCGCGACCATCCAGGCCTCGACTCTTGGGTTATATGCGGCGATGTAGCCATAGCTGATGGCAAAAACAAGGCTGAGAAGGTAGGCGATTGCAATGCGCACGATGGAATAGAAAGCGTAGGCAGGCAGTGCGCTGATGGAGTGCGAGATGGGCACGATGGGGATAGGCTTGCCCATCCAGTAGTTGCCCGTGCTGACGATGGAAAAGAAGATTGCCAGCCCGCAAGCGGCCACGGCCGTATCGATGAGGAACGGCCAGGTCCGTGTGGTGACCAGGGTTCGCGCAAGGGGGTGTTGGAGATTCACTCGGCGTCTCCGCTGGCGGCAATCTCTTCATCCTGTGCGTCGGGCAACATAAAGCGGCGTCGGCCGGCGTCGAAGTCGAACAGTTCTGCGTAGCGGCCCCAGGTGACGGCTGTCTCCATCTGCCGCTGGCATTCCTCCCCGCTGAACTGCTCGTCGAGCATGTCGAGAAAGAATTCCTCAGGCACGGAGTGGTCGCTCTTGGATTCGAGGGCGCGGCGGATCTGGCGGAGCAGCAGCACATGCTCCACCGCGGCGTCGCGGAACAGCTCCTTCTGGCGCAGAATCTCAGAGTTGGCAAACTCGGCGCCGCTCTCGGTGATGGCTGCGTCCCCTTCCTCGATGTTGAGGAAACCGAGCAGTTGCGCGGCGTCCACGATCGGCAGCAGGTCGTCAATCTCAAAGGCCAGATCGTCAGCCAGGCGGTAAATGTCGTCGCGGCCGCCCTTGTCGAGCAGGAGTTCAAGCAGGCCGGCGATACCGCCTGGACGCGAATGCGGCAGCATCTGGTAGTGCATCTGGCGCTGGTCGCGCACAGGCGCGCCGGTCGTGTGATCGGGCGCCTCGGCGGGGGCTACATCGGGCTTGGTGAGAACCTTGTAGATGTAATCGACCAACTGTGTGAAGGGCTCGGACTTGCGGTCGCGGGGCTGCGCCAGTTGCACGCGGAAGTCCGTGCGGATGTGGCCCGGATTGCGTCCCAGCACGATAATGCGGTCGGCCAGCAGGACGGCTTCTTCAATATTGTGCGTCACCAGGAAGACGGCCTTGGTGGGCATGGTTTTGTTGGCCCAGAGCTCCAGCAGTTCGGAGCGCAGGTTCTCGGCTGTCAGGACGTCGAGCGCGCTGAAGGGCTCGTCCATGAAGAGGACCTCGGGTTCCACAACCAGCGCACGGGCAAAGCCCACGCGCTGCCGCATTCCACCGGATAATTCCTTGGGATAGGCGCCTTCAAAGCCGTCCAGTCCCACCGTGTCCAGCATCTTCAGGCTGCGCTCGCGGCGCTCTTCAGGGCTCACGCCCCGCGCCTGTAGCGGCGCTTCGACGTTTTCAAGTACGGTGAGCCAGGGAAACAGTGCAAAGCTCTGGAAGACGATGGACACGTTGATTTCTGCCTCGGCGATGGGCTTCTCGTGCCAGTAGACTTGGCCGGCGGAGGGCGTCGAGAGCCCGGTCAACATGCGCAGCATCGTGGACTTGCCTGAGCCTGAGGGGCCCAGAAGGGCAAGAATCTCACCCGGCACGATACTCAAGTCGGTGGCGGAGATGACCTGAATCCGGTTTTGGCTGGGTTGGGAGTAGTATTTCTCGATCTTCTCGGCACGAATGATCGCGTCAACGGCCGGAGCTTGGGGCGAAGGCGAGACCGGTCCCGGCGTCTGGGTCTCGTTGGGGATGGCCGCTTCCTGCATGAGTAGTTCTCCGGGTGGTGTCCGCGCGCGTTCAACCGCGGCCGGCTATTGTTGCAAGTGTATGTGGGCCCGGTTGCCGGCGGATGAATCGGCGCCGTCTGCGCTGATTCCTGGCCAGATCTCGGATTGCTCTATGCTGCGAGCGCCTTGTCCCGGCTCCAGGCTTGGAACGTGCGAATCGAAAACCCCAAACCGAGCGTATCATTTTGAATAAGCGCTTCGCCTGCCCGGAATCCGCTTCGTAACGCAATTCAATCATGCGTCTAGGAGAGTATGCCCGAAAAGACTGCCAAACCCAAGGTCCTGGTTGCCGACGACGAACGGGTGATCGCCGACACCCTGGCCATGATTCTGAATCAGAGCGGCTTTGATGCCCGCGCGGTTTATTCCGGTGAAAAAGCGCTTGAGTTGGTCCCTACATTTGAGCCGGACATGCTCATCTCCGACGTGATCATGGCCGACCTGAACGGAATTGATGCGGCTATCCGCATCCGCGAATTGCTGCCGGGGATCAAGATCCTGCTGTTCTCCGGCCAGGCCGCCACGGCGGATCTGCTTGAAAAAGCGCGCGCCGATGGCCACGAGTTTGAGATTCTGGCTAAACCTGTCCACCCACAGGATTTGCTGAACAAGTTGCGCCGTTGATTCAGGCAAAGCCTCAGTGGACGGAGGAAGGCGGGGGTTTCAATCCCCGCACAGGGTCCACAAGATCAATGGGGCACCCAATTTCCTGCAATAATCGACTACACCTCGCGCCGGCCCTCCATTGCGCTGGCCATCGTCACTTCGTCGGCGTATTCGATGTCGCTGCCGGCGGGAACGCCGGTCGCGATCCGTGTGATCCGCACCTGGTAGCCGCGCAACGCGCCCGCCAGCCAGTTGGCAGTGGCTTCGCCTTCGAGCGTGGGGCTGGTGGCCAGAATCACCTCATCCAATTCGCCCCGCTCAACACGGGCGATCAGAGTGCCAGTGCGCAACTGGTCGGGACCTACGCCGTGCAGCGGCGAAAGGGTTCCGTGCAGGACGTGGTACACGCCCTGGTAGCCGCCTTGCGACCCCCGTGCCCGCTCGACTGCTGCAATGCTCGTAGGCTCCTCGACCACGCAGACTAGCCGCTGGTTGCGCGTGGGACTGGTGCAATAGGCGCAGGGATCGACGTCGGTGACGTTGTTGCAGATGGAGCACAGGCGCAGACTGGCTTTGAGGCCGCGCACCGCTTCGGCCAGCGCCGCTGCGTCCTCGTCGGTGGAGCGCAGGATATGGAAGGCGAAGCGTTGGGCGCTCTTGGTGCCCACGCCGGGCAGCTTCTTCAGCTCTTCAATAAGTCTGGCCATCGGCTCGGCATAGCGTGACACGGAGCGCCTCCCTCAGATTGCATCTCGAACAATTGGCAATAAGGCAGTCAGCCAAGCCCCGGCAGATTGAGGCCGCCGAGTATTCCCTTGACGCTGGATTGTATGGCCTCATCGGCCTTGCGCCCGGCTTCGTTGATTGCGGCCACCACCAGGTCCTCGAGCATCTCGACGTCGGGTTGCCCTCCGCCGAGGCCGATCACCGCGGAAGGGTCGATGCGCAGCTTGAGGAGTTGCTTCTTGCCGTTCATCGTCGCGGTTACCGCTCCACCTCCGCTGGTTGCCTCGACGATAGTTTCGCCCAGCTTGCGCTGGACTTCTTCCTGCATCTGGCTCGCTTGGGAAAGCATCTCCGAGATTTTGAGCGGGTTGATCATGATTCGCTTCCTGCTTCTGTTTCCTGGCCCTGCTTTTCTGGCCCTGCTTTTCTGGTTGGGGCGTGGGGTTAAAGTTGGCCGAGGTCACTTTTGGCGGAGATCGATGACGCTGCGGACCTCGGCCTGAAAGATCTCCCTTGCCCGTTGAACGAATGGGTTGGCGAGTGCGGCCTCTTGAACGCTGCCCGCCATCGGAGCGGCCATTGGCACTGTGGCTTGAGCTGTTCCAGTGGTTGCTTCGCTGGGGACGACCAGGAATCGCGTGGGCGCGCCCGCCCGTTGCAACTCCTGGCGGATGATTTTCTCCGCGGCGGCATTCACAGTCAAGGCCAGCATTTTCTTGCCCATGCCGGGGACTTCGATCCGCAGGCTGGCGCCGTCCAGCGTCCATGCTCCGGAACCCAGCAATTGGGCCGCGGAGCTGTGCCCAGCCTCGACCAGCGCCGAGCCGATGGCGTGGCGCACGGATTCCATGCTGGGAGCGCCCGAAGTGGACGCAGTTGCTTCAGGAGCCTTCGCCAGCGCGCCTTCGGTCTGTGGGTACGTCGAAGCGAATCCGATGACAGGGCTTGCTGCGGCCGGAAAGGGCGTGCAAACCGGAAACGGGCTGCCGGTAGCTTCAGTGGCGATTGCGCTTGCGGGGACGGGCGATGGGCGTTCCATCGTGGCCACGGGACCGGCTGAGGATGCCGGCTTGAGTCCTGCATCCATTTTTGTGCCGGAGCCCCAGCTACCGCCAGCGGGTCCAAAAGGGGAGATCGATGGAGCAGCCGGCGGGGCAGCGGGGGCTGGCCGCGAAGCAGTTGCGATGGGCCTGGGAGGGCCCGGTGTAGAGGCGTTGCGGACCGCGGAGTTTCCTGAGGCGCCGCTTGCCACGCCGCTGAGCAGCTCTTCGAGCGGCAACAAACGCTGCGCATGGATCAGCTTGAGCAGGCCCAGTTCCAGGTGGAAGCGCTGCTCCTGGCGGTAATTCAGATCGTCGAACGTGCGCAGGACGATCTGCAGATTGCGGGTAAGCTCTTCCTCGCTGAACAGGAGGGCGGTGCGGACGGCGCGGGCGCGTTCATCGCCGGAGATCTGGAGCAGTTCAGTCTGTTCGCCGCCCAGCTTGGCCATGAGGGCATTGCGCAGGTACCGGACCATCTGGCGGGCGAGGGACGAAGGGCTGTGACCCGCATTGACGAGCAGATTCAATTGCTCCATCAGTTCGGCGCTCTGGCCCGCGGCGACCGCTTCAAGCAGGCGCTCAAAAACCGCATTGGGCACCGAGCCCATCAGCTCGCGGATCTGCGTGGCGGAGAGCACGGGCCGGCCAGCTTCAATGGGCGCCGAGGCGATAGCCTGGTCCATGATTGACAGCGCGTCCCGCATGGAACCGTCTCCGGCTTCGGCAAGCAGGGCAAGCGCGGCGTCCTCGGCCTCCACCTCTTCCTTGACAGCGATCATCTTCAACTGGGCGAGAATATCGTCGAATTTGACGGCGTGAAAGCTGAAGTGCTGGCAGCGGGAGCGGATGGTCTGGGGAATGTTCTCGGGCTCGGTGGTGGCCATCATGAAGATGACGTGCGCCGGAGGCTCTTCGAGGGTCTTGAGCAGGGCGTTGAACGCGGCCTCGGTGATCTGGTGGGCTTCGTCGAGGATGTAGATCTTGTACCGGTCGCGCGACGGGGCGTAGCGGGCTGCTTCGCGGAGCTCGCGAATCTCGTCGATCCCGCGGTTGGTGGCCGCGTCGATCTCAATGACATCGACGGCATTGCCCTGGCGAATTTCGATGCAGGAATCGCAGACGCCGCAGGGCTCAGGCGTGGGCCGGCCCGCCGTCCCGATCTCAGTCCGGCAGTTGAGGGCCATGGCCACGATGCGCGCGATGGTGGTCTTGCCGATCCCGCGATGGCCGGAAAAGATATAGCCGTGCGCGATGCGGTTCTGACTGAGCGCGTTCATCAGCGTCCGCGTAACGTGATCCTGGCCGGCTACGTCGGCGAAGCGCTGCGGACGGTATTTCCTGGCCAGAACCTGATAACCCATGCGTGTGCGCGCTCCCTCGGCCTGCCGTGGTTTCCGGTGGCCTAGAGGGGATTGTATCGCTCCGGGGTGGGTTGGAGGCGGATTGGCGGGGAGGTGGAAAAGCGATTCGACTTACCTCAGTCGCTGCGGTGGCGATCGAGGTCTCAGGATTGTGCCGGTTTGGCGCTCTTGCCGGGCTTGCGGTTGGCGGGTTTCTTTTTGGCGGGCTTCTTGACGGTTTTCAGCGCGGCCTTCTTGGCGGCCTTCTTTCTCCGGCGGATTTCCTCCGGCGAATACATCGATCCCCGGCACTTCTTCGCGCCGCAGTTGCAGATGGCTTCGTCTTCGCCGCCGTCATAAAGGCAGTAGTCGTAGGTAAGCTCGTCGCCGGCGGGGATGTTTTTGATCGCCGCGATCCAGACGCGGCCGCGCACTTCGCTGGTCTCGCAGTTGGCGTCGCAACTGTGGTTGATGAACATCGCCATCCCGTGCCCGTCGATGACCATCGTCCCGTCGCCGAGTCCAAAGAGATAGGTGATGGCCGAGTCCTGGTAGCGGGAGTCGGCTAGCTCTTTCGAGATGCGGCGGCCGGTATACTCGGCCACTCTCCGGCCTTTGCGGATCGCCGTGGTGGTGTAGCAGCCGGCTGCATGAATGGCGGATGAGCGGATGATGAGTCCCATGCGAGTGTGCGGTTTTTCCTTTGCACCGATCGTGTTGTATGGTCCGCATCTTATCATTGAACAAGCCATTGAAGAGCGAGGGATAGGGAAATGAAACGGGGTTACTTGGTTGCGCTGGTTTTGGCGGGCTGTCTTGGGGCGGCGTCACAGGCCCGTGCGCAAACGCCGGCGGGTGGGGATGGCGCTGGAGCTGGTCAGAGCAAGCCCGCTTCTAGCGGGCAAAAACCTCTTGCAGCCCAGCCGCAGGCTACTCCACAGACCGGCGCCAATCCGTTTCCCGAAGATACAAGCACAGTTCCGCTGATGCCCTCCAAAGGGGCGGCGGCTTTGCCTGAAGGGACCTACACCGGGTCGGAGAACGCAGGAATCCCGCTGGCGGGCGACGATAGCGACCCGGTGCGGAGTCCCGACGATCCAACTCCGGCGGCCGCAGGCAATGGCCAGGATCAGGAATCGTCCAGCCTGACAGGCCAGGATAAGTTTCTGCCCAAGCCGGATGACGATGACTCCGACAAGAAACAGGGGAAAAGAAAGCTCACAGTCAAGGAGCCCACCCACCAGGAGGCTGCTTCAGAAGACATCAACGTGGGCGGATATTACCTGGACAAGAAAAACTGGAAGGCTGCACTGTCGCGGTTTGAATCGGCGATGGTGTTGGATCCAGAGAATCCCGATGTCTATTGGGGATTGGCCGAGGCTGAGAGGCATTTGGGGGATTTTGCGCAGGCGCGTGGGTACTATCGGAAGGTGGTGGACTACGACCCGGACAGCAAGCATGGAAAAGATTCCAGCAAGGCTCTGAAGGAGCCGGAGATTGCGAATGCGAAGAACGCTGCGCCCGGACAGCCGACGGCGGAGAAACCCAAGTAGAGGCCGCACAGACGAGCCGTCGGGCGCTCAAGCCGAGGCGCCTCTTAGAAGCCGGCCCAGCGCAGATAAGCGGCAATGATTGGCCCGCTCCAAAAGCTGCTGACGATGCCGCCGATGCACAGAAAAGTTCCGAGCGGCAGCTTTTTGAGTGCCCAGTTTTTTGTATCGGTGCGTGCGCCGGGTACAGCCAACAGAATCAGTGCAACCAGCGCTCCGAGCACCACTCCCAGGCCGAAGGCGAGCAGAGCGCCGGGCAGGCTGAGCCAGGCGCCGAGCAGGGCCATCAGCTTGGCATCGCCCAGGCCGATTCCCTCGCGGCGGCGGATAAGCCAGTAGACCCAGCTGATCACAAGGACCAAGCCCGCGGCGAGCACAATACTGACCAGATTTGAAAGCAGAGCCGACGTAACCGCGTGGCTCCTGGTCTCGGTCAAGCCATCCTTGATGGGCGAATGGGCAACCAGGGCTGCATGAACCGGGGCAACCAGGCAACCCACAACCGTTCCCAGCACAGTGATCCGATCGGGGAGCCAGAGCTGCTCGGCATCGAGCACAGCCAGGGCCACAATCAGCCAATAGAAGAACATCCATGCAACCGCGAGGAACAGGTCGTCGTAGACCTGGATCAGCGGCAAATTCAGGTCGCTCAACTGATGGAATAGCTTCCATGCGGGAACGGTCCACAACGCTGCCACAGCTAATTCGACCAGCGGATAACGCCAGCCGATCCAGGCCCGGCATTTGAGGCAGCGGCCGCGCAGCGCAATCCAACTGACCAGAGGAACGTTCTCCCACCATGCCAGCACGTGATAGCAATTGCGGCAGTGGGAACGCGGGCTGACAATGCATTCTTCTTTCGGCCAGCGAGTCAGGCACACGTTCAGAAAGCTGCCAAAGGCCAGCCCCAGGAGTGCCGCAAAAGTCGTGCCCAGAATTTGAATCATGCGCGAGGTTGAGTATACGTCTCTTGAGACGCGGGAATGCTCGCTGCCGCTCCCGCTCAGAGTAAACTGGAGGCGCATGGACCTTCCGCCTGAAAGCTCCACCGCACAGGCTTCCCCGGCGCAACCGGCAACCGATCCGGCGCGGGCGGCGGTGCTGTTTGAGCGGTCGGTGAGCATCATGGCGCGGCTGCGTGCTCCCGATGGATGCCCCTGGGACCGCGAACAGTCCTTCGATTCCATCCGCAAATACACGCTGGAAGAGACCTACGAGGTCTTCGACGCCATAGAGCGGCGGGATTTCCCGCACCTGGCCGAGGAGTTGGGCGACCTGCTGCTTCAGGTGCTGTTTTATGCGGAGATGGCGGCCAACGACGGTCATTTCACCATTGCCGATGTGCTGGACCACCTCAACCGCAAACTGGTGCGGCGGCATCCGCATGTGTTTGGCGACGAGGCCTCAAAGGCAGCTGGAAACCGGGCGGAGGTCGACGCGGCGGTGCTGGGTTCTTCTGCAGCGGTGCTGCGAAACTGGGAGGAGATCAAGGCTGCGGAGAAGCCAGGGGCGACCGCCCTCGCGGGAGGCGCAATTCAAGATGGGGCGGGGAAGCGAACCGTCTCGCGGCTCGACGGGGTGCAAAGAGCCTTGCCTGCCTTGGCTGAGGCCGCCAAGCTGGGGGCCAAGGCGCAGAAGTCAGGCTTCGACTGGTCGAACTGGCGCGATCTGCTGCCGAAGTTGGTCGAGGAGACTGCGGAACTGGAGGCTGAAGCTTCGTCGGTGGACCCGGCGCGCAAACCCGCCGTGGAGGCGGAGCTGGGCGATCTGCTATTTACCGCGGTCAATCTGGGCCGGCACCTGGGCGTGGATGCGGAGATGGCGCTACGGGGCTGCAACCGGCGTTTTCGCCAGCGGTTCCTGGAGATGGAGTTGGCTGCGGATCGGCCGCTGGAGGAACTTTCCGCTCCAGAGTTGGAAGAGCTGTGGGCACGGGCGAAGAGAAAGCTGGCGGCGGAGGGCGATCCCAGCGCTGGCGGTGCTTCAAATCCAGACGCTGGGGCGCATGTATGATTGCGATCCGCGCCTGCACCGGCTTCGATGAGCTGGAGGCCTGCGTTCAACTCCAGATCGAGACCTGGGGCTATGACGCGAACGACGTGGTTCCCCGCAAGTCATTTCTCGTTGCACAGAAGATCGGCGGCCAGGTGATTGGAGCCTTCGATAACGAAATCCCGGACGCATCGGGGGGCGGAGCCGCGGAATCGCTGGTCGGTTTTGCCTTGTCTTTGCCGGGAATGAAAACCGGAAGTGGCGAACCGAAGGCTTACATGCACTCGCACATGCTTGCCGTCAAAGAACAGTACCGGAACTGCGGCCTGGGCAAGCAACTCAAGCTGGAACAGCGGCGGGAGGCCCTTGCGCGAGGCATACGGCTGATGGAATGGACATTCGATCCATTGGAAATCAAGAATGCTTTTATGAATATCCACAGGCTGGGGGCAACGGTTTGTTGTTACCGGGAGGATTTCTATGGTTTATCCTCATCTCGACTGCAAGGTGGGCTGCCTACGGACCGTTTATTAGCGGAGTGGCGGCTGGATTCGCCCAGGGTTTTGGGAATACTTGAGGGGCGCACCGCAGGCAAGCAGGTCATCGAGGAACGAATCCTGGTCCCGGCCTCCATTTATGAATGGAAGGCTTCCCATGCGAACCGAGAGCGAGCCCTCACCGTTCAGTTGGAGAACCGGCGGAAATTTCAACAGGCATTTTTCCAGGGACTGGCCGTACTTGACTTCTCCCTGGATGCGGAAGGGAATGGAGCCTTCGAGCTCGGTTCCCTCACCCAGGCGGAGCTGGACTGAATTCCCCAAGGACGCAAAAATCTATGAGAATCGATGCAATCATCCTGCGTGAACTGCACCTGCCTCTGGTGCGCCCGTTTGAAACCAGCTTTGGCGTAACCCGCGAACGAAGGATTCTTCTGGCGGAGATCCGGTCAGAAGGGCTAATCGGCTGGGGCGAGTGTACAGCGGGGGAGCGGCCGTTCTTCTCCGGGGAGTCAACCGATAGCGCCTGGCAAGCGATCGTCAGTGAACTGGGCCCCATGCTGGCTTCAGAACCGCCGGCGCATGGTGGGGAATGCCCGCGGATCTTCCGCCAGGTGCGTGACAATCGCATGGCCAAAGCGACGCTGGAGAACGCCATCTGGGATATCGAGGCGCAGCGCGAAGGGATTTCGCTTTCCCAGTTGCTCGGCGGTGTCCGCGATGTGATTCCATGCGGCGTTTCGCTGGGAATTGAGTCCTCTATTCCGGAGTTGCTTGCAGTCATTGAGAAGGAACTGGCTGCCGGGTACCAACGCATCAAGCTCAAGTGCAAGCCGGGTTGGGACGTTGAGGTTTTTGATCGCGTGCGGAACCGCTGGCCTGCCATTACCCTCAGTTGCGACGCCAACTCCGCCTACAAGCTCAGGGACGCCGACCACCTGGTCACCTTTGACGCCTTCGATTTGCTGATGATCGAGCAGCCGCTCTGGCACGACGACTTCTACTACCATTCGATGCTGCAGAAGCGGTTGAACACGCCCATCTGCCTGGACGAATCCATCCGCAATCGCCGCGATGCGCTCGCCGCAATTGAGATGGAGTCCTGCCGCATCATCAACATCAAGCTGGGGCGCGTAGGCGGCTTCTCCGAGGCCATCGCGGTCCACAACGCGGCCCAGGAGCGCGGCATTCCGGTGTGGTGCGGGGGAATGCTGGAGTCCGGTGTAGGCCGGTCGCACAACATTGCGCTGTCGACGCTGGAAAACTTCACCCTGCCCGGCGATGTGTCCGCGTCGGCGCGCTATTGGCGTGAAGACATCGTTGAGCCGGAGATCACGGTGTCTTCGGCGGGCGAGATCGCCATTCCGGATTCGCCAGGACGAGGCTACGAGGTTCGCACGGATTTAGTCGAGCGGCTGACCGTGCGCAAGGAGACGATACGGGCTTTTGAGATGGTCGCGTAAGGCTGCGAATTCAATTCGTTGAAGAGCGCGCTTTCGTGTTGGCCGTGAGCAGGTCGATCTCCGGCATGGCTTCTGCTTCTACGATTACCACGTTTTCTTGGAAAAGCGATCGAATCTGCGCCGGAGCCCAGCCCCGCATGGATCTCTCACGTTCTCATTTCCTCCTATGGTGATGCATTTTCATCAAGATGCGAACTGGCACGCGGGAGAAGATGAAAGCGGGCCGGATATCGGCTGTTTGGGTGCTATTCACTAAAGTAATTGTGGATAACTTTTGATGTGTGATTTAACCCCTTGACTATAGAAGCGGCACAGTGTCTCCTCAGGCTACTGAACACATTGATCTCCCGCATAGAGTCCACGAACGTGGATTCCATTTGCGTTGTCACGACGGAAGCGACCGCGGTGGGAAGGGAAAAGGGCGCAGGGTACACGTCTCCCAGAAGGAGCGCCCCTGTGACCGACACTCTCAACACCACTGAGCGCGCTTTCGCTTAGCGTCTCCGATGCCGGCTTCGGATCGGGCCGCGCAAGTCCTTTGGTATTGGGGGTTTCGTGCTCAAACGCAGCGTGGACGTTGTACTTGCAGGATTTCTGTTTGCCGTCACACTACCGGTGCTGGCAATCGCAGCCATCGTCATCAAATTGGATTCCGAGGGGCCTGTGATCTTTCATCAGGCTCGGATGGGCCGGGGATTCAGGCGTTTTCAACTATTGAAATTGCGCACCATGCGATTCTGCGGCGAGGGTTCCGCATATACCCTCGGCGCCGATTCTCGCATTACGCGCGTGGGGCGCTGGTTGCGATGGCTCAAGTTTGACGAATTGCCGCAACTATGGAATGTGCTGCGCGGCGATATGAGCATTGTGGGTCCGCGCCCTGTGATTCCTGAGTTGACGATGGAGTTCAGGTGGGAGTACGAACGGCTGCTTCAGGTGCGCCCCGGTCTCACCGACCCGGCTACGATCAAATACTGCCGCGAGGCTGAGCTTCTCGCCCTGATTCCCGAGCCGCTCAGGTATTTCAAAACTGTGGTAACGCCGGACAAGCTGCACATCTCTCTTGACTATCTTGCAAAGGCCACTGTGTGGAGCGACTTTGGCGTGATGGTGGCCACGGCTCTGGCCTTGTACCCGGCCAACTGGCGGCCACGGCTCAGGCGGCCGTTTCGCGCGGGCATGGGCAAATCCGTGAAGAGCGTTAAGGGAAACAGCGTCGGATACATTGAGATCGCCTCGGATCGGGTTGCATAGCGACACTTCAGCGAAGGCATGGGAGCTGACGCAATTGTGCAGGTTTGGTATATGTGTGTTGTCTGTCACGTCACCGGGATAGGTCGGGCTTTTATGATGAATAGCGAAAAAATAAGAGGCCGCCACACGTGTGGAACGGCGAGGAGATCGTAATGCCCGAAGCGTATGCATTCAGCACCATACCCGCGAAGATTTTGTTGCCCATTGACTTCAGTCCATCGTCCCGCGAAGCCCTGGAGCAGGCCACCGTGCTCGCTCAGCACTTTCATGCCGAAGTCTATCTTGTGAACGTGATTCCCGAGAGCGTAAACCTTGAGGAATCCAAGAAACAGGCGGAGGAGCGCTTTGCGGTTTCTGTGGCAGGTCTTGCCGCCAAGGGGATCAAGGCAACCTCCAGCGTCGAGGTTGAAAGCGACATCGCTGGAAGCATCCTGGATGTAATCGATCGTGAGCATATCGATATGATTGTGGTTTCAACGCACGGTATCACCGGCTGGCATCCACTGGTGTTCGGATCGATAGCGGAGAAGCTGGTAAGGCTCGTACAGATTCCGTTGTTGCTGATTCACACAAAAAAGCCCGAGAGCAGTGCGAAGGTTTCATCGGGACGTTTGATGGAATGGTGGTAGTTGAGGGATTCATGCAAAGGGCGAATCGCATGTGTTCGTAACAGGTTTGCTCTTGCATCATCCTGCCCAGTTGGCGGCTCCGTTTAGCGAAGCCGCCAACTGGGCTTTTACGTGGATCACGCCTTCTTGATTCTGCAGCTTTCCTTCGACTGAGAGGAAGCGGCTCCGTGTGACGGCGAGGCGGTTCTGCTCAAAGACATCCGGCGTGAGGATGACGTTGGCAATCCCGGTTTCGTCTTCGAGGGAGAGAAAGACGAACCCCTTGGCGGTGCCGGGACGCTGGCGGGAGATGACGCGGCCGGCGATGCGGACGGATTGATTGCTGCCGCAGTTTGCAAGCTCCTGTGCGGAAAGAATGCCTTGCCGGCGCAGAGTTTCGCGCTGGTAAGCCATGGGATGCGGGCCGGTCGTGATGCCGGTTCCCGCATAGTCGGCGGCGAGGCGCTCTTCGCTGGTCATCTGCTGCAATGGTCTGGACTTTGGCGTTCGGCTATCCATAGTTCCGCGCAGCAGAGGGCCAACGGGCCGCCCGGCTTGCTCGACCTGCCAGAGCGCATCGCGGCGATGCTCGACTTCAACTAAAGAATTAAGCGCGCCGACGCGGGCCAGTGCAACAAGTTCGTTGCGGTTGAGCGCGGGCACTTGCTCAGCGAGGGCATCGACGTTTGCAAAGGCCGCGTAGCGGCTGCGGGCGTTGAGAAGCGCATCCGCGGAGGATTGCCGCAGGCCTTTGACGTAATGCAGCCCGATGCGCAGCGAGTGAGCGCCATCCGGTTCCGCTTCCAGCGTGCAGAGCCATTCAGAACGTTGCACATCGATTGGGCGCACGCGCAAGCCGTGCCGCTGCGCATCCTTGATAAGCACAGCCGGGGAGTAGAAGCCCATCGGCTGGTTGTTGAGCAGGCCGCATGTAAAGGCCGCGAGGTAGTGAACCTTGAGCCAGGCCGAGGCATAGGCGATGAGCGCGAAACTGGCGGCGTGCGACTCGGGGAAACCGTACATTGCGAAGGATGAAATGCCTTGCACGATCGAGTCCTGAGCGTCGCGCCCGATGCCGTTGCGTGTCATGCCGTCGCGCAGGCGGCCTTCCAGGTCCTTCATTCTCTGCATAGACCGGCGCATCCCTACGGCGCGGCGCAGTTCTTCGGCTTCCGCGCCCGAGAAGCTGGCAACGGTCATGGCCATGCGCAACAGTTGCTCCTGAAAAAGCGGCACACCGAGGGTGCGCTTGAGCACGGGTTCGAGCGATGGATGAGGATAGGTGACTTCCTCTTTGCCCTGGCGGCGGCGCATGTAGGGGTGCATCGTCTTTCCGACAATGGGGCCGGGCCGGATGATGGCCACCTGCACAACAAGATCGTAAAAGCGCGTCGGCGCGTTGTGCGGAATGGAGGCCATCTGCGCGCGGCTTTCCACCTGGAACATACCCACAGTGTCGGCCTTGCACAGCGTTTCATATACCAGCGGATCTTCGGGCAGCGTGGCGAGGTCGATTTCTTTTTGGTAGTGGCGGGGGACGAGTTCAATGCAGTCCTTGAGCACGGCCATCATGCCCAGGCCAAGCAGATCGACCTTGATGAGGCCGAGGTCGGCGCAGTCTTCCTTGTCCCACTGGATCACGGTGCGGCCCGGCATGGAGGCGCGTTCGATGGGCACAACGCGGTTGAGCATTCCGGCGCAGACGACCATGCCGCCGGAGTGTTGGCCCAGATGGCGCGGCAGGTCCCGCATACGCAGGCAGAGCTCGAGATAGCGGGCGATGCGCGGATGCCGTGCATCAAAGCCTGCCTGCTCGAAGTGCCGAGCCATGGTGTCGTTGGCTCCGCGCCACTCCCAATGACCAACCAGGCCGGAAAGCCGCGCGAGCTGCTCTTCGTCGAAGCCCAGCGCCTTGCCAACCTCACGCGCCGCCGAGCGCCCTCGATAGCTGATGACGTTCGCGGTCATTGCCGCGCCGAGCTGCGTGTAGCGCTCGTAGACGTATTGAATCACCTGTTCGCGCTGATCCCCGGAGGGCAGGTCGAGGTCGATGTCGGGCCACTCGCCGCGGTTCTCGTTGAGAAAGCGCTCGAAGAGCAGCTCCATGCCAACCGGATCGACGGCGGTGATTTCGAGCGCGTAGCAAACGGCGGAGTTGGCCGCTGAACCGCGTCCCTGCACGAGGATCCCGTTCTGCTGGCAGTAGCGGATAAGGTCCCAGACGATGAGGAAGTAACCGGCGAATCCGAGTTTGGCGATGAGCTTGAGCTCATGCTGGACCTGTGCGCGGGCCTTGGCGAGCAGAGAATGTTTGGCCGGTGAGCCGTAGCGTTTGCGCACGCCTTCGTCCACGCGCTTTTCAAGAAAGCTGTCCATCGACTCGCCGTCCGGCACAGGATAGCGAGGGAATTCATAACCGAGTTTGTTGAGCGTGAAGTCCAGCCGGCCGCTGATGATTCGCGTGTTGGCGATAGCCTCGGGAATATCGCGGAAGAGCGCGGCCATTTCGCAGGCTGGGCGCAGGGAACGCGAGGAGTTGAACGCCAGCAGGCGGCCTGCCCCATCGAGCGGCGTGTGGTGGCGGATGGTGGTCAGCACGTCGAGAATTTCGCGATCGCTTTCCGTCGCGTAACGGACGCCATTGCTGGCAACGACAGGCAGTTGCAGAGTGGATGCAAGGTCGAGCAAGGACTGATTGCGGCACTCGATGTCGCGTCGATCGTGGCGCTGAAGTTCAAGATAGAGATTGCCGCGGCCGTAGATTGCCGTGAGCCGTTCGGCGATCTTGCGTGCTCCTGCGCTGCCTTCGCGTATTAGCGCGGCTGCCAGCGGGCCCTCATCGCCGCCGGTAAGACAGATCAAGCCTGCTGAGAATTCCTCCAGATCGTCGAGTGTTGCGGCGCCCTCGGCTTTCGTCGCTTCGCGCATCTTGAAGCGCGTGATGAGCTGGCAGAGATTTTGATAGCCGGTTTGCGATGCGCAGAGCAGAAGCAGGCGCGGAGGTTCAGCAGGGCATTGGTGCGGCAGCCAGGACGGCGGTGTGAGCTGGTTGGCAAAGGAGCTAACCGCGATCTCCGCGCCGATATGTGCCTGGACGCCACACTTCTTCGCCATGGTGTGGAAGCGCGCAACGCCATAGAGGCCATTGCGGTCGGCGAGGGCGATGGCGGGCATTCCAAGTTGGGCCGCGCGCTCGATAAGCGCTTCAGGCTGCGAGGCCGCGGCCAGAAAGCTGAAGGCGCTCGCGGCGTGCAGTTCGATGTATTCGTCGCTGTCAGTCATAATAAGCTTCCAGGCTCCACTCGTTCTGCGTGCAATTGCGAACCAGGAGGCAGGCGACGCACGAGCCTCTGCTTGTCTCGGCCAGCACATCCCACTCTTCCGCGTTCCAACCGTCGGCAGACCACCAGCAACCGCTGGTTCTCCACGGTCCGTAAGCTGCCGTGACCTTGAAGCTTTGTTCGCGATCGCGAAAGGCAACCGGCTTGGACGCGAACAGTTGAACGCGGACCGAAAGAGGCGGCCTCATGCGCCGGAGCGCCAACCGCGGACGGTTTTCCTCCAAACATTCAGGCGTGCTGGATTGGCTGGCGACGGCAAAGCTTTCCATGCGGAAGCTGCCGGGCCTGTGCGAATCTTCAAGCACCGGTGAGCCGACGCGATCGTCGCCGGCAATGGCCTTGAGGCGCGCGATGGTCACGTCGAGGCGCGAAGGCTCGGGTGTTTGTGGCGCGAAGAGGCCGAGTTGCACCTTGCTGGATTGGCCGGCCTGCGCGGTGAGGGTGAGCGAGAGTACGGCTGCCTGGGGAGGATGCGCGGCGATCTCCAGTTGCAGCAGCTTGAGCAGAAACTTGCGCTCGGTGGTGGGAATGGCCGGCCGAATCGCGCGCTGGTAAACCAGTCCGCCAGTTAGTTCCATGTGCAGCCCGAGCGAAGCCAGCGATAGCGCATGAGAGGCCGCGCGCGCCACCAGGCAATCGATCATGCGTGCGCCCATGAACAGCAGCGAATCGGTGCGATCGATGGGCGTATCGAAATCGCAGAACTCTTTGAGAGTGAACTCTGCCTCGATCGGTTGAAAGGTGTGCGGCAATGCGCCGAGGGCGAGATGGCGCCACGCTGCGGCCTGCGGCCCGAGCCGTGTAACCAGGTCGGTCTCTGCAAGCGCAGCCAGTTCACCCAGGGTGCGAATGCCCCAGATCGCGAAAGTTTCAGCGTGTTCTTCATTGAGGCCGAGAAGGGCGATGGGCAGTTTCGCCAGGCAAGGGGCTTCCTGGCGTTGGGGAATCACGGCGATTCCGCGCGAGATAGCGGCTTTGAACCGGGCGGCATGGAAGTTGGCGCTGACCGCGACTGAGGTGCGAAAGCCGGCAGAGGCAAGGGTTGCGCGCAGCCTCTGGGCAAGGATTTCCGGAGCTCCGAAAAGTCGCTCGGTACCGGCAATGTCAAGGACGCAGGCACAAGCTGTTCCCTGGCTTGCCGCCTCAATGCGAGGAGAGAAATGGGCGGCGCACTCGAGCAATACGGCGCGTGCCGCGGCCTCGGTTTCTTGAGAGCGCGCCAGGATGCGCAAGCCGGGAATGCCTTCAGCTTCCAGGCGGGTCATCCCCAGGGAAACGCCTTTCAACTGCGCTGCCCGATTGAGGGAACAGACCGTTTCCAGAGGCGCGCGGCCATCGAGCACGGTCACCGGCTGCGATTCAAGCCCAGTTCCAAGCCCAGTCCGCAAGCGCAGCAAGGCCTGCGCCGGGAACTCCGCGGCGTGAACACAAGCGTAGAGTTCCTGTTTCATCCAAGCCTCCCACCTCTCCCACCGGCTTCACCCACCCGCGGGGAATGAAGCTG
>PLFY01000045.1:0-268 GCA_003138365.1 Acidobacteriaceae bacterium
CCGGCGAAGCCATTCGTAGCCTCCTGGATGACTCCGAGCGCCAAAACTCCTCCGTCGAGCCTGGAGTCAGCCGCAAAAGGCAAAGGCGCAGGAGCGCCAAAAGGAGCAAGTGCGGAGGGATCGGGCGCGACGCCGGATTCCATCGACAACATCGCCCGCTTTTTCGGCGGCAAAGCCGGCGCATTCAAGCCGGGCGCTCTACCTCGCCCCTCCATGGGTATTCCCGAGCCGACGGGCGCCGCCAACCTGAAAAAAGGCCAGCGCGTCC
>PLFY01000045.1:352-6933 GCA_003138365.1 Acidobacteriaceae bacterium
GCACAATGGGTGGGCGGGCTATGATGTCCATCTCGACGGTAAAGAGTTAACCCGAATGCGCCCTAGCGGTACGCAACCCCAAACTACACATCAGCCGGCATTCCGTTGAGACCGTGAATGCGGTTCGGCAGAAGGAATCGTATCTCGCCTTGAGTGAGTTTCGAGCACTCGTGAAGGGGATGCGGTGAATGCCGGAGACGGAACGCGGCGATTGGCACTCCTCTTGCGGATAGTTGGAGCAAACCTCCTCATTCGGTGTCAGGGTTGGGAAGAATGACATTTCTTACAATCTCATTCATCTCCGCGCAGGCTGCGATGAACCCCCGCAGGGTCCTCCGCGTAGAGCCAAAAGTGTCAAACTCCTCATGGGATAAACCGTCTTCTGTGTAGGCTCGCTTGAAGTCGGGGAAATGCTTCAGCAGAGTCTCGACGATCTTTGGATCCACCGGGTTCTGCATCCTCGGAACCACTTCAATATCGCTCGCGTTGTAGCGGCGCTGCCAGGAGCATGGCGGTGAAATGACCACATCGCCACCGATGAATTCGCTCCAATGCATGTGATTGCGGAATGCGGCGGAAAGAAGCCGTATCCGATATCCGCGCTCACGGAACAATGCATACGCCTTCTTGAAGACCGCTACTCCGGCCCACTCCAGATAGCCCGGATCGACAGAGAGTTGCTGTTTCTCCATCAAGACCTTGAGCCAATCATCCAGCCGTCCCACCATAATGGTGCAGACCGGCCCCATGGTGGAGATATCCAGTCCTTCAGCTTCCCTCCGGCTCAGACCGCGCTCCACGGCCTTCGCCACTTCAATGGCCTGCGGGAGCGTAAAGCTGACTGTCGCGTTAATGCTGATTCCGAGATAGGTAGCTTCCTCGATGGCGACAATTCCCGCGCACGTGGCCGGAATCTTCACGATCATATTCGGCGCGAGCTTGTTGAAATGGATTGCCTGCGCCAGAATTGCATCGGAGTTGCGATATTGCCTCGGGTCAGTCTGAATGGAGAGGCGGCCATTGCGGCCATGTTGCCGATCGAATATCGGCCTGAGCAGTTGTGCCGCGTTCACCGACATTTCTTCCACTACCTTCCAGGCGATCTCATCTTCGCTTGCCTGAGAGCAGGTCTCCGCCAGGGCTTTGATGCGGCCTTTCCACGCGATCATTTCGTTCTTGAGCACGGACACAACGATGGAGGGATTGCATGTGGCCCCCACGGCCCCATGTTCGATCGAATAGGTCAGCTCTTCGATGGAGGCCGAATCGTTCCACAGGCACGTGGGCGTCGTCTGCGTCATTTGAAAAAGCGGGCTTTTGTATTGGATGTTGGGATCGAAATCAGCCATTTGTTCTCCAGTCGATGCACACGTGTGCATCGGCATGATACCATCTCCTCGGTGTTGCCAGCAAGACGGTTCGGCAATCCTTGACAATCTCCAGAGCCGGGGGTCATCATGGTCTGCATGCAAACGTGTGCATTCGGCGATTCACTTGACAAGAACCCACATTCAGAAGGGATTGGCGGACGCGAGGAGAAACAATGAACAGCTTGCTGGTTCGCTCGGAAGTGTTCCGGGATCGGATCGAAGATTTCGGTTATGAGTATTTATCGTTTCAGGTTCGCAAACTTGCGCCGGGTGAAAAGTACGACGGAGAGACTGGCGGCAATGAGTTGGCGGTTGTGGTATTGAGCGGCGTCTGCTCATTGAAGAGTTCGCGGGGCGAGTGGCTGCACATCGGCGGGCGAACGTCGGTGTTCGACGGTTTTCCCTATACAGTCTATCTGCCGATCGGAACCACGTTCTCAATCGCCGGCGATACCGATTGCGACCTGGCCTTCTGTTATGCGCGCGCCGAGGAGGAACATCCAGCGCGCCTGGTAACGCCCGATGAAGTGACGGTGGAGATTCGCGGCGGCGGAAACGCAACTCGACAAATCAACAGCATGATCCCTCCGAGCTTTGCCGCGCATCGCTTGATTGTGGTTGAGGTCTTCACGCCCGCGGGCAACTGGTCCAGCTTTCCGCCGCACAAGCACGACGTGCATAACCCGCCTGGAGAAGTCGACCTCGAGGAGATTTACTACTACCGGGTGCAGCGGCCTGAAGGCTTTGCCGTGCAAAAGGTGTACACCGCAGACCGCCGCATCGACGAGACCCTCACGGTACGCGACGGCGAGTTGGTTCTGGTGCCGGAAGGCTATCACCCGGTGGTTGCCGCGCATGGCTACAACGTGTACTACCTGAATGCGCTGGCTGGATCGGCGCGTTCGCTGGCCGCCTCCGACGACCCCGACTATGCATGGGTCAGAAGCACCTGGCACGAATTGGATCCAAGAGTGCCGGTGGTGAAACGATGAGATGGATGGATGTTCCGTTGGCGGCCGGCGTCGGAACGTGGATGCAACATGGATTTTCTTGAACCGCTGAATTCATTGAGGAGACAAATGGAAACGCGTCGCTTAACGATGGCCCAGGCCCTGATTCAGTTCTTGAAGAACCAGTACGTCGAGCGGGATGGGCAGCAACATGCGTTCTTTGCCGGTGTACTTGGCATTTTTGGTCACGGGAACGTGGCGGGAATCGGCCAGGCTCTGAAACAGAATCCCGATTTTCCGTATATTCCGGTGCGCAACGAGCAATCGGGCGTTCATATGGCGGCGGCGTACGCCAAGGCCAGCAATCGGCTGCGCGCTTTTGCCTGCACGTCTTCGATCGGGCCCGGCGCAACGAACATGATTACCGGGGCGGCGCTGGCCACCATCAACCGCCTGCCGGTGCTGCTGCTGCCCGGTGATATTTTCGCCCGCCGCAACGTTGCGCCCGTGCTGCAGCAGTTGGAATCGACCGGCACGCAGGATATCGGCGTCAACGATTGCTTCAAGCCGGTATCCCGCTACTGGGATCGCATTTACCGGCCCGAGCAACTGATCACAGCGCTGCCCGAAGCGATGCGGGTGCTCACCTCGCCGTCAGACTGCGGGGCTGTAACTCTGGCTCTGCCGCAGGATGTGCAGGCCGAAGCGTACGACTATCCGGAAGAGTTATTCCGCAAGCGGGTGTGGCTGATTCGCCGGGGCCAGCCTGACACAGTCTCGCTTGGCCGGGCCGTCGAAGCAATCCGCTTGAGCCGCAAGCCGCTGATCGTAGCCGGCGGCGGCGTGCTGATGAGCGAAGCTTCGCAGGCGCTTACCGCATTCGCTGCGCAAACCGGCATCCCGGTGGCGGAGACGCAGGCGGGCAAAGGCTCCATGGCCTGGGATCATGCACAGTCGATGGGTGCGATCGGCGCCACCGGCACACTAGCCTCGAACCGCCTTGCGAACTCGGCCGACCTGGTGATCGGAATCGGCACGCGCTATTCCGATTTCACCTCCGCCTCGATGACCGCGTTCCAGAACCCTCAAGTGCGATTCGTCAATATCAACACGGCCGAGTTCGACGCTTACAAGGTGGGAGCGATTCCCCTGGTTTCAGACGCGCGCGTTGCGCTGGAGCAACTCGGCGCAGCGCTGGGAGGCTACAGCGTCGCGTCAGAGTATGCGGCTGAGATGGCCGGCCTGAAGGTTCAATGGGAGGCAGAAGTGGACCGCCTGTTCAACCTGAACAACCCTGGACGGCCCGCGCAAAGCGAAGTGATCGGCGCAATCTGGGAGGCATCCGGGCCGCGCGACGTGATCCTCTCGGCTGCGGGCAGCCATCCCGGCGACCTGCACAAGCTTTGGCGCACGCGCACGCCGAACGGCTATCACATGGAGTACGGCTACTCCTGCATGGGCTATGAGATTCCCGGAGCCATTGGAGCAAAGATGGCCGATCCCAGCCGCGAAGTTTATGTCTTCCTGGGCGATGGCACCTATCTCATGATGCCCTCAGAGATTGCGACCTCGGTACAGGAGGGCGTGAAGATCGTCATCGTGCTGGTCGACAATCACGGCTTTGCCAGCATCGGCGCGTTGAGCCGCTCGCTGGGGCTGGAGGGATTCGGAACCAGCTACCGCAATCGCTCGAAAGCAACCGGGCAGTTGGACGGCGATCCGCTGAAAGTGGACTTCGTTGCCAATGCACGCAGCCTGGGGGCCCATGCAATGAAGGCCAATACACTGGCCGAATTGAAGGATGCCTTGCGGAAAGCCAAGGATCTGGATCGCACCACGGTCATCGTCGTGGAGACTGATCCGTCAGTAAGCGTTCCCGGCTACGAATCCTGGTGGGATGTCGCAGTGGCCCAAGTCTCCGAGCAGGAAAGTGTGCGCGAGGCCAGCGTTGGCTATGAAGAGGCGCGCAAGCGCGAGCGCCATCATCTCTGAGGCGCAAAGGGGAACAGGAGCCGGAAGTTCAGACGGAAAAGACAGGACGCCGGCCCAGAGATTGGAGCCGGAAATTCTGAAGGAAGAAAGAATGAGAAAGCTATTGGTTGGCAATGCTCCTTGTTCCTGGGGCACGCTGGAATTCGAGGCGGTCAAGGGTGAACAGATCCCCTTCGACCGCGTACTGGACGAACTGGCGGAAACCGGCTACACCGGGACGGAGTTGGGGGATTGGGGTTACATGCCCACGGTTGCGGCCATGCTGAGCGCGGAACTG
This sequence comes from Acidobacteriaceae bacterium, assembly GCA_003138365.1. GTDB lineage: Bacteria > Acidobacteriota > Terriglobia > Terriglobales > Acidobacteriaceae > Telmatobacter. Next base: position 4,942 of record PLFY01000045.1, read on the forward strand.
GCTCGGCGCAGCCTGGTGATGCTGGGCGCGTTTGTGCCGGTAGCGCTCAAGCATCCCGCTGCCCATGCCGCCGGAATTGCCAATGCGGTGAAGACGGCGAGCCTGCTGGCCGCAGTAGCCACAGCGCCGTCGCCGTATCTGGTGCTGGCCGACAACAACGGAACGGAGGCCGACCGAACTCGCCTGGCCGGCCGTGTCCCTGCGGAATCGGGTTTGAGTCCCGCGGAGTGGAAGGTCTTTGCCGGCGGAGCGGACCAATTGGCGCGCGCCGTATTCGAGGAGACGGGCCTGCGAACGGTCTTCCATCACCATTGCGCGGGCTATGTTGAAACGCCGGATGAGATTGCAACCTTGCTTGAGTTGACCGATCCACGGTGGCTCGGGCTGGTGTTCGACTCCGGTCATTATTGTTACGGTAGCGGGAGATGTGATGGAGATATTGTTGCGGCCCTCGAACGCTTCGGAGACCGAGTCTGGTATATCCATTTGAAGGATTGCCAACCGGAAATTGCCAAGCGCGCCCGGTCCGAGCAATGGGACTACTTCACGGCGCTGCAACACGGCGTATTCTGCGAACTGGGAAAAGGCTGCGTGGATTTTCCTGCCCTGTTGCGGCACCTGGGCGCGCGGAAGTACGAGGGTTATGTCCTGGTCGAGCAGGACATCCTGCCCGGCATGGGCTCGCCTAAAGACAGCGCGCGCCGAAATCGCGAATACTTGAAATCCATCGAGCGCAATTTTGCCTGAGTGATGCAGCGATCAACCTTTTTCAGTCATTCTTTATGAGGTTACCTTGAGCGCACAAAAGCTTCACCTCGGAATCATCGGCGCCGGCCGCATCGGCCGAGTGCATGCTGAAACGCTGGCGTTTCGTTTACCCGATTCCCAGATCGTTGCGATCACCGACGTCAACCGCGAGGCCGCGCAAGCAGTGGCTGCCCGCTGCAACATTCCCAAGGTTGTCGAATCAAGTGCGGAGATATTTGCCGATCCTCAAATCGAGGCGGTGCTGATCTGCTCTTCCACCAACACCCACGCCGATTTGATCGTCGAGGCGGCCAAGGCCGGCAAACACATCTTCTGCGAGAAGCCGATTGCCTACAACCTGGGCCAGATCGACAACGCCCTCGCCGCGGTAAAAGCGGCTGGAGTCCAATTGCAGATAGGATTCAACCGGCGCTTCGATGCCAACTTCGCCCGTGTGCGCAAGGCAGTGGCCAGTGGCGAAATCGGCGTGCCCAGCTTGATCCATATTATTAGCCGCGATCCCGCGCCTCCGCCGATCGGCTACATCCGTGTCTCCGGCGGCATGTTCATCGACATGACCATTCATGACTTCGATATGGCCCGCTTCCTCATCGGCGACGAGGTGGAAGAGATCTATACCGCGGCTGGCGTGATGGTTGACCCCGAGATCGGTCTGGCGGGGGACGTGGACACCGCGCTGATCGTGCTGCGCTTCCGTAATGGAGTCATCGGCGCCATCGACAACAGCCGCAAAGCCGTCTATGGCTACGATCAACGAGTGGAGATTCTGGGCAGCAAAGGGAAGATTGCCACGGAGAATTTTTATCCGAATCAGATTGTCGTCAGCACCGGCGACACCGTGTACAAGGACCTGCCCCTCAATTTCTTCATGGAGCGTTACACGGAAAGCTTTGTCAGCGAATTGCAATCCTTCATTGCAGCCGTGATGGAAAAGCGGCCGACCGCGGTAAACGGCATGGATGGCCGGATTCCCGTGGTCATGGCGCTAGCGGCGCGAAAGTCCTACGATGAACATCGCCCCGTACGCCTGGAGGAGGTAAACGTTTGCGATGAGCAGCAGCCGGTGGGCAGGGAAGCGGTAAACGCTTGAAGGGATCGACCTTGGCTGCCATCCTTGCCGGCGTGCATCTTTGGGTTCCGGCTGTTGTCTTGATGCTCTGAATGGCCCTTCCGATGACTCTGATGTAAGTTGTTCAAGGGCAAGTTAGAGCATTTTCAACTCAA
>PLFY01000208.1 GCA_003138365.1 Acidobacteriaceae bacterium
CCCGAGTTGGCCTTCTGCACCATGTCCACGGCCAGAAAGCGGAGTGTGTTGATGCACAAATCATCCAATACGGGCGGTGCAATAGCCGTCGAAAGTGTCGCAGAGGGCGTCATGGCGTGCGTTTTGCCCTTTCACAGTTGACATGGGTTGAACATCGCGTGGAGATTCGAGACTCACAGTTGCGTCAAGAGTCACGCCCCGCTACATCTTGAGGCCTGTATCACCGCACCCTGGGTGCTTGCATTGGCAGGTGAGTTCGGGTGGGGGAGCAAAACTGACCAGAACTTGATGGGAACGCAGTTCATGGTAATGGCAGGAGGGATCGGCAATGGCGGAACAATTTCTGAACCCGGAAGTGACAAAGGTTGAAAACGAGACGGTCTCGGACGCAACAGCAAAGAAGCGGATCGAGCGCGTTGCCGAAAAGGCAGCGGAGAGCGCTGCGCACACCGAGCAGAGTTACGACCAGGAATCAACCGATCTTTTCAAAGTAAAATGACACCGCGATCTTCGATACCCAGTGGCACCACTCACTCGAGCAACATCCCTCGGCCCAGCCATCTCTGACCGTCGCATACCACTGTGCATTTGCGCGTGACCGGAATGCCCTCCAAGAGAAGCAATGATCTGGCGTCCTTTACTTCACCGACTGGCACCTGAACGGCAGGTCGAATGGCTGGTTTNNAGGACGACAAGAATTCCCTGAAGACTCTCGCCATGCCGGAGCTGATGAAAAAGCTTGGCGCATCGGCTGACGGGCTCACACAAGCCGAGGCTACGAAGCGCCAGGCGCAATATGGGCCGAACCAGATCGAGGAAAAGAAGACCAACGAATACCTGAAGTTCCTCTCCTACTTCTGGGGCCCTATTCCGTGGATGATTGAAGCTGCCGTGATCCTCTCCGGGATTGTCCAACACTGGCTCGATTTCTTCGTCATCCTTGTGCTGCTTTTATCTAACGCCCTCGTTGGATTTTGGGAAGAGCATCAGGCGGGGAATGCCATTGCCGCCCTCAAGGCCCGTTTAGCGATCAAGGCCAAGGTCAAGCGCGATGGCAAGTGGGAGGATCCCAAAGCGAGCGAGTTGGTCCCCGGCGACGTCATCCGTCTACGGTTGGGCGACATCGTTCCCGCCGATGCACGATTGCTCGATGGCGATTCGATCGAGGTAGATCAGTCCGCTTTGACTGGCGAGTCGCTGCCAGTCACTGCCAAGCCAGGCGGGGCTGTGTACTCCGGCTCCATCATCCGCCAGGGTGAGATCGACGCCATCGTCTATGCCACCGGGACAAACACTTACTTCGGCAAGACCGCGCAACTGGTGGAGCAGGCTCATACAGTCAGCCACTTCCAAAAAGCTGTGATGAAGATCGGCGACTACCTGATCATTTTGGCGGTGGCACTGGTCGCCTTGATTCTTGTCTTCGCTCTCTTCCGCGGAGACAAGGTTCTCACCACGCTGGAATTTTGCCTGGTGCTCCTGGTAGCCGCCATCCCCGTCGCCATGCCGACTGTCCTGTCGGTGACCATGGCAGTTGGGGCACGCCTGCTCGCTAAGAAGGAAGCGATCGTAACCCGGCTGTCAGCCATTGAGGAACTGGCCGGCGTAGACGTTCTCTGCTCGGACAAGACTGGCACACTCACGCAAAACAAACTCACACTGGGCGATCCGTTCTGCGTAGACGGCATCTCCGCCGGGAACGTGGTTCTCTGGGCTGCGCTTGCCTCCCGCGCGGAAGACAAGGACACCATCGACCTGGCGGTGATTGGCGGCGTGAAGGATGACAAGGAACTGAAGAGCTGCCAGGTGCTTCACTTTATGCCCTTCGATCCGGTGCACAAGCGCACGGAAGCCACCGTCAAAGGGCCGGACGGGAAGCAGTTTTTTGTAGCCAAGGGAGCTCCACAGGTCATTCTGCAGATGGCGACTAATGCCGCCGAAGTCAAGACAGCGGCAGACAAAGCCATTCTTGATTTTGCCGGCCGCGGCTTCCGTTCCCTGGGTGTGGCCAGGGCCGATGAGCAGGGCAAATGGAAATTTGTCGGCATGTTGCCCTTGTTCGATCCGCCGCGCGCGGATGCCAAGGAAACCATCGCCAACGCCCTCCAGATGGGCGTCAAAATCAAAATGGTGACGGGCGATCAAATTGCCATTGCCCGGGAAACATCGAAAGAGCTGGGCCTGGGCGTCAATATCCTGGACGCCAACGCACTTGGCGATGCAAAGAAGAAGGAGACGCCGCAGGTAACTGAGGAGATCGAGAAGGCGGACGGCTTCGCGCAGGTGTTCCCGGAGCACAAGTTTCATATCGTGGACGTATTGCAGACCTGCGGCCACATTGTCGGCATGACCGGCGATGGAGTGAACGACGCGCCTGCCCTGAAGAAGGCCGACTGCGGCATTGCCGTCTCCGGCGCCACCGACGCAGCCAGAGCGGCAGCTTCCATCGTCCTACTCACCTCCGGTCTCTCCGTGATCATCGACGCGATCAAAGAGAGCCGCCGCATCTTCCAGCGCATGAA
>PLFY01000097.1 GCA_003138365.1 Acidobacteriaceae bacterium
ATCTACAACTGTAGTACTAAGAAACAGAGCCTGTTTTCTTCAAGAGCGGCCCCAATCGATTACGCGGGTTGCGCGAGCAGGATGATGAGCTCCATCTGCGGATTGAGGAGATCAGCCGGCGCGTAGACGGCGAAGTTCCGTGCCCGCTGAACCGATTCCCAGACAGGGCCGCCTTGCTCGATGGCGAAGTATTGGTGGCGCAGTTTAACCGGAATAGACCTTGGCGGTGTGGCTACGTGCTGCAGGCGCAACCCCGGCAAGGCGTTGCGGATCAAAGTTTCGAGCTGGGTTGCGGAGCAGGCTTTGAGCAATTGCGGGGTACGGTCGATCAGGTCCGCGTCGCGGATATCCGCCGAAATGGCAAGGTAGAAGCGGGAACCCTCAAAGTAAGCGTCTTTCTCGATCGATGTTGCATAAATAGTATCCCTAACCTTTTTGAGCGGGAGCGCGACGAAGTTGCTGGGTACGACAGTTTCCAGCATGACGCGGATGAGGCGGTCCAACTCGCCAAAGCAGTTGCCAAGCTGCTCGTGGTTGTAGGAGGGCAGGTCTTTGGGGGCAATTTTGCTGGAGAAGGCAGTCAGTGCTCCGGCCATATCGGAGAGTTCATTGAAAAGCATTTCGGGCTGAATATTACTGGATTCGAGGAAGTGGCGGAGAACGGGGAGATGGCTGTTGATGGTGTAGAGAAGCCAGAAATTGGCCACGTCGGAGGCGCCAAAGTCGGCCAGCGACTGATTTTTCTGACGGCGAGTTCCGGAAAGCTGACTGCTTCGCGCAACCAGCAATTCGACCATATTGCTGAGGATGCGCTTCAGTGCGGGATGGGCGTGAATATCGATCAGCGGTGGTATGTAGGCCGGGTCAACCTGGTAGATGCCGGTCTCTGAGCGGAGAATGCGCATGCACCCAAGAAGGACCGATCCCTCACGGTTCTCGCCGTCCGCAAGAATCTGAAGGTTCTTGCGGGCTACCTGGACGGGCTTTTCGCCGCTCCCGGTATTCTCATCGCGGACCATTTGCAGTTGAGAAAGGAATCGGGTGCTGACTCGGCCACGATCCACGGAGACATTCATGCCCCCTTGCAGATACTCCGGCACGGCAAGGTAGAAGGTGCAGCTTTGGCGTCCATCCAGGAAGCATTCGTCGAGTACCCTGGCTGGCGGCGGATATTCCGAGGCCGGAATGTCCAGCGGAAGCGCATCGGGGAAGATGCCGGACGCGCGCGTCACAGCCAGCCTGCCCTCCGACAGAGCTTTGGTATCAATCTGAATCTCACGAAAACCCCAGGACCTGGCGTTCAGCGAGTCCAGGTAGAATCTGGCGCTGTCTTCAACGAACCGCTCCTGCGCCTGCAAGTGCTGGGGCGAAAGGAAAGTGCCTTTGGACCAGATGACGGGCTGTAGCTGTCGCATTTGCTGAGCAACCTCGGCTGAAATGTGATGTTACCGGTTGAGCCGGGACGGTGTCCAAGCGGGCGGCTGCGAAACGAATTGGGGAAGCCGAGAATCCACGATCATGGTCGCACAGGTGTGTAAGAAGGGCGAGAAAATATTTTTTCAGCAACTTAAAATCTGAGCCTGGGTTTGGGGTAATATCGTCCTGTCGAAGATTCCTCTGGACAGGAATCCCGTTCTTGTGTTTTCTTTGGGATCATCGGTTGTATCCTCAATTCCCCGCACGTCAGGAGCGTTATGGCTAGAGAAAGTTCACAGCAGAAGCTGAGTCGCGTCCGGGCTCCCCGGGTGCAAATCACTTACGACGTAGAGATTGGAAACGCCATCGAGTTGAAGGAATTGCCCTTTGTAATGGGTGTTCTGGGCGATTTGACCGGACAACCGGAGCAGCCGCTGGCAGCCTTGAAGGACCGCAAATTCGTTGAGATCAACCCTGACAACTTCGATAGCGTGCTGAAGGGGATGGCGCCCCATTTGCAGTACTCGGTCGAGAACAAGCTGAGCGGCAAGGCGGGGCAGATAGGCGTCAATCTGCACTTTGAAGAGTTCGAGGACTTCTCGCCCGCGCGAGTAGCCGAGCAAGTGGGCCCGATCAAGGAGTTACTGGATCTGCGGACCCGGCTTTCCAACCTGCGGGGAAGCTTGCAGGGCAACGACAAGCTCGATCAGGCGTTGTTCGACGCGGTTTCCAAGACCGAAGAACTGAACAAGCTGAAAGCCGAGATGGGTAGCACGGCAGAGGGAGACAAGAATGAGTAGCCCAGCTAATCCGTTGGCGGCGCAGACCGCAGAAACACAAACCACCGAAGTGTCGCTCCTCGACCAGATTGTGGCCCAGGGGCGGTTTGGCAAGGATACGCTTGCCCAGGAACGCGGCAAGGACATGGTGAAGGAGTTCGTCAACCAGGTTCTTGAAGGGCACATGACCCTCAGCCGCGATGCCGAGGCGACGATCGGCGCGCGCATCGCGGATATTGACCGGATGATCTCGCTGCAACTGAACGAGGTGATTCATCATCCGTCGTTCCAGAAGCTGGAAGCTACGTGGCGGGGAATCCGGCAACTGGTCACACAGAGTGAAACCAGCGAAATGCTCAAGATCAAGCTGCTGAATGCGCCGAAGAAGGATCTTCTGAGGGATTTGCAGCGGGCACTTGAGTTCGATCAGAGCGCGCTCTTCAAGAAGGTGTATGAAGAGGAGTTCGGAGTTTTTGGCGGCGCTCCTTTTGCTGCGCTGTTGGGCGACTATGAGTTCGGGCGCGGCGGAGAGGACATCGAATTGCTGGAGAAGGTGTCGCAGGTAGCCTCGGCGGCTCATGCGCCTTTCATCTCGGCTGCCTCGCCGGAGATGATCAACCTGGGCGAGTTCGGCCAGTTGACGGGTATACGGGATATTGGAAAGGTCTTTGACAACACCGAGTATGCCCGGTGGAAGGGATTCAGGGCAACGGACGACTCACGTTACGTGGTTCTTACCCTGCCTCACGTTCTGATGCGCGAGCCCTACGGCAAGGACACGAAGGTGATTGACGAGTTCGCGTATGAGGAGGGGGTCGACGGCAGGGATCACTCGAAGTATCTGTGGGGCAATGCAGCCTACTCCCTGGCTGGCCGGCTGACCAATTCCTTTGCCCGGTTCGGATGGTGCGCGTCAATTCGCGGCGTGGAGAACGGCGGCCTGGTGGAAGCGATGGCCACGCACAACTTCCGCACCGATGAAGGCGACGTGGCATTGAAATGCCCCACTGAAGTTTCCATTACCGACCGTCGGGAGAAGGAGCTTGCCGACCAGGGCTTTGTGCCGCTGGTACATTGCAAGGGAACGGACTATGCCGCCTTCTTCAGCGTGCAGACGTGCAACAAGCCCAAGCTCTACGACAAGCCTGAGGCTAACGCCAACGCAAGGCTTTCGGCGCAGTTGCCGTATATGCTTGCCATGTCCCGTTTCGCGCACTATCTGAAGGCGATGATGCGAGACAAGCTGGGCAGCACGATGAGCCGCTCCCAGGCCGAGAGTTTCCTGAGTCAGTGGATCGCCAATTATGTGATCGAGGACGATAACGCGTCGCCGGACGCGAAATCAGCAAGGCCGTTGCGCGAGGCTCGCATTGAGGTAATGGAAGTGCCTGGAAAGCCCGGGGCATTGCGCGCCGTGGCGTTCCTGCGCCCCCACTTCCAACTGGATGAACTCACAGTGTCTCTGAGGCTGGTAGCGGATTTGCCCCAACCCGCGGGCAAATAGCTAGCTGCTTCGTGGCTCTCGAACCGAAAATTCCCCAACCGGCCTTTGAATAGGCCTGAATACGAAAGGATACTGGCATGGCAGTTGATTACTACCTGAAACTCGATTCAATTGAAGGCGAAGCGGTAACGGCGGGCTTTGAGAAGCAGGTCCAACTTCTCTCTTTCAGCTGGGGCGGCAGTAACGTCTCATCTGTTGCCGGAACGGGCGGTTCCGGAGCGGGCAGGGTGGATCTCCAGGACCTGACCATCATGAAGAACATGGATAAGGCAACTCCGGCGATCTTCAAGGCGCTGGTCTCCGGGACGCACATCAAGACGGGAGTTTTGCAGGCGACCAAGGCGGGCGGCAATGGCAAGCCGTTCCTCAAGCTCAGTTTCGAGGAGTTGTTTGTGACTTCACACCATATCTCCGCGTCGAGCGAGATTCCGACCGAGAGCGTCTCCTTCAGCTACAACCATATCAGGGAAGAGTACTGGACGCAGGACGAGAAGGGAATCCTTAAGGTTGGAGGGGATGTCACTTACAAGCTCAAGGAGAATAAGGTTACCTAAGAGACAATGACGCCACTTGCGCTCTACCGCGAAGGTAAGCTGCGGGAAGCCGTCACGGCGCTTGGCGACGAGTTGAGGTCCAATCCTCTCGACGTCAAGCGCCGTACGTTCCTGTTTGAGCTTCTTCTGTTTGCCGGGGAGTTTGACCGGGCAGAGAAGCAGTTGGATATTCTGGCGGGCGCAGATCCGAAAGCGGCGATGGGACTGCTGCTCTATCGCAGCGCGTTGCACGCGGAGCGCACCCGGCAAGCCATGTTTGCCAACCATGAGATGCCCCCTTCAAAGCAGGAGGCCGTTCATGGCGGAGTCAGGGACGGGGCGGCATTCAACGAGTTCGCCGATTCAGACCCGCGCATCGGCGCGCATCTTGAAGTGTTCATTGCCGGCAGCTATACCTGGATTCCGATTCACTATCTACGCAGGCTCGAGATAGAGCCTCCCGCCAACCTGCGCGATCTGGTTTGGGCGCGCGCGCGCGTTGACACCAGCGCCGACTTTCGCCTGCAGGAGCTGGGCGAAGTTCTGCTCCCCGTTCTTTGTCCCCTGTCGTCGCGTCATGCGGATGGAACCGTCCAGTTAGGGCGCGAATCGGCCTGGGAGCCGGACGAGGAGTTTGGCGAGATCCCCTACGGCGCGAAGATGATGATCATCGATGAGGTCGAGGTTCCGCTGCTCGACATTCGCAGCGTAGCGTGGTCTGCCCCGGAGAAGGAGTCTCAAGATGCCTCTGCGTGAGGATTTGCTTACGCCGATTGCAGGAGAGAACCCGTCGGGCGAAGACCTTTATTACGGCATGGTCTTCACCCAAATCAAGGAGGCGCGCAAAGAAGACGAGGACGATCTTCCGGAAGGGGACATGGTCCTGGCCCAGAAGAAGAAGGCGGACCATCGAGCGGTCATCAAACTCGCCGGCGAAGCTCTAGCCAAGAAGAGCAAGGACCTGCGGCTGGCCACCTGGCTTGTGGAGTCGCAGTTAAGGGTTGAAGGTATTGCCGTCCTGTCGCCCGGTATCGAGTTGCTTCGGTCAATCCAGGAATCCTTCTGGCCCACATTCTATCCTCTGATCGAAGAGGGCAATGACCTTGAGATGCGCATGCTTACGGTTGAGGCCGCGGCCGCGGTGATCACTGCTGCTTGTCGCAAGGTGCCGCTGACTCGAAGCGGCCTGAGCTATGAAGACTATTTGCAATCTCGCCTGGTGGGGTATGAGAAAGACGCAACTTCAGACGCGAAGCAGGAGGCGCGCCAGGATGCGATCGCTCACAACAAGCTGACCGCCGAGGATTTCGACTCGGCATTTGCGGCGAGCCCGAAAAGCCTTTACGCGGACGCGGAGGCGGCTCTTGCGGCATCGCTGCAGGCAGCAGAGCAACTGGATCAATTCCAACAGGAGAAATACGGAGACAACGCGCCGAATCTGGCGAAGCTGCTGGATGGGTTGGGGGAAGTTCATCGATTGGTGGAATCGCTGCTCGACGAGCGGCGCAAAACCGATCCGGATCCTGTGGAAGTTGCCGACGAACCGGAGCCGGCGGCAGGCGATGAAGAGCCCGGGGCAGGCGATGCGGCGTCAGATGCCGATGGAGGGCCGTCCGGTCAACCAGTCCGGCGCAGACCGGCCACTGCGGGTCAATTGAGTGGCATAGCCGACGCGTATGCGTTGGTTGTCGAGAGCGCAGAGTTTCTGTTTACAAAGGATCCGAAATCTCCCATACCGTATCTGGTATGTTCGGGATTGCGGCTGGGCGAGACGCGCATGCAGGGAGAAATGCCGCAGCCGGGTTTTGCAGTGGGACCGGCCGCAGAGGTGAGACAATCCCTTCGGGCGATGGCGACGAGGGGCGACTGGCATCAACTACTGCGCGCATCGCTGCCGATTCTGGCCAGCGAATGCGCCCGAACGTGGCTGGATTTGCATCGATACATCTGGCGAGCCGGACAGGAGACCGGGGCGGAGGCAATCTCGGACGCTGTGGTGGGAACGGTGAGGAGCCTTCTCGTAGTACGGCCTGAACTTCGTTACTGGACACTTGAAGACGATACCGGAACCGCGAACCCAGAGACACAGCAATGGCTGGACGCAACCGTTCTCCAATAACGCCTTAGCAGTGATTCCAGGAGGAAGAGTTGGCCAGGACGAAGTCTGAAGTTCTTGTTACGCAATCCTTGATCGATCGGCTCACCGATGTCGAGCAGTGGCCAGAAACACGTTCTTCCTCCATCAGCATGTTTCGGGATTCGATCAAACGGGATCTGGAGTGGTTGCTGAACACCAGAAAGCCTGTGATGCCGGAGTTGGAACCCTTTCCAGCGACCAGCGCCTCGGTCTTGAACTATGGCCTGCCAGATGTTCACAGTTTTGGGGGTTCCGCGGGGAAGGATGAGAAATCGCTGATTGCCGCTCTGGAGAAGTGCATTCGAACCTATGAGCCGCGCATCATTCAGCCTCGTGTATTTATGTCCCGCACAGATATGCTTAGCAGAAGTCTGAAGTTTCACATTGAAGGACAAGTTACTTTCGAAAACATGAACGAAGAGATCAAATTCGACACTGTGCTGGAGCTGATCAGCGGCGAGTACGAGGTAAAGTAAGGGATGCGCGAGGAAATGCTGGAATACTATGAGCGCGAACTAACCTATCTGCACCAGATGGGCGGCGAGTTTGCGCGCAAGTATCCCAAGGTTGCGGGGAGGCTTTTGCTCGACGCGGATCGCTGCGACGACCCGCACGTGAATCGTCTTTTGGAGGGCTTCGCGTTTCTAGCCGCCCGCATCCACCGCAGGATCGATGACGATTTTCCCGAGATATGTGAGTCCCTCACCAGAGTCATCCATCCGGGCTATCTCCGTCCCACGCCTTCAATGACCATCGTGGAGTGCCAGCCGGACCCGTCCCAGGGGAAAAAGACAGCGGGGATACGCATTCCACGAGGGACGCCGCTTGTGTCCAAGGCGACCGTCGATGGGCTGCCATGCCGTTTTCAAACTGCGTATGACGTGGATCTCTGGCCATTTTCGGTTGCGTCGGCAGAGTGGCGCCAACCGGAGCGGATGCAGCGGCCGCCCCGCTCCTCAGGGGGAGTGCAAGCAGTAGCGGCGGCTCGATTGCGGCTTCGCTGCCAGAAAGATGTCGTGTTCTCAGGGCTTCCGCTTTCGCACCTGCGCTTTCATCTGGCGGGGGATGCGAGCGTCGTGTATTCGCTCTATGAGCTTCTGTCTGAGAAATGCTTCGAGATTCAATTACGCGATCCGAAAGATGAGAAGAAACTGATCATCCTGGAACCGGAGCGGCTTCGCATGGCCGGGTTCGATGCCGAGGAATGCCTGTTGCCCTTTGTGCGCCGCTCCATGGATGGCCACCGGCTTCTTCAGGAGTACTTTGCGCTGCCCGAAAAGTTCTTGTTCTTCGACATCGAGGGACTGGAGCCACTGGCGCAGAACGGATTTGGCGAAGAGGCAGAGATAGTTCTCCTGTTTTCGAGCTTCGAACGCGCTGAACGGCAACAGGTTTTGGAGTTGGGCGTAAACGAGCGGACATTTCGGCTCGGATGCTCGCCGGCGATCAATCTTTTCCCGCAGATGTCGGAACCGATCCTGCTGAGTCAGACGCGGGATCACTACACCATCATCCCGGATAACCGCCATTCAACGGTGATGGAGATCTTCAGCATTGAAGAAGTGAGCGCAACAAATCCAAGGTTGCGGCAATCGGTCGTGCTGGAGCCAATGCACGCATACCGGCATCAAACGCGGAAGCGGGACGATCTTGCATTCTGGGTTGCAACCCGCCATTTGAATGAGTTTGGCGAGAGAGAACCATCAACCATGACCATCTCAGTGGTTGACTTGACGGGCAGCTTTAAAGACCCCGAAGCGGACGTACTGATGGTGCGGACACTTTGCACTAATTTCGATTTGCCTTCCCGCTTCCAGTTTGGATCGGAAGCGGGCGACTTTGAAGCGACCGGTTTCGCGGCGGCGAAGACCGTCACTGCGTTGCGGCGTCCATCAGCCAGCGTCAATCCACCTGGAGGGCAAGGATTCTTCTGGCGCCTGATCTCACTGCTGTCTCTGAACTATCTCTCGCTCAACGAAGAGGGCCGCACGGCGATGCAGGAGATTCTGCGGCTGCATAACATGAGCGACTCAACGGCAAGCGAGAATCAAGTCGGATCGATATTGCAAATGAAGTCTTCGCCAAATTTTGCCCTGGTGGACTCAGCGTACGGGCTTATTCCCGCGCGGGGAACGCAGGTGGAGATGGAGTTTGACGAACAGCAGTTTGCAGGCAGCGGACTGTATCTGTTTGCCGCGGTACTGGATAGGTTTCTTGCCAGTTACGCTGCAATGAACAGTTTTTCGCAACTCACCGCACGGAGCAGTCTACGAAAGGAGGTGCTGGGAAAATGGCCGCCGCGAGCTGGGACCCAATCACTGCTCTAACCGGGCAGACAAGCGTAATCGACGAACGAGTCGAGTTTCAGAATCTTCGCAAGATGCTGGACGAAGAGCCGTTCCGGGTGCATTTCTTTCAGGCTGTGCGCATGCTCCAGAGGATGGAGCACGATCTCAAGCCGGTTGGCTATTTCGTTATGCCTCAGGGGGAGACGATCCGCTTTTCGGCACGGACTTCGCTTGGATTTCCGCCCAGCGAGCTTTACGATTTGCAGCACATGGAAAACGGCCAGGTGAGTATGACCGTGGAGTTCATGGGGCTGTGCGCCGCAGTTTCCGTGATGCCGGCCCCCTACACCGAGTTTCTGATTGAGCGCACTCGGCAGAAGGATCATGCCATGGAAGACTTTCTCAATATCTTCAACCATCGCATGATTTCATTCTTCTACAGAGGCTGGGAGAAGTATCGCTTTTTCATCGAGTACGAGAGAACCAGGGACGACCGGCTTTCCACCCGCTTGCTCGATCTGTTGGGCCTTGGCACCAAAGGCTTGCGCAATCGAGGCGGAGTTTCAGATGAAGCGTATCTGAACTATGCGGGGCTCTTGGCGCGTCATGTGCGTACGGCGGCTTCGCTGCAGCAGATTCTTGAGGACTATTTCGATGTGGATGTGCACATTCAGCAATTCGCCGGCGCCTGGCGGAAGCTGAGCGTGGAGAATCAAACCTGTTTTACCGGCCTTGGGGGAGCGAGCGAACGCCTGGGCGTGGGGACTGTAGCCGGAGACGAAGTTTGGGACCATCACGGACGAATCCGCATTTCGCTCGGGCCCATGCGCTTTGAGAATTATCTGAAGTTTCTCCCCGGACAGGAAGCCTATCGGGAGCTTGTCGCGTGGTTGAAGTTTTACTCAAATGGGAGTTATGAAACAGAGGTGCAATTGGTGCTGGCGCGTGAAGATGCACCGGCCTGCGAGTTAGGCTCCGGTGGGAAAATGCGTCCGCAACTGGGGTTCGTAAGCTGGTTGAAGACCAAGCCGCTCGGCCGCGATCCTGCCGATGCGACTTACCTGGTACAGTGAGAGACTCTCAATCAAGAGGAGATGGAAGGTCATGAGTACAAACCTGAAAGCACTTATCGAGAAGCTGAACGATACAACGCGGCGGGCGCTTGAAGCCTCGGCTGGCTTGTGTGTTTCGCGGACCCACTACGACATCGAGATTGAACACTATCTGATGAAGGCGCTGGATGGCACCGACAACGACATTGCCGCAATCCTGAAGCACTATGGAATCAACCGGTCCCGACTGACCGCGGAGCTTGAGCGCAGCCTCGATACTTTGAAAAGCGGCAATGCTCGTTCGCCTGCCTTCAGCCCTGCCGTGGTCAAGATGCTTTCAGAAGCATGGACTGTTGCCAGCATCGATTTCAACGCCGGCAATATTCGCACGGGCTTCACGCTGCTTGCGTTGTTGGGCAACGACGAGCTAGCGCGGATGATGAAGGATATCAGCAAGGAACTCCAGGTGATCCCCGTTGAGGGTCTGCGCAGCAGTTTCTACGATGTTGTGGCCAAGTCAAGAGAAACGCAGACGAGCCTGGCGGAGGCGGGGTCCGGGCAAGAAGAGAGCGCCGGAAGCGGCGACGGTTCTGCGCCGGCGTCAAAGGGTTCGACCCCGCATCTGGATCAGTACACGGTAAACATGACTGCGAATGCCAAAGCCGGAAAGATTGATCCGGTGCTGGGCCGCGACCAGGAGATCCGCCAGATGATCGACATTCTGATGCGGCGGCGTCAGAACAATCCGATTCTGACTGGAGAGGCCGGCGTTGGCAAGACGGCGGTGGTCGAGGGTTTTGCCAATCGCGTTGCCCTGGGCGACGTGCCGCCGGCATTGCAGGGTATTCATCTACACAGCCTCGATCTGGCGCTGTTGCAGGCGGGCGCCGGAGTCAAGGGAGAGTTTGAGAACCGATTGAAGGGACTGATCAAGGAAGTAAAGTCCTCAACCGAGAAGATCATTCTCTTTATTGATGAAGCTCACACCATGATTGGCGCAGGTGGGCAGGCGGGACAGAACGACGCCGCCAATCTGCTGAAGCCCGCACTTGCCCGCGGAGAACTGCGCACTATCGCCGCGACCACCTGGTCAGAGTATAAAAAGTACTTCGAGAAGGACCCGGCTCTTGCCAGAAGGTTCCAGGTTGTCAAGGTCGAAGAGCCGACTGAGGAAGTTGCCTGCACGATGCTGCGAGGCATTGTGGCGTCGCTCGAGAAGCACCACAACCTGCGCATTCTGGATGAGGCAGTTACAGCGACGGTTCGATTGTCGCATCGCTATATTGCCGGCAGGCAACTGCCGGACAAGGCTGTATCCGTGCTGGACACGGCCTGTGCGCGGCTTTCATTGGGGCAAAATTCAACTCCTCCCCGGCTCGAGGATATCCAGCGGCAACTCGATTCACTTGAAGTGCAAAAGCGAGTCCTTGCACGGGAGACGAAGATCGGCGCGGACCACGCGGAGAGGCTGGAACTGATCGAGACTCAGATTGCCGCCGCAAAGGAAGATGAGGCCTTCCTCAAAGAGCAATGGGAGAAGGAAAAAGGCCTGATTGAAAAGATTCGCAAACTGCAGGAGGGCCTGGAATCCACCGAGAAGAAAGACGCCGAGGCAGCGGACAAAGACAGCGAANNAGCGAAGCGCAAAAAGAAAGCGAAATGCAGGCTGAACTCAAGCAGGTTGAGACGGAGCTTGAAACACTGCAGGGCGAGCGGGGGATGATGCGTGCTTCAGTGGACGCGCAGCTCGTTGGCGAGGTCATTTCGGCCTGGACGGGAATCCCGCTCGGCAAGATGGTGCGCAATGAGATCGAGACTGTGCTCACGCTCGATGAACACCTGAAGAAGCGGGTGATTGGGCAGGATCATGGGCTCGCCGCGATTGCGCAACGGATTCTCACCTCGCGCGCCAACATGGACGATCCGGTCAAGCCGGTCGGGGTTTTTCTTCTGATTGGACCCAGCGGAGTTGGAAAGACAGAGACCGCCATCGCGCTGGCTGACGTGTTGTACGGCGGTGAACGCAACATGATCACCATCAACATGTCGGAGTTCCAGGAAGCGCACACGGTTTCGACCCTGAAGGGATCGCCTCCTGGGTATGTTGGCTATGGTGAGGGAGGCGTGTTGACAGAGGCTGTCCGGCGCAGACCCTATTCAGTTGTGTTGCTGGACGAAGTGGAGAAGGCGCATCCGGATGTATTGGAACTCTTCTTCCAGGTGTTTGACAAAGGCAGGATGGAAGATGGAGAAGGGCGCGAGATCGACTTCAGGAACACGATTATTCTGTTGACGAGCAATGCGGCAACAGACACGTTCATGAAACTATGTGCCGATCCGGAAACAATGCCCGATAGTCAGGGGATACTACAGGCGCTTAAACCGGAATTGAATAAGATATTCAAGCCGGCGTTTCTTGGCAGGCTAATGATCGTGCCCTACTTCCCGGTGCGGGATGAGGCCCTCAAGCAGATCATACGGTTGAAGCTTGGCAAGATCCAGAAGCGTTTGCTGGATACGCACAGGGTAGCCCTCGTATACGACGACGTTCTTTTGAACGAGATTGCCGGGCGCTGCACTGAGGTTGAAAGCGGGGCCCGCAACGTGGATAACATACTGTCCAATACGATGCTGCCGGAGCTATCGCGACAGATTCTCACCCAGCTAGCCGGTGGAGAGAAAGCAGATCGCGTAACCATCTCGGTGGCGGATGGTGCGCTGACCTACGCATGGGCTGTTACTTCATAGCGCAGGCAGCATCTCTCGGAACTAGGCCAACGGATTCACCAAGGCACTTCGTAAAAGGACAGGCGGAGTTGGTATGGCAGGCGTGAGCCAGTTAGACCGGTTGATGCAGTTTTCGAGCCCGCTGGGCAAAGACGTGCTGCTGATTGAGTCGCTTGACGGCGCGGAAGGGATTTCGCGCCTTTTTGAGTATCATGTCGAATTGCTGGCAACCAAAGATACCACGATCGATCCCAAATCGATCATTGGTTCCAAGGTCGCGGTCGCAATCGCCCTGAACGATGCGCAGGGATCGCGCTGGATCAGTGGCATTGTTGCATCCTTTGAACAGTGCGCAGGCGACCCGGAATTCGATGTTTACAAGGCGCGGATTGTGCCATCCATGTGGCAACTTACACTGAGCGCGAATTGCCGCGTTTTTCAGAACAAGACCGTGATGGACATTGTCAAAGCTGTAATCGGCGAATATGGATTGTCCCTTTCGGACGAGACCACCGGCTCCTACAAGACGCTTGAATACTGCACTCAATACTCTGAGTCGGATTTCCATTTTGTCTCGCGCATATTGGAAGAGAGCGGTATTTTCTATTGGTTCGAGCATTCGGATCAGGACAACAAAATCGTATTTGGCGATGCGCGAACTGCGTATAAGGACTGCCCGTTGTCCGCCTCGGTGCCCTATGCTCTGAATGAAAAAGGAGCGGAGGGTTCATACGGAGCGAGGGTCATAGAGTTCACCGCAACGGCAACCATGGTTTCCGGCAAGCACTCGACGTCGGACTACACCTATCACAACTTTGCACGGGCCGATGCGCCGGACAAGAGCAGCAATAGCCCTTACGGAAAGAATGCCTTTGACCAGTATCTTTATCCCGCCGGGGTAGAAGGCTACGTAAATGATGCCACGCAAGACACCACGGATCTTGAGAAGTTGTTTATCGAGACGCGGGAGCTCGCTTCCGACGCCATGGCTGAAGTATTTCGCGGCAACGGAAATGCGCGCTCCCTTTGCACAGGTTACACCTTTAGTCTCACCGCCAATCCCCGCACGGCATGGAACCGGAAGTACCTGCTGACCGCAGTCACAATGCACGCCGACCAGGTGCCGTCCTATCGAACGGCAAACACGGGACCCGGGACGGGATACTCCAATCAATTCACGGCGGTTTCTTCTGACATTGTGTTCAAGCCCGCGCTGACATTCTTGAAACCCAAGATATACGGTCCGCAGACAGCGCTTGTTGTAGGGCCTAGCGGTGAAGAGATTTACCTTGATTCACTTGGACGAGCAAAGGTCCAGTTTTTTTGGGATAAGCAGGATTCAAAGGGGTCGACCGTCAACACTACCTGGGTGCGCGTGGCGCAGAGTTGGGCTGGAAACGGCTGGGGTGCGCATTTCTGGCCGCGCGTGAAGGACGAGGTAGTGATTCAGTTTCTGAATGGCGATCCCGATAACCCGGTGATCACAGGTTCGGTCTATAACGGCGTGAATGCGCCCCCGTACGCACTGCCCGACAATGGCACCCGTTCCGGGGTGCTGACGCGGAGCAGCAAGGGTGGCTCGGCGTCGAATGCGAATGAGCTGCGCTTTGAAGATAAGATGGGAAGCGAACAGGTTTATCTGCACGCCGAGAAGGACATGGATACTTCGATCGAGCATGACCGGCGCATCTCTGTGGGGAACAACGACTCGCTGACGGTCAAGGGTAATCAGACCGAGAAAGTCACTGGCAATTACAACTGCCAGGTCCAAGGGAATTCAGTCAGTCAAATACAGGGGAAATCGGATCTAGGCATCGTGGGCAACCTAAGCGAGCAGGTGACTGGGAATCACTCTCTGAGTATCAGCTCCGACCAAGCCGTGAAGGTGAGTCAGGCATATTCCATGGATGCCGGCACCACGGTCTATATCAAGGGGGGCATGACGGTGGTGATTGAAGCCGGCCTGGAGCTCAGCCTGAAAGCATCCGGGGGCTTTATCGACATCGGGCCTGCGGGTGTGGCGATCTCAGGGACAATGGTGATGATCAATAGTGGCGGAGCCGCAGCCTCGGGAAGCGCGGGGTCAATCACCCCTCCTGGAACGCCGACCGCTCCCGACGCGGCGGAAGGCGGCTAGGGCAGCGTGATGAACAGTTAGGCGTTCAGACCAGGCGGCGAGCTATGGATGAGGCAATCCTGCTCTTCGTTTGGCAGGACGTGCGTTAGCCATGAATTCGACGGTACAGGTTTCATAGATGTTTCAGTTCAGGTCGGAACAACTCGCGTCCATCCGCCGGAAGAAGTTAGGCGACGCCCTCATCGCCACCTTTTCCGACGGACCGGTCCGTGCCTGCTGGAACCTGACAAACGACTGTGTTGTGGCGACCGACCCGCTGGATCATTCCACCCGATTCGGCTTTGATGCGCAGGGCTTCATCGGGGTCGTGGCCAGCCCCATGGGCCGACAGTGGCAGATTGAATGCCTGCCCGATGGCAAGACGGCTGCGTTCAAGAACCCCGCAGGCCATACTCTCGGCTTTACCTACGCGCCTTCCGGACAACTCGACCGGATCTTCAGTAACGGCCGCCCTCGCATTCAACTGCTTTATAACAACCGGCGGATGTACGCGGGCGCGAGCTTTCCCGATGGAACTTTCTCTGCAATTCAGTTCACGCCTTGGAACGGCCCTGGCATTGCCACGCAACGTATAGGCGCTCAGGAGATCTACGAGTACGATCGGCATCGCCGCCTTACTGCGCTCATTGACGGAAAGGGTGCTCGGACTGAGTTTCGCTATGGACGCTGGAGCGGGCCTGACGCAACCATCGATCCCAACGGCGGCGTCGAGTCTTACTTCTACAGCGATAAGGGCGCTCTATGCCAGATCGCCACGGAGACAACCAGCGTTGAACTCGAGGCGGACGACAAGGGCCGGCCGCTGGTGATGAAATTCAACGACGGCGCCGAGGTTAGCTGTTCATACGACGACGCCGGCCGCCTTACCGCGGCCTCTATTGGAGACTACGCCTGCCAGGCCGCACGGAACGACAAGGGGCAGCTTGTCATGGAGCAAAACGGCGAGGCGGTGACTGAGTACGAATACGACGCGGCCGGCAGGTTGATTAGCATGACCTATCCCACCGGCGAGAAGATCGAGTATGAGTGGGATGCAGACTCCAGGCTTACCCTGGTACGCGACTGGGATGGCGGCGAGCATGCGCTTGAATACGCGGAGTATGATCGCGGCTTTAATCTGCGCGCGCCTAACGGCCTTTCTACCCTTGTCACATTGAACATTCTGGGATCACCGGAAAGCATTGCTGTCTCAAGCGATTCCAACTCGCTTCTCTCTCTCCGTTATACATACGATCAGGAGGACAGGATCGCCATTCAGCGCGACAGCGCCTTTGGAGACAGATCGTTTCGTTACGATGCTGAAAGCCAACTTCATTCCGCGACTTTCCAGAATCACGCTCTCAATGAAAGCTACCAGTATGACGGAGCCGGCAATCCAGTTGAGCTGTCCGGTAAGTCTGCCCGGTTCGATGCGGCAAACCAGATGCTCTCATACGGGCACGCTCGACTGGCCTACGATGACCGCGGCAATGTCATTGCGATGGAGACCGTGAATGGGATTTTGCGTTGTACATACAATGGCCGCAAACTCATCGCCCGCTCCGAATCACCCGCCGGAGACGTGACAACCTACGATTATGACGGCTTCGGCAGGCGAATTCGCAAGACAAAGGGAGAGACGGTCATCGAGTATTTATGGGCCGGCAATCAGCTCATCGGGGAAGTCTCAACCAGAGGCGAGACGGTGGTTCGGCGCGACTACCTCTATTTCCCTGGGACGTTTACACCGCTGGCCATGCGGGTCGGGGGCAAGGTCTACAGTTACCACACCGATCATCTCGGTTCACCTCGCCTGCTGTCTGCGCCGGACGGCTCTATTGTCTGGGCGGCCGACTATTCCAGTTTCGGCCAGGCACGCATCTCCCATGCGAAAGTGGACAATCCGCTGCGCGCACCCGGCCAGTACTTTGACGAAGAGACCGGCCTCTATTACAACCGCTTCCGCTACTACTCTCCCGGCATGGGCAGATATATGAGCCGCGATCCGCTGGGTTTGCTGGCCGGCTCGAACCTTTATCGCTATGCCGCCAACAATCCCATCAATCGGGTTGACCCGCTTGGCCTTTTGAACACGGGAGGAACCCTTTCCAGCGTCCTTCAGCAAGCGTCGCCGGATGTCACGAGTTTTGTCAAGGAAGCACCTTCGGTTTTGGCGGGTGACGATTCATTTACTACTGGGGTTGCTGCGAGCGCATTGGCCGGGGGGCTGAACCAGGCGATGAACGCGCAGAGTTTTTGCCTGCCCTGCGCACTCAAGGCCGCGGGTCTCGGCGGACTATCGGACGCTGCCGATGCATTGAGTTCGGGACTCCCAGACATCACGGCAACCACAGATGTCGGTTCGGCTGCGTTGCTGAGCGGATTAGGGGCGGCCCAGAAATACATCAGCGCCGTTCTCAATGGTCAAAAATTCAGCTGGTCGGGCTTAGGCTCGGCGGTGCTTGGCCAGGCGGTGACCGGAGGAATCAGTCAGGCTGTGACGGGAGTAGATGCCGACCCGGCCACGGACGATGACGATCTAAGTAACGTCGGACAGTCCCTGGGCGATGCGTTGGGTGGCGACAGCGACCTCCCAAGCGATGACGCAATGGGAGACGTCGGAACGTCTGTCGGGCAAGCTTTGGGTGACGATGTCCCCCTCCCTACTGCGGAGGAGATAGAAGAATACCTCAACACACCGGCTCCAGATGATGTTCCGGTGACGGAGCCGGATCCGAATGGGTGGCGATGAGGGCGTCGTCTATCTTCTTCCGGCGGATGGACGCGAGTTGTTCCGGCCTGAACTGAAACATCTATGAGACCTGTACCGTCGAATTCATGGCTAACGCACGTACTGCCAAACGAAGAACAGGGGCGAGCGCAGATAGATAAGAATGCCGGAACGCCACCGGCGAAGGGATGAGATGCCGCCAGCAGCACGATTGACCGACATGCATGTCTGCCCCATGGTGACGGGTATTATCCCTCACGTGGGCGGCCCCATCGTTGCGCCGGGCGAGCCGACTGTGCTTATTGAGTTCCTTCCCGCGGCGCGGATGACCGATCAGGCGATTTGCGTCGGCCCTCCGGACATGATCATCATGGGCTCCCCGACCGTGCTGATCGGCGGCCTGATGGCGGCGCGCATAGGCGACCCTACCGAGCATGGCGGCGTCATCGTGCTTGGAGCATTCACTGTTTTGATTGGAGAATCCGGCTCAGGTGGCGGGGGCGGCGGGGGCGGCGGAGGTGGTGGGGATGACAGTGACGACGGGGATGACGGTGATGCGAGCGACGATGCCGATGCTGTGAGCTCAGGCGATACACAGAGCTCCACGATGGCCGCTGCCGCGGCAAGCGGAGCTCCCTTTGTAGAATCGTGTGGTCAGTAGCCTTTTAGACGAAGGAGAACGCATTGGAATTCGTGCTCGAAGTTCGTCCGCCGGAGGGGGAAATGTATTATGTCTCCCTTCCGCAATCGGGCATCCTGACCATTGGCCGGGAGGCTCCCGCGGACATTGTGGTGCGAGACCGCTTTCTTTCGCGCTCACACTTCCAACTGCAGTGCGCTGGCATGCTTTATACGCTGGCGGATGCGGGAAGCAGCAACGGAACCTTCGTGAATGGCGTGAGGTTGCGAGGAGCCGAACTCAAGCCGCGCGATGCAATTTATGCCGGGCGCACCGCATTTCGCTTTGCGCCCAAGCTGAATGGCAAGGTGGTGCTGGATAGCTTGCCGAACTCACCGGGTGAGTTGTTGCCATGGCAGCAGAAACTCATCGGGGCGCTCGAATCGGCCTGTAAATATGTTGTGTTGGATGGCGCGATCAGCCCTGCCGTCCGTGACCTTCTGAACCAGGCCGGGGTGTTATACCAGTCACTTTATGAGGGAGAGCAGGCTAGGGATCTGGCTTCCTTCGGCCCGTATCTGGCCGCGATTCAGAAGGGCAGCAAACTGATGCCCTTTTTGATCAAGGCGGGGTGGGGCAAGTCGTGGGGTGTGTTTTTGAGCACGGAGATGGAATTTGTGGATGTGAGGAAGCACCTGCGGCGATTTCTTATGGTCGAGATCGAAGGAGGACGGAAGGCGATTTTTCGATTCTACGATCCGCGCGTAATGAGGATGTTCATTCCTACCTGCGATGCCGATCAGCGAAAACAGTTCTTCGGACAAATTCAGCACATTTTTGTTGAGTCCGATACGCCCACAGTTATAACCCGCTTCAGCGTTGGCGCTGAAGATCAATATCCATTGATATAGGATAGAGCGGCAGTACGTGGGCATGGGCTGAACGCCATCCGCTCGTGCAGCGATCCGCCAATCACCGCATATTATGGCGCGGTCGAGTCCCAGACCTTCAACAAGGACGGCGAAACATACTGGCGCGCCGGGTTGTAGTTGGCTTTGCGGGCCTCTCTAAATGCGGATTGAGCGTCCGGGGAAGGTCCTTGCCACTTTGTTCGGGGCGTCTCAAGCATCGATTGTTCAATCAAGGCCGCTCCCAAGTAGAAATAGGCTACACCCGGACTTTGGGCGGTCTGTGGGGACTTCAAATAGTCCTTGAGTGCAGTCTGGGCGTCGTCGAACTGCGAATTGTAAAAATTCTTGATAGCCGATTTCAATTCATTCCTGACAGCCTGGGGGTCGCTCCTGATTGCCTGTCCGATTCTGGCGATGTTGCTCTGGGCGTCGGCGTTGGCTGGGTCTAACTTCAGGACCAGGCCATAATCCTTCAGCGCCTCCAGCAAATCGCCTTGTTTCTCCGCATTGCGCGCATCGTCGGACAACTTTGCCATCTTCTTGGCGTTCTCCGCGACCGAATCCGCTGCGGCCTTGGGAGTTGGAGTTGCTGGTGTTGGAGCAGTTTTCGCCTGGGCGGGTTTCCGCAATGCGGCCATCATCCCGGCCGGATTATTGGGGCCATTCGGGTTCAGACTTTGGGCCAGTTCGAGCTGTTTAATTGCTTCCTGGGGATTGCTGCTTTCCAGGCTCTTGGCTTGATTGATGTATCCATTGTAAAGGGCGACGTTGTTCACGTACACATTCGCAGCTGCCTTGAGGTCCGCGTTGGTCATGCTCTGCGTGAGGGCGCCGACATCGTTAAAGTCGCCTTTGTCCCAGGCCGCCTTCACCTGATTGAGAAGTTTCTCGTTCTTGACCCGATCCAGCAGGAATTTGGCTTGGCCAGATAGCTTCTGGTCGTAACCAGTGACGAGCTTTGCAAGGGATTCGGCCTTATCCAGGTCATGACTCTTGTATGCCTGAATGGCGCTTGCAAGCCAGGCGCTGTCGTCGTTGTTGAGACCCGCTTTGTAGCTATTGCATGTGTCGACATTCTTCTTGTTCTTAGGGTCCATTTGAGCCGCTTGACAGTAATCCTGAACCTGTTTGGCCCGGTCGTTGTCTTCACCTTTGGCTCTATCAATAAGATCCTTGGCCTCTTGTTTGGGCTTTTCTTTAGCACCCTGAGCCGACGCCAGGACGGACGAAAGACCAATACAGAGAATGCAAAGAGATTGTCGCAGGTTCATTTTGCCCCTCCGACGATTTCATCGATCGCATTGTCGTCGATCGGCTTCAATTCCACGGAGCATATCTTCACGGATTGAGCCACATCACATTGTTGCTGCCGGGTGTTCCCGTCGGCACCTTTGAAGCCCACAGTGTATTTGCCGATCGGAACGTCATCGAGACGCAATGGAGTCCAATGATCCCCGGCGGGGAGGGCAATGGCTTTGCCTTTCTCTGAGGTTACGCTCACCACCTCAGCATAAGGCGTAGCGTTGAGTTCGAGGGCCCCCAGTGGAACAACAGGAGCGGGACGCAGGAACCAATATCCTGCGCCGGCCGCTCCGAGCAAGACCACTGCAATGGCTGCAAACAAGAGCGCACGCGGGAATCCGGACTTAGCCTTCGCTGTGGTTGCAGCTGCAACTGTGGCTGTGACCGGGGCTGGTTGCTGTGTTGGAACCTGCTGGTCAGGGACGCGCTTTTTGGGAGAAGCCTTTCCAGCCTCCTTGGCGAGGCGCTTCAGGCTTGCCTGCAATCCTGAGTCCGCAAACTCCGCCGAATCTGCTACGCTGCCTAGCGCTTCAGCGGCGCGTGGCCGGTCGTCTTGCTGAATGGCTTGCGCAGCCGAGTCAATTGCCTGGGTCAGCAGTTGATTGGCAATCTGCGCGCGCTTGTTCTTGTATTCAGCGATTGCCGAGGCAATCCGCGGGGAGTCTCCGTATGTGCCTTGCAGAGACTCAAGTCCGCTCAGGCCATTGCGCAACTCACGCTTTTGGAGTGCTGTGTTGGCATCTTCTATAGCTGCCGCGATGGAATGTTCCTGCTCTTTGGC
Source organism: Acidobacteriaceae bacterium (assembly GCA_003138365.1). Lineage (GTDB taxonomy): Bacteria > Acidobacteriota > Terriglobia > Terriglobales > Acidobacteriaceae > Telmatobacter. The sequence goes on from PLFY01000097.1 coordinate 20,897, forward strand.
CGCATTCAGCCTGGCGCTCAATTCGCGCACGCGGGATTGCTTCTGAATATCCTGCGGCTGGCTGTTGAGAAACAGCAAAGCTTTCTCAACGTCCTGTCCACTTATCGCCTGTACACGAGCCACGACTGCATCGATGCGCCGAACAGACTCGACCTGGCTGCTTGTTGCCTGACGGAGCAATTGCTCAACCGATGCATCTTTGGTCTCCAAAGCCGCGGGCTGCAGGAGCGAGATTGCAGCTTCAAAGTCTCCGGCCGCAATCAGCGCCTGTGCTTCTCGAGTGGCATTTGCGGCTCTCTGGCCAAGTTCAACTTTTCTCTTCTGCTCTTGCGCGTAGGTCAGCAAGGATATAAAGTCAGGACCTTCTCCGCACTCAATTGCCGCAGACTCCAAAATCTGGATTGCCTCGTCAAACTGTTTCTCATCGATGCAGGCTTGCGCCCGCTTCATGTATTGAAGCTTCAATTCCTCGGCGTTGGTCTTCTTGAGCTGCTCGCCAACCTTTTCTTCCAGGGCAATCAATCGCGGTTCTCCTGGAATCTGTGCAAGTGCCTGATGAACGGCGGTGAGAGCCTCCTGGGGATTGGTTAGAAAAATACTGTAAACGTGCAATGACGTCTGCTCGACAAGCTTCTTAGCGGCTTGATCGCGATTCTTTGTTTCAGCCTCGGCTTTCAACTGAAGCAGCACTGCTTCTCCGGGGAGACGTTCCTGTGCACGTTGAATCAAGGCAAGTGCGCGGTCGAATTCATCCGCTGCGATGCACTCAGAAATCTCAGCGACGATTTGCTCGATAATCCTGCGGCGCCGCACTTCTTCCTGACGCTCCACCGCGTCCTGGTACAGTTGCTGCGTTTCGGCATCTGTGGGGTCGATCTCCAGGGCCGCGCGCAGATTCTTGATGGCTTCTGTATATTGGCGGGCGCCCAGTTGATCTCGCGCGGCATCGCTGAACTGCCGGCGCGAGCGATCCTTGGCCGCCCGCTCGGACTCTTGAACGATCCTTGCACGTTCGTTGCGGAGATCGGTATTGCGCTCATCGAGTTGAAGCGCTTTATCGATCATTTCGCCCGCAGCGCCGAAGTCGTTGCGCTTGCGAGCTTCACGGGACTGCTCAAGGAGAGAGGCGACTTTGTCAGCCTTCTCCTTCAATTTGCGAGCGTTTTCGATTTTGTCAGGGAGCTCGGAATGCGTCCGGTCGATCGAGGACGCCTGATTGTAGAACTCAAGGGCTTCCGCGTATTTCTGCGCCAGGACCGCCTCGTCGCCGTCCGCCAGCAGTTGCCGAAACTGAACCGATTTCTGTTGGCGCGAGAGCTTTTCCTGCACTTCGCGCAGTAACTTCTTGACCTCTGTATTTTGTGGATTGAGCTTTTGAAGGTCGAGCAATACCGGTCTTGCGCTGGTCCACTGTTCCTGTTCCATGAGCGGCCGCACACTGCCCAGAACTTCGGCCACATGATCGCGCTTGAGTGTGTCGTTAATCGCTTCGATATCGGCAGCCATATCCTCGGCTGTTTCATATCGATCGTCCGGATTCTTTGCCAGCCCGTGATCCAGCAAATGGTCGAGGGCCGGTGGATAACCGGTGAGCATTGTTGACAGCGGGTCATGGGGTTCGCGGATGACCCTGTGCAGAGTGGCGGGATCGTCGCCTGGAAAAGGCAGCCGCCCCGTCAGCAACAGGTAGAGGATGCAAGCAGCAGACCATATGTCGGACCTTCCGCTGGCAACCTTGCCCAGAAGCCGCTCCGGCGAAATGTAATGAAAGGTGCCGATCACCATGCCCGTCTGCGTGTGACCGGAGCGGTTTTCCAGGCGGGCAACTCCAAAATCCACAATCTTGATCGTTCCATCCGGCAACACCATCATGTTTGCCGGCTTGATGTCTCGATGGATAACTCCCTTTTGGTGCGCATAGCCCAAACCGAGGCATAACTGGCGAATCATCTCCAGCTTTTCGATGAGGGAAAACTGACGTCCGGCCCTGAGCAGATTCTCCAGCGAATCGCCGGGAAGATATTCCATGACGATGTAGGGGAGGCCATCCTGTTCGCCGAAGTCGTAGACCGTGACGATGTTTGGATGATTCAAGACGCCCGACCGAGCCTCCATGAGGAAGCGCTGGCGAAGTTCCTCCGTCGCTTCGGTGAGCGTCTTGATGGCAACCTCGCGACCTACGGAGTTGTCCATTCCCCGGTAGACGACACCCATGCCGCCAACGCCCAGGATGCCCAGGATTGGATATTTGCCGATTTGAGTGACTGTCGCTCCGGTATCCATGCTACCCACTGTTCCTGTTCAATGGTTCTGAATCGGTTGAAGCCCATCATAGACCGCGGTCAGGCAGCATAGCCAGTATCTCTCAAAACTGCTCGATTTTCACGGGGAAATTGGCAAATAGCGGCGGCGCATACCCCTTCAATGAGTGAATCCAGGCATAGCCTCATGCGGCATAGATCGAACGGCGATCTACGTAACTTGGAAGTCAATGCACTCGAAGAGGAAGCGGCCCCACTGTCGTACTTTTAGCGCGCTCCCGCGAGACTGTCAAGGGCCGAATCGGCTCATTTGCCGCGCAACAGAAGAGGCTGATTGTTGAGTGACTGTGCAGGCCGAACCGTTCTGAACGGATCGTCAGAAGCAGAGTCGGGCAACCGGGGCGTTTTTCGGTCCGCGGAGTAGGCGGTTGGCTCTGGGGCGGATTGCGCCGGCGCCGATATTCCGCAGTACGCAAGCAATGCCAGGTTGACCCCGCAAATGACAATTCCACGTAGATGCATCAGATTTCTCCTCATTGCCGCGGAGGCGGCTGGAAAACTCGGCGCGAAAACCAGCCAGACCAATATAACAGCGGGGAATATTAGGCAGGCTATCCCTCTCTGCTTGAGGTAAATTTCCCAGAAGGGCTCGGGGCGGCAAGGCTCAATCAATCTGTACCCGTTCCAATCTGCCGGAGCGCCGAGCTAAAGGCGACGTATGAATGGACTTCGACCGGCTTAGACGGTGAATTCCCCCTTGACAATTATGCGCTTCGGGGTTTTGATTAACTCTATCCAACTCCACGTCCGCCGTGGTCACCCGCAGCCGGTGCTTCTCCTCTTTCCTCACCAGGGTTTGCGCGTGGAGCACATGAACCAGCAGTCGATTCTCGAATCTGAAAGGATCTACCGTGCCTGAAGAAACGCCGCAAACTGGCCTGACTGATAACTCCGCCGCCGGACTAGCCTACGTAACCATCATCCCGGCGATCATCTTCCTGGTGGTTGCCCCCTACAACCAGAAATCGTTTATTCGCTTCCACTGTTGGCAGTCGATCTTTTTGTTTGTAGCGGCTGTTGTGATCCATATTGTGCTGCTGTTCATTCCATTTGTGGGTTGGGTTCTCTCTCTCCCGTTCAGCCTGCTGGTGATTGTGGTCTGGGTGATATGTCTGGTCAAGGCCTTCAACGGACAGCGCTTCAGCCTCCCCTTGATCGGCAAGTTTGCCGAGCAGCAAGCCGGGGCCTGAATTTCCTATCTATTTTTCTCGTGGCGCTCCGGGCAGGAAGGCCGGAGCGCCGCTTGAACTTTTATTAAATCGGCTTCTGCACGTGCTTATCTGTACTTGCGCAGGACGCCCAGCACCCGGCCCTGAATGGCCACTTGCGCCGCGGGAACATAGATGGGCTCCATTTCCAAGTTGGCCGGCTGCAGCCGCACGACGTTTCCCTCTGTAAAAAAGCGCTTCAATGTGGTCTCGGAGCCATGCACAAGGGCCACAACAATCTCGCCCTGCCGAGCTGTGCGCGTGCGTTCCACCAGCACATAATCTCCGCTGATAATATGCTCGTCGCGCATGGAGTCTCCGCGCACCTCAAGAGCAAAAACGTCGCGATTGCCAACCACGTCATGGAGCGAGATGCTCTCCTGGTTCTCGATCGCCTCGACCGGCAGCCCGGCGGCGATTCGTCCTGCCAGTGGCAGCCTGTCGCTCGATCGGGTCCGCGTGCCGGGCGGAAGCACGTCGATCGAGCGGCTGCGGTTATGCACGCGGTCGAGCAATCCCTTCTTTTCCAGGTTCGTAATGTGCTTGTGCACCGTTGCCAGGCTCTTCAGCCCCATTCCGCGCGCGATCTCCTCAAACGACGGGGAGTAGCCGTTGCGCATCACAAAAGACTCCAGAAAGTCGAGAACTTCTTTTTGCCTTCGAGTAACAGCCATGGGCGCATTATAGCGAATAAAAAGCGAATTGCAACAATTCTTTTTGCATTCCGCGAACCTTTTTGGTAACCGGGATTGTGGCGGGGCTGGATCACCAGCGGGGAAGACACAGCCGCGCATCAGGGGAGACAAATCAACCGATGTGCAGGCCAGGGGAACCCGCGAACCGCCTGGGGAGCCGGGGTAGGCCAACAAGGTCAGGGGGCCGGATTCAGATCCAGATACGCTTCAGCAAACCTGAAGCCAGAGCGAATCCTGCCGATAGGAAGGAATAACTGTCCGCGCATCTCTGGGATTCGGGCAAGGACGCTCCGAGGACAAATGATCTCTCTGAAAAAGTACCTGGATTCCGCACCAGCCGACTCTACCGTCCATCGCCAGCAACATGAGATTGACATTCTTCCTGGGACCATTGCCGCCTATGGCTCTGCCTTGCTGGAGATGGGGAGTTGCGGCATGGATGCTTGTCCCGCTCTCGGAGAAGGTCTGAAGCAGGGCCTGAGCAGGTTGGGAGAGGACCTCTCCATCGACATGAGCATCGAGGAGGTGGACGCCACGGAAAGAAGCGTGCGGGAGCAGTTGCAGAGCTGGGGCATGAGCACCGCGAGGCTGAACCAGCAAAAGACTCGCGAAGTGAAAGAGTTGCTGATCGTCATGGCGCGCACCGCGGAATCGGTCGGGGAAAGAGATCAACGCTGCGCAGGACAGATGAACGCAGTCACGACCCGGCTGGAAAGAATCGCGAGCCTTGACGACCTGACCGAGGTCCGCGCGTCGATTGAAGAGAGTGCGGCGGAGTTGAAGTCGCAAATCGAAAGAATGACCGCGGAAGGCAAGGCTGCGATCGAAGAGCTTCGCGTGGAAGTCTCGGGCTATCAGGCCAGGCTCGAAGAGGCGGAGCATATTGCTTCCTGCGATGGGCTCACAGGACTGCGGAGCCGTCTTTGGGTGGAGAATCAGATTGAGCACCGGATCGGCGGTAAAGCCCCGTTGTGCGTCGCCATGATCGACATCGATGACTTCAAGAAGGTAAACGACAGTCATGGGCACTTGACCGGGGATGAATTGCTGAAGCAGTTTGCAACTGAGATCAAGTCCGCGTGCCGTTCGGCAGACGTGATTGGGCGCTGGGGCGGAGACGAATTCATCATCTTGCTGGATTGCGGCTTATCCGAGGCGAATGCCCAGATCGACCGGCTCAGGAAATGGGTCTGCGGAAACTACAAAGTCGCCGGAAAGTCCGGCCCGATGAACCTGCGGGTGAACGCCTCCATCGGCTTGGCGGAATATATGCCAGCCGAGACGATGAAAGAGCTTCTCTCCAGGGCCGATGCCGCGATGTACGAGCGGAAGGCGGATTCCCGCGGAAACGGAGGCGGTTCCCGGCGATTGGCCTGACGGCGTTGTTGCGGCTTTGGGGTGGTGCGGCAGCGGCAGAGGCCGGCGGGCTGGGGGCGTTTCTTTCTGAAGTATGAATTGTGCGGCTCGTTGGCGGTGACAGCCATCACACCAAAGCATTGAATTGTGCTTACAGGGACAATCTTTCCGACCAAGCCCGGTCCCGGAATCGCCCAACCATCTTTCTTCTCTCCAACCTTGAGTTCCTCCTCGCCAAGCGTGAAGGTGAAGGAGAACCAGCGGTTAGCAGAAGCTAAGCCAGCCCAGCGGGACGTGGATCTGGTTCGCATCGCCGGTTGCGAACGCTGGCAAGGAGAGAGGGTGCAATGAGGCTATTGATCGCCGAAGATGACAAGGCGCTGGGATTGTTTCTAAGCCGCGGCCTGGAGGCCGACGGGCATCGAGTTCGCGTGGCCCACGATGGGGGAGCGGCTGTGGAGGTGTTTCGCCAGGAGATGCCCGATCTGACCATTCTCGATTTGAACATGCCTGTCAAAGACGGCGAACAGGTGCTCGAAGAGATTCGCTCGCTCGACCTTGACCTGCCAGTGCTTGTGCTCACCGCCCGGCAGGAGGTGGACGCGCGGGTGCGCTGCCTCGATCACGGAGCCGATGACCTGATGGTCAAGCCATTCAGCCTGCATGAGTTGCGGGCGCGCTGCCGGGCGCTGCTGCGGCGCAAGCGCGAGGCGCGGCTGCAGTTGCGCGCCGGAGACCTCGAACTGGACCGGCTGGATCACACAGCGCGGCGCGGCGCCCTGCCGATCCTGCTGACGAACAAGGAATTTGCCCTGCTTGAACACCTGATGCTCAACCGCGGCCAGTGTGTATCGCGGGTCGAGCTGCTGGACTCGGTCTGGAATCTGGAACCGGCGCAGACCACCAACATCGTGGATGTCTATGTGAATTATCTGCGCCGCAAGCTCAAGGATCCGCCTCCCGGTCAACTGATCCGGACGGTGCGCGGACAAGGCTATGTGGTGCCCTCAGACGCCGATCTGGCGCTCGCCGTGTCTCCGGCTCTTCCTTTGCTTCCAGCCAAACCGGCAGCGACCGGCCTGCTCTCTGAAATGCATTGACCTTCATTCATCAGCCCGGTCGTTAGGAGAATCAAAATGCAGCCTGTCCCGGTTCCCGTTCTTCCCACCGCCACCCGCATCCGGCCGCGCACTGCTCTGGTGGCCAGCGCGGATCGCAGCTTCCGCCAGCGGCTCTCCGAAATCCTGACCGGCCTTCGCTGGCAGGTACGTGAGGCCGAAGGCGGCGCCCAGGCGTGGGCTGAAGCTCAAGCGACTCCGCCTGAGGCCATCATCGTCGATTCATGGTTGCCCGATCTGGACCTTGCCGAGTTTCTCAAGGACTTCCGGGGTTGTTTTCCCCAAGTGGACCTGGTGACCGCGGGCAGGGCCTCCGCCGAGGAGAGCCCGCGCGGTCCCTATCGCCAGGAGCTGCTTTATGCTTTGCGCCGAAGCCAGGATACCGATACGGCGGCATGGAACACGGCGCCCGCGCTCAACAGCCCGAACCCGGCGCCCGGCAGGACTCAATCCGACTCCTGGCCGATCCCGGCACTCCCGGCGGCTTGCTTGCCGCAGGATGGGCTTCCGGCACCGATCCACGCCCAACGCAGCCTTTCAAAGGCGGTGTCGATCCGGGCTGATTTGCCGATTCACGAAGTCGAAGCGGCATCCAGCAACCGGCTGCCGGAGTTGATCGGCAACGCCGCCTGCATGCTGGAGATCAGCCGCCGCGTTCGCCTGGTAGCCCCCCGCTCGACTCCGGTGCTGATCGAAGGGCCCACCGGCTCGGGCAAGGAGCTGGTTGCCGAGGCGCTGCACCGGCTTTCGGCAAGAAGCCGCAAACCCTTTGTGGCCATCAACTGCGCGGCGATTCCCGAGGCTCTGCTTGAGGCTGAGCTCTTCGGCCACACGCGCGGCGCCTTTACCGGCGCGGTGCAGGGACGCACCGGACGCATCGAGGGCGCCGATGGGGGAACGTTGTTTCTTGACGAAATCGGCGAGATGCCGCTGGCTCTTCAATCCAAACTGCTCCGTTTTGTGGAGTGTGGAGAACTGCAGCGAGTGGGCGACAACGAGACCGTGAAGGTGGATGTGCGCATTGTGGCCGCCACCCATCGGCCGCTGGCCCAGCAGACCCAGACGGGCGCCTTTCGCTCCGACCTCTATTACCGGCTGGCCGTCTTCCTGATCCGCACGCCTTCCCTGGCCGAGCACGCCCAGGATCTGCCTTTGCTGGTGGATCACTTTATGCAGCGGCTGGGCCGCGAAACACCCGTCAAGCGCGTCGATCAGGGAGCCATGGCCATGCTTTCCGCGCACGACTGGCCGGGCAATGTCCGCGAACTCGAGCATGTGCTGGAGCGGGGGGCTATTCTGGCCGGCGATGAAGCCGTTTTGACCGCAGGGGAGATCGACTTTGGGCTTGCGCTGAACTGACGGATCCGAGCCATCGGCTGGGGGAGCAGGGAGGTTCCAATGAGCATGGAGATCGAGACCCGGTTGAGTGAGCAGTTGGCCCGTTACCTCGACCTGGCCACCAGCCAGGCCAAGCTGACCGCGGCCAATATGGCCAACATCGATACCCCCGGCTACCGGGCCGTGGGGATGGACTTCGAGGCCGAGATGCGGGGGGCCATGGAGGGCGTGGACCGGGGGCGCGCACCCCGGCATGTGCGCCTCAAGGCCGTGGACGGGCTGATTGCGCGCCCCGACGGCAACAACGTTTCCATGGACCGCGAGAGTTTGAACCTGGCCGAGGCGCAGTTGAAATTCAAGACCGGCGTGGCCCTGCTTCGCCAGGAGTATCAGCGTGTCCTGGACGCGATTCACGTCGACGGCAAGTAGGCCAGAGAAACGGAAGGAGCCAACAGGATGAATCTCTTTGGGTTGATGGAGACCTCGGGCGGGGCCATGCAGGCCGAACGGATGCGGGCCGAGGTGGTGGCCGCCAACATGGCCAATGCGGAAACCACGCGCACCGCCTCGGGCGGACCTTACCACCGTCAGCACGTGGTCTTTGCCGCCAATCAAGGCGATCCGGAGTTTCTCGATTCAATGACCGCGGCTTCGGGAAGCACGGCCTCGGGATTGCTGGGTTCAGCGGCTCTTCCCACGCTGAACGCGTCTTTGCCTGCCCTCAATTCGTCCGGCTCGGGGCCAGTGGCTCCGGGGGTGCATATCGCGCAGGTGGTCGAAGATGTCTCCCCTGCGCTCAAGCGTTACGACCCCGGTCATCCCGACGCGGGGCCCGATGGGTATGTCTCATATCCAGACATTAATCCACTCACAGAGATGGTGGACCTGATGGGGGCGACACGTGCATATGGTCTGAATGGCTCCGCCGTGCAGGCCGAGAAGGGCATGATCGCTTCGGCGCTGGAGATCGTCAAGTCGTAAACCGACAGCAATCAGGCCGGCGAATCCAATCCAATCACGAAGCATGACGGAGGAGCAATGTTACCCGCAATGAATCCCATGAGCGCTGTAGCTCCGGCATTGTCAAGCCTGTCTGGCCAGGGCGGACCTTCAGCTTTGTCATCGACCGCGGGCCAGGGCGCCACGACCACCCCATTCTCCGATCTGCTGACCGATGCGGTGGGCCAGGTAAGCCAACTGGAAGATCAGGCTCACAATGCCGTGGCCGGGCTGATGGCCGGTTCCGGCGTGGACGTGCATCAGGCGATGATCGCCACGCAGAAGGCAAGCATGGCCTTCGAATTGGCGCTGGCCGTGCGCAACAAGGCCGTTCAGGCCTATCAACAGGTGATTGGCATGCAGTTTTAAAACCGCTGGCGGGCAATCGAGCCCAGTGGGCTAGTTGAACAAGACCCGGCAAACGGTGTGGGCTTCAAACAGCGCGGGAACATTAACGGGAAGAGCGGCGGGACACGGCAACCATGGCCACTGGAACACAGTTGGAACGAAGCGCGCCGATTACGCCCGGACAACCCCAGTTGACTGACCGGCTGGCCGGCCTGTGGTCCCGGTTGCGCGTCCGTTGGGCTACGATGCAGCCGGCGCAGCGAGGTTGGGCTCTGGCGGCGGCGGTTCTGCTCGCGGCCCTGACCGGTGGACTGCTCTGGTACACGCTGGGAACCGACTGGCGCATTCTGTACGCGGGCCTGGACCCGGAAGATGCGCGCCAAACCGGCCAGGTGCTTACCCAGGCGCAGATTCCTTTTGAGCCGACCGCCGACGGGTCGGGCATCCGTGTTCCCGCCGCGGAGCTGGACAAGGCAAGGCTGGTGACCGCCGCCAAGGGCGGCATCAAGAGTGGGAGGTTGGGTTTTGAGATCTTCGACAAGCCCAACTGGGTTGGCTCCGAGTTCGACGAGCAGGTGAACTACCAGCGGGCTCTGGAAGGGGAACTGGAGCACACGGTTGGCACATTGCAAGATGTCGAGTCGGCCCGGGTCCACCTGGTGCTGCCGCACGACTCGCTTTTTCGCGAGCAGGAGCGCCCGGCCAAGGCTTCGGTGGTGCTGAAGCTGCGCCACCGCTCGCTGGCCGATGGCGAGCCCGAGGCGATCCGCAATCTGGTGGCCTCGGCCGTCGACGGACTGGCGCCTGAACGGGTTGTGCTGGTCGACGCGGCAGGCCATCAGCCGCTGGGCCCCAAGACCGCCGACGCGATCGAGCAGAGTGCGGAGCAGAGTCTTGAGGAGAAGCTGATTGCCACCCTGGAGCCGGTGACCGGAGCAGGCAATGTACGCGCCTCGGTGACGCTGGACTACAGCCCAACGGCTACCGAGGAGACCGACGAGAGCTACGATCCGGACCAGACGGTGACGCTCTCGATGCAGCGCACCGAGCAAACATCCGGCCCCCGGCCCGTGGCTCAAGGAGTTCCCGGCACAGCCTCGAATGCACCCAACTCCCAGGCCTTGCCCGTCTATCCCCAGCAGACCACGCCGCCCGAGGGCGCCAAGACCGAGTCTGGAACCTACGCGGCATCGAAGACGGTGCGCCACGTGCTTGAGAACCCCGGACGGGTGCGGCGGCTGACGGCTGCCATCGTGGTCAACGACCGGCTGGCGCAGACGGCGGCTAAGGGAAAGGCCGCAGTCTGGCAGCCCCGCTCGCCCGACGAACTGCGCCACCTGACCGCGCTGGCACAGGCAGCGGTAGGCTTCGACTCGACGCGCGGAGATATGCTGACGGTGGAAAATCTTGCATTCGACGAAAACCGCTCGCAGCCTTCGGTCTCGATGCCCGCCCAGGTGCTGGCCACGGCGGAGAATTCGCCGGTTCTGGTCAGGTACATGGCCATGCTGGCCGGACTGCTGATCGTTCTGGCCTTCGGTGTGCGTCCCGCGCTCGGCTTTGCGCGTTCGGCCCCCAGAATGGAAGCCAAGTCGCCGGCGAGACAGTTGCCGACAGGGTCGGCGGTGGCGAACCAACCGCCCTTGGCCCCGCCCGAGCCCGTCGAGCTTGATCCCGAACGAATCCGAACGCAGGAGATCTTCGAGCAGGTCTCCGGGCACCTTAAGCGCGAACCGACGCAGAGCTCGCGCCTTCTGCAGAGCTGGATTCACTCCGACTAGCAAGGGCCTGGGCGGGACCAGGCCTCAGGGCACGGGGCGTTGGGATGGGTAGGGAAGCGCAGGAGCAGGAGAGGACCAGGACTTTGGCCGATCAGGAAAGCGAGCACGGATCAGCACGACGCCGCAACTCGGCAAACCTGTCCGGGGTGCGCAAGGCGGCCATCCTTTTGGTGGCTGTAGGCGAGGAACTGGCCAAGGAGATTCTTCGCGCCCTGCCCGAGGTGGACGTGCAGCGGCTGACCGAAGAGCTGGCCGACCTGAAAGGAATTACTCCCGAGCTCTCGGGCGAGGTGTTGGAGGAGTTCTGGGAGCTTTTGGAGACCCAGGGATTTGTGATGCATGGCGGCCTGGACTACGCCAGCCGACTGCTGATGGAGACCTTCGGCAAGGAGCGCGCCGACGACCTTCTGATGCTGGTGCGGCGCTCTCAGGAGGCGGCCCAGGGCAATCTTGCCAAGCTGCAGCGTACTGACCCGCAGCAGTTGGGCAAGCTGCTCGATGCCGAGCATCCGCAGACCATTGCACTGGTGCTGGCGCATCTTGACCCGCGGCGCGCTTCGCTGGTGCTGGACAACCTGAGCGAAGAGCACAAAGTCGTCTCCATCCAGCGGCTGGCCGAAATGCGCCAGTTCTCGCCGGAGATGGCTCAAAAAGTGGCCCACATTCTGCACCGCCGCCTGGAGAGCATGGGCGATACGGCTCGCAAGAGCTACTCCGGTTTCAAGGCAGTGGCCGATCTGCTCAACCGCGTGAATGCCGAAGAGTCCAAGAAGATCCTCGAGACCATCGAAGACGGTGCGCCGGAACTGGCCCTGAGCATTCGCAACCTGATGTTCACCTTTGAAGATCTGGTTACGGTGCCTCCGGCCACCATCCGCGAGATCGTTTCCGGAGTCGACAAGCGGCAGTTGGCGATGGCTCTGCGCGGGGCCAACGAGGAACTGCGCGCGCAAATCTTCAAGTCGATGAGTTCCCGGGCCGTGGAGATGTTGAAGGAAGACATGGAAGTGCTGGGTCCGGTGCGCTCGCGCGAGGTGGCGCAGGCCCAGCAGGAGATCCTCAACCTGGCGCGGCGGCTTGAGGCCGAGGGCAAGGTGGTTCTGAAATTGGAGACCGGCGATGAGATGCTGGCTTGAGCAGTGATCCGTTGATCCGTTGATCCGTGGTCAGCGATCGATTGTCAGTCGCCCGTCCGACGGGGGATAGCCGACCACTGACGACTGGAGGAAAGGGAACCCATGCAGCAGACGGGATCGGGAACGGGAAGCGGCGCGTCCTGGCGGATCGAGCGCTTCGAGTATCCGGCCGGCCCGGATGCGCCTTCCTTGCCGGGCTGGGATGGCTGGACGGTGGAGGCCGCACCGAATGACCATGAAGGGCCCACGCGCAATCACGGTCACGGAGTCAATGAGGCTGGGGTGCGCGCCGAACTGGAGAAACAGCTTGGCGAAGAGACGCGCAGGTCCTTCGAGGCTGGGCGTGAAAAGGGCCGGCTGGAAGGCCGCCAGTCCGAGCGCGAGGCGCAGGCCGCGGCTCTGGCGGCTGCGGAAGAGCATCGCGTGCGGCAAGCCGCCGAGTTGGTTGCAAGCTTTGCGCAGGAGCGGGACCGGTACCTGCACGCGGTCGAGCATGAGGTGGTGGAACTGGCTCTGATGGTGGCTGCCCGGATTCTTCGCCGCGAGGCGCAGATGGACCCGCTGCTTTTGACCGGAGCGGTGCGGGTGGCTCTGGGACAGCTTTCCGGGTCGACCCAGGTGCGGCTCCGGGTGCCTCCGGCCGAGCTTGCCTTATGGACGGAAACCATTTTGCGGCTGCCCAAGCTCGCTGTGAAGCCTGAGGTTTTATCCGGGGAGGGAATGCGGCTGGGCGATTGCACGATCGAGACCGAGATGGGTTCGGTGGACCTGGGGGTTCGATCTCAGCTGGGAGAGATCGAACGCGGCTTCTTTGACCGTGTGGGGGCAAGCAGGGCCGAGGTTGGCGCTGGGCCGGAGCCGCCGGCGTCAGGCCAGACATCGGGCCAAAAGGACCGGTTGTGACCTTGCTCCCCACGCCCATATTGTCCCGGTACTTTGCCCGTCTGGGCCGCGGCCAGCCCTGGCGCTGGCGCGGGCAGGTCCTCGAATCGGTGGGCCAGACCATCGAATCGGCAGGTCCGTTGAGCTCGGTTGGCGAGTGCTGCGAGATTGAGGATCGGTTCGGCCGTCCGCATCTGGCCGAGGTCATTGGATTTCGCGGCTCGAATGTGCTGTCGATGCCGGTCGAGAGCACCGAGGGCATTCGCTTTGGCGATACGGTGGCGGCGCTGGGCATGAGTCCCGAGATCGAGGTAGGTCCGGCGCTCATGGGCAGGGTGTTGAATGCCCTGGGTACGCCGATCGATCAAGGCCGGCCACCGGCCGTCTCCCTGGTCCTGCCTCTGGACGGGGCGGTGCGTTCCCCGCTCGACCGTGTGCCCATTCGCACCCCGTTGGGTACCGGCATTCGCGTGCTGGACGCTCTGCTGACCGTAGGCCGGGGCCAACGGGTGGGGATTTTCGGCGGGTCGGGGGTGGGCAAGAGCACGCTGATTGGCATGATGACGCGCAACACCGAAGCGGATGTGACCGTCGTGGGGCTGGTGGGTGAGCGAGGCCGCGAGGTGGGAGAGTTTCTTGAGGACTCGCTCGGGGTTGAGGGCAGGGCCCGCTCGGTGGTGGTGGTTTCGACCTCCGACCAGTCGCCTTTGATGCGCATGAGGGCGGCGTTGGCTGCCACCACAGTGGCTGAATTCTTCGCCGCGCAAGGAAAACATGTGCTGCTGGTGCTGGATTCACTGACCCGCTTCGCCATGGCCGCCCGGGAGATCGGCCTGGCTGCGGGAGAGCCGCCCACGGCCAAAGGGTATACGCCCTCGGTGTTTACCCGGCTGGCAAGGCTGGTGGAAAGAACGGGGCAGTTCCGCGTGGGCTCAATCACCGCTTTCTACACCGTCCTTATGGAAGGCGACGACCAGCAGGACCCATTGGTCGATGCGGTGCGGTCTTTGCTGGACGGCCACGTGGTGCTCTCCCGCGCCCTGGCTGCCGAGGGCTGGTATCCACCCATCGAGGTGCTGGATTCGATCAGCCGGCTGATGCCGTCCGTGACCCAGGCTGAACACCGGGAGCAGGCCGCGCTTCTGCGCCGGCTGATGGCCGTTTATGCGCGCTCCGAGGATCTGGTGCGCATCGGAGCCTACAAGCCGGGCTCGGACCCGGATCTTGACCGAGCCCTGCGCGCCCGGGGAGCGATGCGCGCCTTCATGACCCAGGATGCGCGCGAGCAAGTCCGCTTTGGCGACTGCGTGCGCCGCCTGTCGGCCCTGGCTGCGGAGGTGTGAGCCATGGCCGTATCGCGGGCGCTACGCCGTCTGCTGCGCATTCGGGATCTCGAAGAAGAGCAGTGCCGGCTGGCGCTTGAATCCGCGCTGGGCGAGCTTAACCGTCTCGAGCATGCGCTCGAGGCAACCGCGGAGCGGGGTCGCCGCGGGCGCCGCCTGGTTGAGGCCAGCGCCCATTCAGGGGAGTTGACCGACAGGCTGGCTGGCCTAGAGGAGACGCGCGCGGCTGGCCGCCGTGCCGCGGCGCTGGGTTCAAGGCTCGCGGATGTGGAACTCGATGCGATTGCGCTGCGCGAGGAGTTCCTTTTGAAGAGGGTCGAGCGCAGGCAGGCAGAGACCCTGATCCGGGAGACCGAGGCCCGCGACGCGGTCGAGGCAGGCCGGCGCAGCCAGCAGGCGCTCGACGACTGGTACCGCAACCGGTTGCATCGCAAAGAAGATGAAGCGGATCTGGACCCAGCACCCCGCAGGCCGGCCGGCTTGGGCAGTCGCCGGGCTGACTGGCCGCAACCGATGCCTGCAACGCCGCCCAAACCGAATCTGCGGCAACAGGATCGCATTGCGGATGGAACTTGAGAGAAAATCCACGCAATTCGTGTGCTAGTTCCTGAATGGGAATCGCCGGTCCGATTCGTGACAATGTTTTAACCCCCGTAGGCTTTCTTTGGCATGGGAGCTGCACAAACTCAGCCCATGACCGTTGCCGCGAGAATCGAGATCGTTACGGCCGGGCGTCCAGAGCCGGGTCAGAGTCAGATTCTGACAAAAGCTCAGGGAAGGACACAGAGCGCAGCCTGGGCCGGAGCGCCTGTCCTGAGCCAATCCTCGTCCGCCGCACCGGGCACGGAGAGCTTTCAATCCCAATGGCGCTCGCTGCTGGCTACGTTGGGCGCCGATGGGAACGGCCTCATCCAGGAAGAGGCAGGAGCGGACGGAATTCAAAACTCGGCTGAACCCGCTTTGGCAGAGACTCCTCGAAAAGCAACCCCGGCAGCCCCGACCCTCTCGAGCGCCGCAGCGTTGCTTCCAAGTCCAGGAGGAGTCCCACAGGGAGGTCCGGCCGCGATCGCAACGAAGTTGCCGGTTGTTGGCTATCGGGTCGCAATTCCCGCGTGGACGACAGCATCGAAAGCGCCTCGGCAAGCTGCGGCCGATCTGGCGGCAAAACCCCCCATGGCAGTCGTCCGACCGGCAGAATCTGCCAACCGTCCGCACGCGGTCACCTCGGCCAAGGGCGCGAAACAGGAAACTGTCTCAAGCGGAAGCAAGAGGGCGCTGGTTTCTGCGACGGCTGGAAGTGTTCCGCAGGCAATGGCGGCGCCTGGCGCCGGAAGCCCGGTCGAAAACGCCGCCGATTTGACGCCGCGTCTTCCGTTGGCCAATCTTTCCGAAGCATTTCCGAGCGTCTCTATCCCGGACTCCTTCAATCCGCATGCGCCGCATCCAGACGAGCCCAGTCGAGCTAGCGGTACGGCGACCGCAGAGGGGAATCAAGGCCAAGATGCGGTAACCGGAACGAAGGGGACGCCTCCATCGCAACCAGGCAATTCCAATGAGCCTGCGGAAAGGACAGACGATTCCGGAGATCACGCGACAGACATCGTGATCGTACCGTCCGCAGCAAATTCATCGCGTCCAGGCTATCCAAACGCGTCCGCGGAAAAGGCGGCTGATGCCGGAAG
>PLFY01000034.1 GCA_003138365.1 Acidobacteriaceae bacterium
CCAAAAGGAACATTTTCATACGGGCAAAGAACTAGTTGAGACTGAATGCCTTCACCATTAGCGCCGCAACGTCCAGGCAACGGCCACCATTCTAGGATGGAATGGCGTTTTGGTTCACTCATGATGAAAGGAGCGGATGGATTGCCTCCAACCCCTGGTCTGCCCAAAAAGCCCCGGAGTGAAGAATGCACAGACCTGCTTTTGCGGCGCAAACTCGACGTAAACTGAAATTGGCGAGTTGGCCTGCGGTATTCTGAATCGGGCTTGTTGTCTCTGCCGGCTGATCCGAGGTGTGGGATGGGCGATTTTGTTTTGAACGTGAACGGTTCAGACGTCCGCGTAAACGCGTCCCCTGAGGAGACCCTGCTTTCTGTCCTGCGCAACCGGCTCTATCTGACGGGGACCAAGTATGGCTGTGGCGAGGGCCAGTGTGGGGCTTGCACGGTCTTGCTCAACGGCAATGCGACTCGCTCCTGCCTGGTCGCAATCGGGTCGGCGGCCAAGTCGAAAGTTGTTACCGTCGAAGGTCTGGAACAGAACGGTAATCTCAGCCCCGTGCAGCAGGCTTTCCTTGACCAGGGCGCGTTTCAGTGCGGCTACTGCACCTCCGGCATGGTAGTCCAGGCTACCTCTTTGCTGCGTGAAAAGAATGATCCCAGCGAGGAACAGATCGTCCAGGCGATGGAAGGAAACATCTGTCGTTGCGGGACATATCCGCGCATCGTTGAAGCGGTGAAGCTTGCTGCGCGGCTCCAAAGCAAAGGAGCAAGCCGATGATCCCGGTTGATCGCCACACGCTTGAAGTCTCCAGCCAGGACGAACCGCGCGGGCTGAGCAGCGCGAAGCTGGATCGCCGCGATTTCATGAAGGTGCTGGGAGGCGGATTGCTGATTTGCTTCACGCCCACACTGGCGTGGGCGCAGGAGTCGGGCCGCGCCTTCGGCGGGCAGCAACTTCCCAAGGATGTGGGCGCGTGGCTGCACATTGCTGCCGATGGCCAGGTAACGGTATTTACAGGGAAAGTTGAAGTTGGGCAGAACATTCGCACCTCTCTGGCGCAGCTTGTCGCCGAGGAGTTGCGAGTACCGTTTGACGCCATCACGATGACCATGGGCGACACCGACCTCACTCCCTGGGACATGGGCACATTCGGCAGCCGCACCACTCCGACCATGGGGCCGCAGTTGCGCACAATGGCCGCTGCCGCACGCCAGATGCTGATTGATATGGCCGCGCAGCGCTTGAAAGTGGATGCGCAAGGACTGACGGCCGCGGACGGCAGAGTGACCGATCCTCAGTCCAAGCGATCGATCGCTTATGGAGAGCTCGCGCGTGGCGAGAAGCTGGTCAAGGTGATCGCAGGCGAACAGGCCCTGACCCAGGCCGCGGACTGGAAGATTGCAGGGACGCCTGTTCCCAAGGCCGAGGGACGCGATTTTGTGACCGGGAAACACAAGTACCCCTCCGACATAACGAGGCCGGAAATGCTGTTCGGAGCTGTGCTTCGGCCAGACGGATTTAATGCGACTCTGGCGTCAATCGACACAAGCGCGGCGGAGAAGCTGCCCGGAGTGAAGGTAGTGCGCGATGGAGATTTCACCGGGGTCGTCGCCCCCGATGCATTCGTTGCGCAGAGAGCCGTCGCGGCAATCCAGTCCAAATGGACTGTGCCGGAGCAGCCTTCGAACCAAGGCCTGTTTGAATATCTGAAGGCCAATCCTGAAACCGGTCGAGACGACGGCCCGCAGCACGTGGCCGGTTCCGTGACGGAAGCCCTCGCCGGCGCCGACGTGAAGGTCGAAGAGCGGTACACGATTGCATACATTGCGCACGCACCTCTTGAGCCGCGTGCGTCTGTGGCTGAGTGGAACGGCGACAAGCTGACAGTCTGGACAGGAACCCAGCGACCCTTCGGAGTTCGCGACGAGCTCGCCCAGGCGTTTCATCTGTCTGCTAATCAGGTTCGCGTCATTCAACCCGACATGGGAAGCGGCTATGGCGGCAAACATACCGGCGAGGCGGCGATTGAAGCCGCCCGTTTGGCTAAAGCTGCGGGCAAGCCCGTCAAGGTGGTCTGGACGCGTAGCGAAGAGTTCACCTGGGCCTATTTTCGTCCCGCCGGTCTGATTGAGATCAAGGCGGGCGCAAGGCGGGACGGAACATTGGTTGCCTGGGAGCATCACAACTATAATTCCGGCCCCGCCGCCATCAACACTCCATACAACGTCGCCAATCAGCTCATCCAATACCATGCGGCCAAGTCTCCGCTTCGCCAGGGTTCCTATCGAGGGCTTGCATCGACCGCCAATCACTTTGCCCGCGAGTGTCATATGGATGCACTGGCCCATGCGGCAGGCATCGATCCCCTTGAATTCCGCCTGAAGAATATTGCCGACCCCAGGCTGCAGGCCGTCTTCCAAGCTGCTGCCGACAAATTCGGATGGAGCCATCTGAAATCGAAGCCGGAGCGCGGCTTCGGCATCGCCGGCGGAGTGGACAAGGGCGGCTACGTGGCGACCTGCGCCGAAGTGGAGATCGATGCCGGCGGCAAGCACGTGCGCATCCGCCGTGTCGTCCAAGGCTGGGAGTGTGGAGCCATCGTGAATCCCGACGGCCTGCGCAACCAGATTTCAGGCGCCATTGTTCAGGGTATTGGCGGCGCGCTCTTCGAGAGGATTCTCTTTGCGAATGGCCGCATTCTGAACCCACACTTCGCGCAGTATCGCGTTCCGCGCTTCAGCGACACGCCACAGATTGAGGTGGTGCTGATCGACCGGAAAGACCTGCCCTCGGCAGGCGCGGGCGAAACCGGCCTCGTTGGGCTGGCGCCTGCAGTCGGCAATGCAATCTTTGCCGCCTCCGGGATCCGACTGCGCTCCATGCCCCTGGCCCCGCAAAGTGCAGCGCCGGGAGAACCAGACCCTGCATTCCGCAGTTGATTGCCCGGCACAGCTCATTAGAATCTCCCGGTAAGGCGAAGATGACCTTCCCCCAAGAGTGAGCACCCACATTGTCAGCTTCTCAAACTCTTTCCGTGGCTTCAACGACGCTTAAAGCTCACACATTGCAAACAGGAAGATGGATGTCAGTTGACGTAAACAATCCATTCCGTGAGTTGACGGGTTCATTGGGCATCTTACGGTAGGTTAGGTTTGCCATTTCCAAGTGCCGCTGGAATCGACGAACCCTGGGGCATTTATCATTCCCAATCCTGGACGCTCCGCTGAAGATTAGTTGATCCTTACAGGTTGAGAGCACGTAACACGGCTCCATGATGGGAGCTGTATGAGTCGAGAGGCTCACGCACAGTTCTGCGAGCGCCTCGGGGTGAGATTCCTCGGGGCGACTCTCCCAGGCACAACCTCATTGCTGGACACTTGCGCCGTTTCCGTGAAGCGGAAATGAGCGAAGCTGGCCTAGTCAGATCGGGGCAAGAAGCGTGATAACACGGGAGACCATGCATAATTAAGGCATGAAGCGGATATTCCTTGCGTTTTCGGCCGCGTGCATGATGTTCATGACCCATTCGGTCGCACAGACCAAACCAGCGAAACACTTTATCGTCTACCTGCCTTTCTACCGACCACGCGACATGGCAGCGGCGCTCGCCGCCACGAATCTCACTGGTGTCACCGACATGGATATCGCTTTCGTCGGCCCACCATTGTGCAGCGGCCTCTGTACCGCGGCCAGTGATTTCACCATCAGCGCCGACTCCCACACGGATGCCGACGTTGATGCCGTCGTTCAACTCGCGCACGCAAAGGGCATCAGCGTTTTGGCATCCATCGGCGGTGGGGGTGGCGGCGTTTCTGAGATCGCACAGTTCTACAATGCTGGCCTCAGTGCGCTCCTCGTCGCCGCACTTAAAAAATACGTCCGTCTCCACAAGCTGGACGGCATCGATTCCGACATCGAAATCTCCGACAATATGGGTGCACCCTACGCCGACTTCATCGCCAAGCTCATCACTGCAATGCACTCCGAAGGCAAGATCGTTAGTTGCGCAACGGACAAATACATCCAGGCCTCGATGCCGCAGGCGACGCTCCTCTCATTCGACTACATCAGCCTCATGGTTTACTCCAATCTCAAGGACGCGCAGGACTCACTCAATTTTTTCGTTAACGTGAAGCAAGTACCGGCATCAAAAGTGGTTCTTGGCGTTGGCTTTTACGGCGAAGCTCGCAATGGCGCCGATGCGGACTACGCCGACATTCTCACCGCATACCCGAACGCATATCGCGTCGACACCGTGGGCGGCGGCACATTCAAAGACGGTATTGTGCTCAACTACATCGGTGAAGACACCACAGCCAAAGAGGCCGAACTAGCCAGCCAATACGGGGGCATCATGGTCTGGCAACTCCTCGGCGACGCCCCACCACCGCACTCGCTGCTGAACGTGATCCGTGCAAACTTCAAATAGGCACCGTCGCCATGGGCCAGGCTCCTGGAAAGTCGGCCTTTCGGGGACCGCTTTCAGGGGTCCGAGTTGTGTCCTCGAACCGAGCCGTTAGTACCAAAATGTCGGCTTGTCGGAAGGTATTGCAGTGGCTTTGGAATGGTTCCGGGCGAACGGCCGGCAAACCGGAAGTTACCATCCAGTAAATACCAAACACGGCCGATTAGCTGGCGGCAGCCCCAAGATTGATGGTCAATTAACGATATGAGGCCAATGCACGTTTCGAGGGCTGGCCGTCAGGGGATTGGTCCCGCTTAGCCGCCTGCAACCAGGAAAAGCTGGCCGCAGTACGGCATTCGAAGAATGCACCGGGCTGGAGGCGGCACTGACATGATTACCTTGGAGAATTCTTAAACCCTGGCCGTTACAAATCCGCCCTCGATGAGCGCGTTGGCGATTTTGCATGAACTGAGTTGGCGCCGAGGCATTCCGTGCAAATTGGGTTCTGTGCTGTACTTTCCTTCCCGTGATCGAGTTGCGGGAAGGAAAGGGCTCCCCGGCATTTTGTGGCGGATTAAGCATGGGGCACTCGGCAGTTGTCTCGATCGATAAGCAGCGGGATGCCGAGCAGAGCACTGGTTAAACGCGTTCTTACGTAGAGCGGACGCGTTGACACCACCCAAGAGTGCCTGGATAGTATCGCTGCAGGTTCAACACATAGGCTACCTGCGAGCCCGAAATACCAAGACCAGAGCCACGATCAGCACAAACCCGCAGATCCACATCCAGCCACTATTCCAACCCTGCATCCCCATGTTGTATCCGTGCACCGAATCTCCTCAGATGGCCGCCAGAGATTTTCGTTCGCAAACGACTCCATTCAGGTCGGGAGAACCCCCGGCTTTGCCGGGGTGGCAGTAGAAGTTTGACATTTACGGGAGTCGCTCCCGGTTTGCGATTTTCCATTCTTCGCGCAAAAATGCTAGAAGGGCGCGGAGCATGAGCGCCGTCCCTACGGGACTCCGGATGAATTGTTGGTTTTCGCCAACCCCACGCTGAAGCGCGGGGCTAATAACCACTGCGCCTACGGCGCGGGGCGACGGGCTGCTGCCAGCGCGGAGCGCTTCTAGACAGGCCCCATTGAGGGGCCACCAACCATAAAGCCTCCGGCTCTGCCGGAGTATACTTACTGTTGACTTGTGCATACACTTCGGTCTGTACTTTTTTGCTCCGACAGAGCGTGCATAACAATTGGCTGCCGAACCCGGACGGACGTGATCCAAGTCACTGCCGAGGGGAGAGCAGTTGGCAGATGCTTACAATTTAAGCCGGGGATCCTTTCACTATGAATTGGGGCAGAAAAGGCGCGTTGCTGATGCTGGCGGTTGTGGTCCTTTGGACCGCAATACCGGCTTCCGCCTGTCTGTTTGCGGTGCATTCAACGGGGCAGCCGGATTGCTGCCGCGGGATGGCAGGGGAATTTGATTCGCCCTCGATGTGCGCGAACGGTTCGTGCTGTCAAGCCGAACGGCAGAACGCCGCAGTCGCTACGGCCCCTCTGTACTCCCCAGAGCAATCGCAGAAGCTGGCCGTTGCGCCGCATCAACCCGGTCTGCATTTACGCGCCTTTTCTTGCGCCATGCACCGCAATGCTTTGGAAACGCCGCCTCTGAAATTCCCGCCGGGCGGCGCCTTCGCGCTTCGAATCTAATACTCCTTCCTTCTCAGCTTGAACCAGGGCCTTCGTGTGCCTTGAGTGCGCCTACGACGCATCCCAAGGACGCATGAGCGGGCCATCAGCTACGTCTCCTTTGGAGGGAGTAATGAAGGCTTATGTTTCTCTATTTTGTGTTCTGGCGTTCGCTGCGGGCGCTTGTGTTTCCCGCGCTGAAACGCCTGCCAAGAGCGACGGTTTGTCGGTGTTGGCTGCGTTGCTTCAAGATCACCACAGTCCGGATGCTTCTGGGCCGGCGCTGACCTTGGACGATGTGGAACGGATGGCTCTGTCCGCGAATCCTGAGATCGGGGTCGCAGCGCGGCGAGTCGCCATCGCTCAGGCGCACGTCCCTGTCGCGGGTGCGCTCGACGATCCCATGGCCATGTATCGCGGATGGGGCGTCCCACTAGAACATCCATGGAACTTGAACTCAGCCCAGAACATGTTCAGCATCAGCGAGACGCTGCCTGGCCGGGGAAAGCGGTCGCTGCGAACGAGTGTGGCCGAGTCGGACGTGGACGTGGCCAAGGCGCAACTTGACCAGGTGCGGTTGGAGGTTCGGGTTCGCGTGCACAAGGCATTCGGCGACTTGCTGCGCGCGGACGACGAGATTCGGATTCACGATCAGCATGTGGCGATTGCGCGTCAGGCGATTGAAGCCGCGCGGATCAAGTACACCACCGGGAAAGTGCCGCAGCAAGACATCCTGAAGGCGCAGGTTGCACTGACGCGGTTGGCAGAACACATGATTCAGTTCGATCATGACGCCGATCTGGCGCGGGCCCGCCTGAACACACTGTTGGGGCGCGCTCCCAACTCGCCGCTCCGCGTGACAGGAGAGCATGCCGTGCTCGACACACTACCCCAGGCGCAGGATCTGGACGATCTCGCCCTGCGCTCACGGCCCGATCTGCTGGCGGCCCAGCAAGCTGCCGAACGCAGCCACCGGGAGCAGGCTCTGGCGAAGAAGGCGTATGTGCCGGACTTTACCGTGTCGGCGGGGTACATGATCATGCCCTCCGGGCAAAACTTCCGCAACGCCTACATGGTGGAGGGGTCAATGAACCTGCCCTGGCTCAATCACCGCAAGCACGATGCGGAGATCGCAGAGGCTACTGCGCAGGCGACCGAGCAGGATGCCGATTTGGCCGAGCAGCGCAACATGGCGTTCGGGCAAATTCAGGAGGCGCTTGTGGAGGCAGAGGCCGCGCAAAAGCTGGCGCACCTCTATCACGAGGAACTCCGGCCCCAGGCAGAAGCAACGCTCCAGTCGAGCGTCATCGCCTACGAAAACGACAAGACTGACTTGCTTGACCTTCTCGACAGCCAGATGGCAGTCGTAGACATTGACCTTGCCTGGATTCAGGCGGTTGCCGATTTTGACTCCCGCCTGGCTGATCTCGAACTTGCCGCAGGCGCTTCTCTCCAACAGTTTGAATCTCCCACGGCAGAGGTGAAGCCATGAAGACGCGCAGTTATCAAATTGCTTTCGCAACGGTTGCTGTGCTCTGCATCCTGCTTGCAGCCGCTCTTGTGTATGTACTCGCCGACCGCAATCATTGGGCGTCCAAAACTGCTCCACAGGATCCGGTGGTGGCGCGTGGACCAGAGACCGACACCCAGCCCACTCCGCCCCCCGGCGCCGCTTCAAATGCCGAGCCTGCACTGGGCCCCGTGCAGTTATCTCCGCAACGCCTTCAGGAGATCGGCGTTACCTCGACAACCGCACAAGTCAAGGATGTGAATGACGATTTGAGCGTTCCTGGCAATGTAGACATCGACGAGGAAAAAATCTCGTACGTGCAGACGCGATTTCCCGGCTGGATTCAGGACGTTTCGGCAAATGCAACCTACCAGTATGTAGCCGCGGGGCAGCGTCTTTTCACCATTTACAGCCCTGACGTTGTCAGCAGCGAGCAGGAGTACTTGCTCGCCCGGCAAAATGAAAAGGCCTTTGCGCAAGATGCACACGGCATGGCTGTTCACGAGAACGGCTGGCTTCAGAAGGCAGCCGAGGAGCGCCTGCTGCAATTCGGCGTCCCTGCGCGGGTGATCACGGACTTGCAACAAAGCGGGAAAGTTGAGCGCAACATCGCCATCGACTCGCCGGTTTCCGGCTACATTACTGAGCGCAACGCATTGCCAAACGCCTATGTACAGCCGGAGACGAAGCTATACACCATCGCCGATCTTTCCACGGTGTGGGTCTACGCCAATGTATTTCAAAACGACGTTGGACGCCTCAAGCCTGGCGACT
The DNA here is from genome assembly GCA_003138365.1 of Acidobacteriaceae bacterium. Classification (GTDB taxonomy): domain Bacteria; phylum Acidobacteriota; class Terriglobia; order Terriglobales; family Acidobacteriaceae; genus Telmatobacter. The sequence goes on from PLFY01000034.1 coordinate 8,380, forward strand.
CCGCGCAGGTCACGGTCGATGCCTATCCGGGACGCAAATTCAACGGCCGCATCGATCAGATTTTGCCGCAGATGGATATGGTCACGCGTACTGTGCGTGTGCGTCTTGTTCTTCGCAACCCTGGCGTGGTCCTCAAGCCGGGTATGTATGTAAATGTCGCGATCGCCGTCCCGCTCGGCAGGCAGTTGCTGTTACCGGGTTCCGCGGTACTGCAAACGGGCACTCGGGCTATTGTGTTTATCGATCACGGAGGCGGCAACCTGGAGCCGCGCGTGGTTGAGACGGGGACGCAACTCGATGACTCCGTTGTCGTCCTCAAAGGTTTGAAAGCCGGAGAACGAGTTGTGAACTCGGCCAACTTTCTTGTGGACTCGGAAGCGCAGCTTCAAGCGGCGGTGGGAGCATTCGCATCCCCTGCGCCGCAACCGTCCTCCGGAGCCGCGACGGCACAACAGATCCTCATCGAGATGCGCACGGAGCCATCTCCGCCGCAGAAGGGCGCCAACACGGTGCGCGTCAAGCTTACGGGCTCAGACGGCAAACCGTTCGCAGGAGTAAACGTGACCGCAACGTTCTTCATGCCGGCAATGCCCGCGATGGGAATGGCGGCCATTCGCACCCCGGTCGCATTGGCCGACAAGGGCAACGGGCTCTTTGAGGGTTCGGTACAACTGGAGTCGGGCGGCACCTGGCAGGTATCGGTGATCGTGCAGCGCGCAAGCCAGACCCTGGCCACGAAGCAGCTCAGCCTGAGTGCTACGGGAGGCATGTGATGCTCGCACGAATCATTGCGTGGTGTGCGCGCAACCCGTTTTTTGTTTTCATGGGCGCGGCTCTGCTGTTGGTTGCGGGCTTGTGGTGCATGCAGCGCGTGCCGCTCGATGCTCTCCCCGACATCAGCGATGTGCAGGTCATCATCCACACATCGTGGGCAGGAGAGCCGCCAAGCGTAATTGAAGATCAAGTCACCTACCCCATCGTCTCCGCGCTGCTTTCGGCTCCGCAGGTCAAGAACGTGCGCGCGCAAACCATGTTCGGCGACTCGTATGTCTTCGTTGTCTTTCAGGATGGCACCGACCTCTACTGGGCGCGATCGCGTGTCATCGAGTACCTGCAGCAGATTGCAGGCAAGCTCCCTGCCGACGTGCATCCTGCCATCGGTCCGGACGCAACCGGTGCAGGCTGGGTGTACGAGTACGCGATTGTCGATCGCAGCCATACGAAGAGTCTGGCCGACCTGCGCGCGCTGCAGGACTGGTATCTGCGCTATCAGCTTGAAACTGTCCCAGGAGTGGCGGAAGTGGCAAGCATCGGTGGCTTTGTGCGCCAGTACCAGGTTAACCTCGACCCGCAGAAACTTTTCTCCTATGGCATCTCCGCATCCACAGTGATCGATCGCGTTCGGCAAAGCACCAATGAAGTGGGCGGCGACGTACTCGAAATGAACGGGGCGGAATACATGATTCGCGGCCTCGGCTATCTGCGCACACTCTCCGATCTCGAACAAGTTCCAGTGGTAACAAAGAACGGTACGCCCGTGCTTGTGAAGGATCTGGGCACGGTTTCATTCGGCCCGGACGAGCGGCGCGGCGCGGCGGACTGGCAGGGGCAAGGCGAGACGGTAGGCGGCATCGTGGTGATGCGCTACGGCATGAACGCCCTCAACGTCATCGACGGCGTAAAGGCCAGGTTCAAGGAGATCGCCCCTTCTCTTCCCGCCGGAGTGGAGATCGTGACCGGCTACGATCGCTCCTGGCTGATCAACCAGTCGATTCACACGCTGAAGCGGGACCTCGTTGTCGAGGCAATCATTGTGAGCTTCGTCAGCATCGCGTTCCTGTTCCACTTCCGCTCCGCGCTTGTTCCTATCCTCACGCTCCCGATTGCGGTGCTTGCCGCGTTCATCCCCATGTACCTGCTTCACGTCAGTTCCAACATCATGTCGCTCGGAGGGCTGGCGCTGGCTGTCGGCGTGCTCATCGATGCCGCAATTGTCATGGTCGAGAACGGATACCGCCGCCTTGCCGAGCGAACCGATGTTCCGGATGAGGCGGAGCGGCGGCGCATTCTTGTAGGGGCTGCACAGCAGGTTGGGCCGGCGCTCTTTTATTCGCTCATCATCATCGTGGTCTCGTTCCTCCCCGTGTTTCTGCTGGAAGCGCAGGAAGGGCGCATGTTCCGCCCGCTGGCCTGGACCAAGACGCTGGTTCTCGTCTTCTCGTCGCTGCTCTCGATCACCCTGGTTCCGGCGCTGATGCCGCTGTGTTTGCGCGGTAAGCTGCGTCCGGAATCAAAGAATCCGGCTGCGCGCATCACCCAGGCCATGTATCTTCCCGTGCTCCGCTGGTGCCTGAAGCACTGGAAACTGGTGGTCGCATTCAACCTTGCATTCCTGGCCGCAACCGTTCCTCTTTATTTCCGTCTCGGAAGCCAGTTCATGCCCGCTCTATATGAAGGGTCCGCTCTCTACATGCCGAGCGCGCTGCCGGGCATCTCGATCACGCAGGCGGTTTCGCTGATGGAAGAACAGGACCGGATCATCCGTTCCTTTCCTGAGGTCGCGTCCGTATTCGGCACGGTGGGCCGCTCCGACAGCGCTACCGACAATGCGCCCCTCGATATGTACGACACCACCATCATGCTGAAGCCCCGCGATCAGTGGCGCCCTGGCATGAACTACGAAAAGCTGATCCACGACATGGACGAGAAGCTCCAGTTTCCGGGGCTCACCAATACATGGACCATGCCCGTCGAGAACCGACTCGACATGGAACTGACCGGCATCAAGACGGCTGTCGGAATCAAGATTCAGGGCCCCGATCTGGCGCATATCGAGGATATCGGCGCGCGGATGCAGCAGGTCTTCTCAACCATGCCTGACACCAACTCAGTCTTTGCGGAACGTGCCTCCCAGGGCTTCTACCTCAATGTCGAAGTCAACCGCCCCGCGGCGGCCCGGTACGGCTTGACGGTAGCCGACGTGCAGCGCGTCATCACTTCGGAGATCGGCGGTGCGGACATTGCGCAGAACGTGGAGGGCCGCGAGCGCTTTCCCATCGCCGTGCGATATCAGCGCGATTTCCGTGACCGTTCTGAATCTCTGTCGAATGCACTCATCCCAACACCGACCGGAGAGCAGATCCCCGTCAGCGAGGTGGCGCGCGTCTACTACTCGCGCGGTCCATCCATGATTCGCGACGAAGACGGCTCATTGACCGGCTACGTATATCTCAATCTGAATACAAACGATTACGGCGGCTTTGTGAATCGCGCGGATAAGATGCTGAGCGAAAAGCTGGCGCTGCCGGCGGGCTACACCTGGCGCTGGGCTGGCGAATACGAGTTTGAAGTGCGCGCCAAACAGCGCCTCAAGATCATCCTGCCCATCGTCTTCTTCGTCATTTTCCTGCTGCTCTATCTCGTCTTCAAATCCGCCATCGAGGCCGTGGTGCTGATCGTGCCCACACTCTATGCCATGTCGGGAGGGCTGCTTTTGCAGTGGCTGCTCGGTTATAACTTCAGCGTTGCTGTATGGGTCGGCTATATCGCACTGTTTGGCATCGCGGTTGAGACGGGCGTAGTAATGGTGGTTTATCTGGATGAAGCCTTCCAGCGCCACTTGGCCCTGAATTCGTCAATGACGGAGGATGCACTGCAGCAGGCCGTCATTGAAGGCGCGGTGCAGCGTCTGCGGCCAAAGCTGATGACCGTGGCGGCTGTCATCCTGAGCCTGGCGCCAATCCTTTGGGAAACCGGCATTGGATCCGATGTGATGAAGCCCATTGCCGCACCCATCGTCGGCGGAATGATTACATCCACGATTCACGTCCTGATTCTCGTTCCGGTGTTCTTTCTGCTCATCAAGCGCAGGGCCCTGCGACGTAATCCTCTTGACGGAAATCCCGACCGGCCCCACGCATAACGGCAAACGCACGCGGATGGTAATCACTTATCAATCGGCACGGGAGGATTGGATGGAGTCCGCAGCTCTACCGATACAAGAATCTCGACTGACGCGAACAGCCCAAACCGCGTTTCCACGACCGCTTGCCCTCGAAGCACAGTTTGGGAATCTTGTGTAAATCCACAGTCCCTCCCGGTGACATCGGCGTTACCAATTCTGAATGGCCTTCCAGTTGGTGGCCGAAGCGGACCGTACAGCTGGGGCATTTCCAGG
>PLFY01000057.1:0-94183 GCA_003138365.1 Acidobacteriaceae bacterium
CTGCTTTATCAGGGCCGCTGGTTCGACTCCCAGGCCATCATGCTCCGCGAATCCGCCCAGCGCTGGGTCGCCAAACCCATTTCTGGCGAAGTCACCCTGGAGCTGCGCCGCGGCAACGACTACTCCATCCTCTCGACCGAGTCGCCCAACCTCACCTTCCATCCCGAGCGCCTCAGCATGGAGAAGACCGAATCCACCTTCTCTCCGCGCGACCGTATCGGCCAGCTCACCATGCGCAATCTCGACATCGCAGACTCTCGTGCCAAGCTCCTTACCTACGCCGCTAGCGGCCTCCTCACCCTCAGCAAAGGCAATGAAATGCCCAAATTGAACAGCGGCTCTGACAAGGAATAAAGCCAAGGAATAAGGAAAAGGAATAGCGTGAGGTACGCTTGAATCAATGTCCAACGAACATCAACCCGTAAAGATGTGGTCTGGCCGCTTTCGTGAGCCGCTCGACGCGGACTTCGAAGAGTGGCAGCGTTCCATCGTCTTTGATTGGCGGCTTCTCNNATCCTCACCGAAAGTGAGACTGCGCAAATCCGCGCCGCGCTGGATGCGATTGCCGCGGAGCACGCTTCTGAAGCGGGCCAGGCCCTTGTGCGTGCACATCCATCCGCTGAAGACATTCACCACTTTGTCGAGCTCTCGCTGGTTGATCGAATCGGCCAGCTCGGCCTCAAACTCCACACCGGCCGCAGCCGCAACGAGCAGATCGCGACCGACCTGCGCCTCTACGTGCGCACGCAAATTGATTTGGTCGTCGAAGCTCTTGCAACATGGGCCAACGCGCTAATTGGGCAGGCTCGTTCTGCCGGCGACTCCGTCATGCCCAGCTATACCCACCTGCAACGCGCCGAGCCAGTGCTCGTTGCTCACTGGCTGCTCGCTTACGTTGAGATGGCCCTGCGCGACGCCGGCCGCCTGCGCGATTGTGCAGCCCGGCTCAACTATTGCCCGCTCGGCTCAGGCGCAGTAGCCGGCGCAACGCTTGCGCTTGACCGCAACATTGCCGCGCGCGAGTTGGGCTTCATCGCCCCAACATCCAATTCGATCGATGCCACCAGCGATCGAGACTTTATCCTCGAATACTTGCACGCGCTCACCTTCGTCGGTCTGCATCTGAGCAGATTTGCCGAAGAAATCACTTTGTTTGCCACCGCTGAATACGGATTTGTGATCCTGCCGGAGGCATTCTCCACCGGCTCAAGCGCCATGCCGCAAAAGAAGAATCCCGATCTTACCGAGTTGATCCGCGCCAAGGTCGGCCGCATCCACGGCGCGGCGCAAGCCGTCACGCTTCAGCTCAAAGGCCTGCCTCTGGCCTACAATAAGGACATGCAGGAGACTCAGGAGCCGGCCTTCTCCGCGGACTTTGTCCCGCGGATGCTCACCCTCTTGGCCCACTTCACCACCGCCCTTCAGTTCAATCGCCAGCGCATGAACGATGCGGCGCAGTCCGGCTATCTGAATGCAATGGCCGCTGCCACTTATCTGGTTCACAAAGGTGTTCCCTTCCGCACCGCGCACGAGAGGATCGGCAATGCGGTGCGCTTCGCGATCGAGAAAGGCGTCGAGCTCGGCGATCTCACACTCCCTGAACTGCGCGAGTTTGGTCCGGAGTTTCAGGAAGACTTTTTCTCCGCCGTCACGCTCACCGCCACGCTCGACTGCCACGATGTAATCGGGGGAACCGCGCGCGCACGTGTGCAGCAGGCACTGACCGACGCGTCTGGGCGAATTGCAGCTCTTGCTACACTGAATGCAGGGGAGGCTGTCTATGTTCGTGCGTAAGGCCCTGCTCCAGGACGCCTCCAACGTCTACGACCTGGTGAACTCGCTCTCGACCGACGGTACGCTGCTCAAGCGCCCCTTCGCTGAGATTTGCGAAAACATTCGCGACTTCACCGTCGCCGAATCCGATGGCGGCGTGTTTCTCGGCTGCGGCGCGCTGCACTTTTATGGCCCGCATCTCTGCGAGGTGCGCTCGATTGTGGTCAAGCCTGAAGCCAAGGGTCAGGGCGCGGGCGGCCGCATTCTCGGCGCGCTGATCGAAGAAGCGGAAGAGCACGGCATCCAATCCGTCTGCCTGTTCACGCGCATCCCCGACTTCTTTTTCAAATACGGTTTCCGCACCGTCGAAGACAAATCCGAACTGCCCGACAAGATCTTCAAAGACTGCCAGAGCTGCCCGCGCCTGCACCGCTGCGACGAAGTAGCCATGGTCCGCGGCCGCATCCCACGCATGTCCATCCTCGGCCCCCGCCAGGAAGCGCAGATGCTCGTCCGCCTCTCCGGCTAACTCTCTCCGTAACTTCAATGGCCAAGAAAAACTGGGTGCCCCACCCATTTCGCGTCGTTTGCGAAATGGGTGGGATACGAGGGACTCCATGTTGAATAGTTTCCGTTTCAATCCCTCTTCGCAAGCATCGCCGCCGCAACTGCAACCTGCCCATAACTCAGCCCACCATCCCCTGGGCTGACCTGGGCGTGCTGAAACACCTGAAACCCCTGCGCCTCAAGCCCCACCCGCAACAAGCGCGCCAGCCGCCGGTTATGCATACAGCCGCCGCTCATCGCCACCTGATTAATTCCGCTCTCGATGCGCGCATTGCCCGCAACGTTGATAAATCCCTCTGCGATTCCTGCATGAAACCTCGCTGATATACGGCTTGCCGGCACACCACGCCAAAGGTCCTCCAACACCGCTTTCCACATCTTGCCGGTTCGAATCACAGCCGCGCTGCCAGATCCCTCCTCCGCATCGTGCAGCTCCGGGACATAATCTCCCTGCTCAAATCGGTCCGGCTCATCTACAGCGATTCCTTCCAGCTCAATCGCCGCCTGCGCCTCATAGTCCACCACCCGCCGATTCAGCACCACCGCTGCCACCGCATCAAACAGCCTTCCCAGGCTCGAAGTCATCGGCGAATTGATTCCGCGCTCCACCATGCGCCGCAACACCCGCACCTCGCTAGCCTGCGCGCCAAGCAATTTAACAATCTGCTCCGATTCCACATCAAAGTCTGCTGCACGCAACGCCGCAAACGCCATCCGCCACGGCTCCCGCACCGCTGCATCCCCTCCCGGCATCGCCACATACTCCAGGTGCGCGAATCTCTCAAATCCATCTAGCCGGGCAATCAGCACTTCCCCGCCCCATATGCGCCCATCCGTCCCATAGCCCGTCCCATCGAGCGTCAGCCCGATTGCCTCGCGCAACCCATGCTCCGCCATGCATCCGGCCACATGCGCATGATGATGCTGCACCGCAATCAAAGGAAGTCCCCGCTCGCGTGCCCACTCTTTCGCCCATTCCGTCGACAAATATCCCGGATGCAAATCGTGCACCACCGTCTCCGGCTCAATTTCAAAGGTCCGCATCAAGTGGTCGAGGGACTCTTTGAAAAACTCCAAGCCAGTCAGATTTTCAAGGTCCCCCAAATGCTGGCTCTGATAAACGCGCCGGCCACGCGCCAGTGCAAACACATTCTTCAAATGCCCACCGACCGCCAACAGTGGTGGCGCGTCAAGCGGCAATTCCACCCCCAGGGGAACAAAGCCGCGCGCGCGTCGGATCAACTGCGGAGTTCCATCCACCACTGCCGCAACCGAATCGTCGCAGCGCTGCAATATCTCCCGGTCGTGCATCAGAAACGCATCCGCAATCGCGCCCAGCCGCGCCAATGCTTCGTCATTATCGATTGCAATCGGCTCCTCGCTCAGGTTGGCGCTGGTCATCACCAGAGCCCTCAACCGCCCATCCGCAAACAGCAGATGCTGCAACGGCGCATAGGGCAGAAACACGCCCAGCCAGGGAATCCCCGGCGCAACGCCCTCCGCGATTCCGCCGCCGTCTCTCTTCCGCGCCAGCACAATCGGGCGCGCCACTGTCTGCAACAGCGCCTCTTCCGCCGCAGTCAGCGTGCACACCTCGCGCGCCGCCTCCACGTCCTGCACCATCACGGCCAGAGGCTTCCCATAACGGTGCTTGCGCTCTCGCAGCCGCATCACCGCTGCCTGATTGGTGGCGTCAACGCTCAGGTGAAAGCCGCCGACCCCTTTGATGGCCATGATCTGGCCGGCCACAAGGCGGTCAATCGTCGCGGCCACGGGATTGTCTGCTGAAAGCGCGCTGCCATCCGCCCCCACCAGCCAAACCCGCGGCCCGCAGTCCCAGCACGCATTCGGCTGCGCATGGAATCGCCTGCTCAACGGATCGTCGTATTCCGCCTCGCAAGCGGCGCACATCTTGAACCGCGCCATCGAAGTCTGCGGCCGGTCGTACGGAATCCGCCGTGTAATCGTGAATCGCGGACCGCAGTTGGTGCAATTCAAAAACGGATAGCCGTAGCGCCGGTCCTCAGGGTCCAGCAACTCCCGCAAACAGTCCCGGCAAGTTGCCGCATCCGCCGGAATCCCGGTGCTCACCGGCCCCAGAACCTCGCTGGCAACAATCCGGAACCCCACCTCGCCTATCGCCGTCACATCCCGGGCCACAATCGAATCGATCCGCGCCAAAGGCGGCGCCTCCGCGCGCAACCGGTCGAGAAAGGCCTCCACTCGCTCCTCAGGCCCCTCAACCTCAATGGTCACGCCGTCCGTATCGTTGCCGATAAACCCCGCCAGCCCCTCCTCAAACGCAAGCCGGTAAACAAAAGGCCTGAACCCTACCCCCTGCACCACTCCGCACACCAGCACCGCCCGCCGCACTTCGTGCCGTTCTCGATTTGGTTGGGTTTCTTCAGTCAAAATCGCGCCTCACACCGCAGACCAGCTTGCCGGATAGCTTCCCTTTTGCCTCGCCTTGCCTCGTCCCAATTTCCGAGCCCAAAACCAACCCCTGTCCCCTGGATTATCCACGATTTGAGCGCACTGAGGCCTGCTGGCCGGGTGAGTTGACGCTTCGGTCCGGCTGTTGCCGATTCAGGCTTCTCGATTTTGGGGGGCTCAAAGACTAGCGGCGGTAACTTGTTGTATCGATTCTATCCAGTGTCCCACATTGCAGGATTCGGTCCTGCATGTGCGGTTCATCACATCTTAGAAACACTGGGCAAACTAGCATTCCAGACATGATTGCTGCGAACCTCATTCTGGTTGCGCCGTGTTCGCTTCTGTTGGGTGCAGTGCTCCAGCTCCTGGTTGCGCGGCTCTGTTCCGCCCGGACCAAGGGGATTCTCGCAGCACTCACCTGTCTGCCCGCTGTCCTGGCTGTGGTTGCTACCGTGCCCCTGGTTCATGCCGGCCAAGCGCTCGACCTCAATCTGCTGCAATGGGACGGACCGCTGGCTCTCGTCTTGCACGTGGATGCGCTCAGTGTCCTCTTCGCTTTTATGGGCTCCTGCCTCGGCGGGTTCGTGCTGCTGTATTCCATCGGGTACATGGCGCACGACAAGTCCGCGACCCGCTTCTACTTCTCGATGCTGATTTTCATCGGCGGCTTCATCGGACTGGTCTACAGCGCCAATCTGTTTTTCTTCTACCTGTGCTGGGAGTTGATCGGCCTATGCTCCTTCAGCCTGGTGGGCTTTTGGTATACCAACCCTGAAGCGGTCAGTGGCGCGCGCAAAGTCTTGCTGATGACTCACATTGCGGGCTACGGTCTGCTCGCGGCCATCCTGGTCGTCTATCACCGCACAGGCAGCGCTCTGTGGACCGATCCGGCCGTGGCGCACAGCTTCACCGGCGGAATCTTTCTGCTGATGCTGGCCGCGCTGGTGGCCAAGTCCGTGCAGGTGCCTCTGCATACCTGGATTCCCGAAGCCATGGCTGCGCCTACGCCGGTGAGCGCCCTGCTGCACGCGGCGTGCTATGTGAAGGCAGGCGTGTATCTGGCCGCCCGCATGCACAGCTTCGGCGCGTGGCCGCAGGCATGGGGCTCGACGCTTGTCTGGATCGGCACCATCACAATGGCCGTGGGCGTGATGTATGCCATGGTGCAGACCGACCTGAAGCGCATGTTGGCCTTCTCCACCGTGAGCCAGATCGGCTACATGATGATGGGCTTGGGAATCGGCACGCCCCTCGCCATTACCGCCGGCCTGCTCCATTGCCTCAATCACGGATTCTTCAAGGGCGGCCTGTTCCTCACCGCCGGCGCGGTACAGCACGCAGCCGGCACGCGCGACATGAACAAGTTGGGCGGTCTGGCGCAGCGGATGCCGCGAACAACTCTGTCCTGGCTGATTGGCGTGGGCAGCATGATGGGCATCCCGCTGATGAGCGGCTTCGCCAGCAAGTGGATGCTCTACGCCGCCGCATTGCAGGCCGGATGGGCCGTTCCCGCCATGGTGGCCTGGATCGTCAGCCTGGGCACCGTCTTCCTCTGCGCCAAGGCGACCAGCGCGGTGTTTCTCGGACCTCTGACCGAAGCAACAAAAGATGCCCACGAAGCACCGCCGACCATGGTTTGGGGAATGGGATTCATGGCCGCGGGAAGCGTGGTGCTGGGCATCGCGCCGCAGTTGGCTGTGAACTACTTTCTCAATCCAATCTTGAGCGTGCTTGGGCTTGGCACAGGCGTTCAGGTTACATGGTTCGGATTGTTCGCCAATGCCGGAAGCTTTTCGACAACAGGCGGCCTGGTGCTGGCGCTGGTCTCGCTGGTTCTCGGCGGATTGATCTACGCCATTGCGTACGTCGCGCGTCCTGCCACTGCGACAGGCGGCGCCGCACTGGCCGGTGCGGGCGGCGGAATCTTTACCGGCGGCGAGCCATTGTCCGATCAAGGCCGACTCACGGCCGGCGATTTCTCCAGCATCTTCTTGCAGAACTGGAAGGAGTTCTTCCGCTGGACGAATGTCGACGCGGTCTATCTCGGCGTCTGGCGCGGATTGCACGCGGCTTCGCGCGGGCTGGGCGTGGTGGTTTCCTGGATGGAACGCTATGCGTTGGTCCTCGTTTTTGTTCTATCGACAGCAATCCTGACCGGGGTTCGTTTATTTGCACCGGCTTACACGGGAGTCGAGTTGGCTGCATCGCGCAATATACCGGCGCTGCTGACTGCGGCCTGCGCTGCGGCTGCCGCTGCCTTAATTCTGGCAGCTCTAAGTCATGCCAAGAATCGCAGGATGGTGCCCCTGATGGTTTTGGCCGGTGCGGCTGCCGTCGCGGGCGTGGTGATCACTGATCCGGGCGTTCGGCTGGGACTTTTGGAACTGGGTGCTTTTACGACGGTTGCGCTGGTCTGGCAAACCGCGAAGACGAAATCTGCAAAGCTGACCTACCTCATCGTTGTTATCGTCTCCGCTGTCTCGCTGGTTTCGAGCGACCTGCTACTAGATCACGGGCATCCGGATAGGGCGCGGACGCTGTTTATTGCCAGCGTTTGCCTCAAACTGGCCGCAGTGCCGCTCTTCTTCTGGCTGCTTGCTCTGGCCGACGAACTTCCGGCCTTGGTTCTCGGCCTGATTATTGCGGTCGTCGATATGGCCGCCTTTGGCGAACTGTACGTTACCGTCCAGTCGTTTCCGGGGTTGCTCACGCCCCAGGGATTATGGCTGGGCGCAGCCGCTGCCACATCATTGCTTGCCGCACTGCTAATGCTTTCGCAACGCAGCCTCAAGCGGTTGCTGGTACTCTCGACAATTGAAGACGTCGGCTTCCTGCTACTGGGTCTGGCCTCCGTCACTGTGCTCGGAATGAAGGGCGCGATGATTGCCGCCACTACACACGCCCTGGCCAAGGCTCTCCTCTTCATCTGCCTAAGCGCTCCCGAGGCCGACGGCGCTCTCGACGGCGAGCACACCGGCCTTATCACCCGCTACCCGGTCAGCGCATTCGGATTCCTCTTCGGAATGCTCGCAATGCTGGGCATTCCGCCGATGCTCGGATACATTGGCCGCTGGAGGCTTTACGAAACCGCAGAACAAATCAGCCCACTGCTCGCGGCGGTCTTCATTCTCTCCTCCATCTTTGCGCTGATCGCATACGTGCTGGCCCTGACGCGCATCTGGTGGGGTCCGCCGCATGAGCCGAGTCCGCACCCCACTCCGCCGCATCTAACAAGCGAACCGCTCGCGCTGCAGGCCGTCATCGTTGCTCTGGTCGGATTGCTGTTGGCCGGGGGCCTCTGGCCCGGCGTCTTGCAAATGATCCACTGGGGGCAGCTATGAATCTGTGGAATCGATTGATGTGCTACTCCCGCCGCCGCAGCCCCTGGCTCTTTCACATGAACGGGGGCAGTTGCAACGGCTGCGACATCGAGCTGATCGCCAGCCTCACCCCGCGCTACGATGCCGAGCAGTTGGGCGTGCGCCTGGAAGGCAGTCCGCGCCACGCCGACATTCTCTGCATCACCGGCCCCGTCACCCACAACGCGGTGAACGCCATCAAGACAGTCTACGGGCAAGTATGCGGGCCAAAGGCCGTGGTGGCCATCGGCTCCTGCCCGGCTACGACCAACGTCTTCATCGACAGCCGCACCCTCGATGGGCCCCTCAACCGGCATATCCCGGTCGATGTGTTCGTGCCTGGCTGCCCGCCGCGTCCCGACGCGATCATCCTGGGTGTTGCCAAGGCGGCCGAAATCCTGGCGGAGAGAGCCGCGAAGAAGATTCCCATCGACCCCGTCGTCATGCCTTTAGTCGGGCCGCCGTGCAACGGCGCCTGCGCATGTTCCACCCCAAACGCGCCCAAATCCACTGAGGAGCAGCCATGAATCTGACCACCGCACTGGCGCGTTTCCTCATCTTTCCCGGCCTCCTGTTCGCCGTGCCCGCCGCGTGGTTCTTCCTCTGGGTGGAACGCAAAGCGGTTGCACTGATGCAGGGACGCATTGGCCCTCCCTTCATGCAGCCCTTCTACGACTTCATCAAGCTGCTGGGCAAAGACACGCCCCCTCGCAGCGGAGTGGGCGGCCTGCTGATGAAGCTGTGGCCGCTGATCGCCGTGTCGGCGGCTGCAGGAGCGGTTGGTCTGCTGCCGGTACTGCCGTCTTCAGGCGGATTCGAAGGCGATCTGATCCTGCTGTTGGCCCTGCTCGAACTCCCCTCCATGTGCATCATCGCCGCCGGCTTCTCTTCGGGCTCCATCTTCGGCGAGATCGGATCGGCGCGCGAAGCCGCCTTGAGCGTCTCCTATAACGTGGTCTTTCTTCTGGCCATCGTTTCCATCGCCGCGTCACAGCATACCTTCCGGCTTGAGGCCCTGGCCAAGCTGCCGGCCTCGCCAATGCTTTGGCTTGGCGTGGTTGCGATTCTGGTGTGCCTGCCCGCCAAGCTGCACATCAATCCCTTCTCCCTGCCCAACGCGGAGCAGGAAATCTACTCCGGACCCATGACCGAATACGCCGGCCCCGAACTGGCCATGTGGGAGCTGTCCCATGGCCTGGAATGGGTTGCGGCAACCGGTCTGGTGGCCACGCTGGCCGCCCCGCATCTCACGCTTTGGTGGCTCGCCGCCCTCGTGTTCGTCGCACTTTCCTTCGCAGTCGTATTGCTCTTGTCGGTGATTGCCGCCGCGACAGCGCGTCTGGCCATCGACACAACGGTGCGCTTTTACTGGCAATGCACCCTGATCTTCGCGGTTCTGGCTATTTCCTCCGCGCTCTTCATGAGGTTTCGATCATGAACATTCTGACCATGCTGTGGAGGAATCTGTGGGGCGGCTCGCGAACCATGCTTTTCCCCGCGCGCCCCAAGGTGAGCCAGGGCTACCGCGGGTTGGTGCGCTTCGACCCTGAGCTCTGCACCGGTTGCGCCATCTGCAGATTTCGCTGCACCGCGCGCGCCATCGAGTTTCGCGCCGGCAAAGGCGACTTCGTGTGGAGCTACGATCCCGGACACTGCACCTTTTGCGGCCGCTGCGTGGAAGGCTGCAAAGCCCATGCGCTGAGCCAGGACGCTGAATGCCCGCCGATTTATCTGAACATCGGCGACTTGAAGAACTCCTACACCGTCGCCCGCAAGGCGCCCGCTCCCAAGCCAGCCGCTCCCGCCCCGCCGGCGGCTGCCAGCCCCACGACCGATCCCGCCCCTGGAGGTGCACAATGACCGTGCTTGAGACGATCCCGCAAGAGAATTTGCTGGAAGCCATCCCCGAAAAGCTGGGCATCACCGAGCCCTGGGTTGAAAAGGGCGGTGTGCATTGGCTCGCAACCGGCGGATTGAATGTGCGTACGCTGGCTGCGGCCATGAACGACTGCCACGCCCGCTTCATCACCATCACCGCATATCAGTTGCCCGGCGAGCAGGGCTTTCGCCTGGAATACCACTGGGACCTCAACGGCAAGGTGCTGGGCTTTCCCTTTCAGCTTTCCGGCAATTCCATCGAGAGCATCTTCGATTTGTGTGAGGCCGTTGATTGGATCGAACGCGAGATCCACGAAGGCTTCGCCGTGGACTTTATGGGGCGCGAGTACGAACCGCTGCTTCTGCGCCAGGGAGACACGCCCGGAGTGAACCTGCGTGAGGAGGCCAAAAAGTGAGCTACAAAATCCCCATGGGGCCATATCACCCCGCTCTGGAAGAGCCCTACAAGCTGGATTTGATCTGCGAAGGCGAAACCGTTTCCGACGCCAAGCTGCATATCGGGTTCAACTTCCGCGGCATCGAGCATCTCGCCGAATCCCGCAACTACATTCAGGTGATCGCGCTGATGGAGCGCGTCTGCGGAATCTGCTCGAACATCCACACGCTCACCCTTTGCCAGGCCATGGAGCAGTTGACCGGCCAAACGCCGCCGCCGCGCGCCCAATATATTCGCGTTGTCGTGGCGGAGTTGGAGCGCCTGCATTCCCATGTGCTCTGGGCGGGGATCGCGGCCAAGCTCATGGGCTTCAAAACCATGTTCATGACCTGCTTTGAGCTGCGCGAAAAGGTCATGGATATTCTCCAGGCCATCTCCGGCAACCGCGTGAACTATTCGATGAACAGGATTGGCGGGGTCAATCGCGACATTGACGATCCGCTCGCGGTGCTGGCCATGGTCGAGCAACTTGAGCGCGAGATGGTCCGCACCGTCATCCCCATCTTTACCACCAGCACCACGGCGCGGTTGCGCTGCGCGGGCATCGGCGTCCTGAGCAACCGGAAGGCCGTCTCCTGCGGCGTCGTGGGGCCCACGGCACGCGCCTCGGGCCTGCCCCAGGATCTCCGCCGCGCCGCACCCTACGCAGCCTATTCCGAGATGGAATTCGACGTGCCGGTCCAGCAGGACGGCGACGTCCGTGCCCGCCTGCTGGTGCGCGCCCTTGAAATCATGGAAAGCTGCAAGATTCTGCGCCAAGCCCTCACCAAAATGCCGCCCGGAGAGATTTCGACCGGCGACGCCAAGATCGCCTTCTCCGCCGGAACGGCCACCAGCCGCGTCGAAGCGCCGAGAGGAGAAGTCATGTACAGCGTGTCCTGGAAGGAGAGTTCCAGAAACCCGAGCAGGGTGCACGTGCGCACGCCGACCTTTGTAAACATGCCAGCCATCCGCTGGATGGTGATTGGCGCCCGGCTTGCCGACACACCCTTGATCCAGGCATCGATCGACCCTTGCTACTCCTGCACCGACCGGTAGGTCGAAAAACCTGTTCCAGAACCCGCTTTGACGGTAGGTCCGGACTTTACAGGCTGCGGAAAAACTCGATCCGGAGGGATGAAACTGCGTCTGGCGATGCCGCCGCCGACCTGCCAACTTGCTATCTCCGCTTCAGCGGGAGCCAACTCGCTGTTTTTGTCCGAACACCCTGTTTCCGTTTGGATTGTTGAACTTGCAGCGCAATCGGAATCTTGTTTCTTCCTAGGTTCAGCTTTGAGAGCAGAAGCAGACCCCTGGCCGAAAAGCCGCCAAAATTGGCGCAACCCGTGTCAACCCCGAAGCTCTGACCCGCCAGGGCAATCGCATTTGAAATTTGAGCGAGAAATGAAGGGTACGGGCTTTCGATATCAGGCGAATCATCGTTGTTTTGAAAGGGCACGGCTTTAGCCGTGCCGCAAAACAGCCGGAGGACTTATGGGCTTCAGCCCCTGAGGAATGATTTGAGAATCTCCAATACATCCCTCGGCGGCTAAAGCCGGCAATATTGGCCCTGAAATCGGCACGGCTAAAGCCGTGCCCTTTCAAAACATTCCAAATGCGATTGCCCTGTCTGACCCACTGAATGGCATAGTCTGAAACTGGTTGTTTTGCGAGGATCCCCCTCATGATGAGTTTGAAGCAATTTTGCGCAGGGTTGAGAGTTGCTGCTGCATTTCTCTTTGTCTGCTTCGCTGCCACCTCCATCACCGCCCAGCAAGTCGACGAAGCCTCGGTCATCCACGGTATTGACGCGGCTGTCAAAGCCAGGTTTGAGAATATTGCGAAATACACCGTTACTGAACACTACGCGGTATACAGAAACAACGACGAAACCCATCCCGTGGCTGAGATGACTGTGCAGACGGTCTATCAAAAGGAAACCGGGAAGAGTTACACCATCCTCTCCCAATCCGGCTCGACAATCATCCAGAGCATGGTGTTGAAACCGATCCTGGACAATGAGAAGCGCATCAACCAGCCCGGCAACCGGGAAGCGTCGTGGTTCACTTCCGCAAATTATGAAATGAAACTCAAGCCCGGCGGGACCCAGCGCCTGGATGGACGCGATTGTTTCGTCGTTGCCGTAACTCCCAGGCAGAAGGCTCCAGATCTCATCGTGGGAACCATATGGGTAGACGCGAAGGACTATTCGACCGTGCAGATTCAGGGAACAGCTTCAAAAAGCCTCTCCTTGCTGACCGGACTCACGGAAGTGATGCGCCAATATGCTCCCGTGAGCGGCTTTGCGCAAGCCACCCATGCCAGGGCAGTTTCAAACAGTTTTCTGTTTGGCCAGACAGTCGTAAAGATCGACTACCAGGACTACCAGGTCCAGCTTCTTCCCTCCCGGTAAGCGGGCCGGCCTCCGCGAACCGGCGCAACCTCGCGCCATCCCTCCTCCGAGCCGCCGCCTCCGCGAGCTTTTCCCTTCCCAAACCGAAACGGACGAGCATTCGTGTCACGAATTGGGATGGCCTCCCACCTTGGTGACACCTATCACGGACGACCGTAGCCGCGGCAGACAAGACTATGGACAGAGAAAAGGCGGGAGCAAGGTGTTTATGCGACCTGACTGTCTCCATTCGGGAGGGAACCGTGCCAGCTTTCACACCCCCGCCGCTGCCGAGCGACGACAAACGTTGGAAGATTGTGAACGGCACCATGCGCAAGAATGGGTTTGCCCGCCACGCGCTGATTGAAACGCTCCATACCGTCCAGTCCTCGTTCGGCTACCTCGACGACGAAGCAATCCGTTTTGTAGCCCGTTCGCTGCGCGTGCCGCTGAGCCAGGCCTATGGAGTGGTCACCTTCTACCACTACTTCAGCCTGAAGCCGCCCGGCAAGCACACCGTGACCATTTGCGCCGGAACCGCTTGCTACATCAAAGGCGCCGACAAGCTGGTGGCTGCTGCGGAAAAGCGTCTGGGCATTCCGCAGGGCCAGACCACCCAGGATGGAAAGATCAGCCTGATGACGGCCCGTTGCGTGGGCGCATGCAGCCGCGCCCCCGTGGTGCTGCGCGACGGCGAAGTGATGGGCGAAGTCACCAGTGGGCAGGTGCTTGAGCAACTGGAAAGGTGGGCGGTGGAATGACGATCGAAGAGCTCGAACAGATAGCGAAAAGCGTCTGCCAGGAAAACGAGAAATACGATTTTGAGGTGAACGTCTGCATGGACCTGGCCTGCTCCAGCCAGGGCGCTCAGCAGTTGAAGGACGCGCTGGTAAAGGCCGCCGAGACATCCGGCAAGAACGTGCACATCCGCCGCACCGGATGCATGGGCCCATGTTCCTCCGGACCGCTGGTGCGTGTTGACCCGGAAGAAGCCCTTTATCATCACGTGAACGCCGATCATGCCGAAGCCATTGTCAACAGCCTGGGCGGCGCGCCCGTTCCCGACCTGCAATGCGATTTGAACGAGCACTTCGACAAGCAGGTGCGTGTGGTCCTGGAGAACGCCGGCTATATCGATCCGGAAAAGATCGACGAGTATATCGCCCGCGACGGTTACAAGGCGCTGCTGACGGCGCTGACCGAGATGACGCCCAATGGCGTCGTCCACCGGATCACCGAGAGCGGGCTGCGTGGACGCGGAGGCGGCGGCTATCCCACGGGGTTGAAGTGGGGCACCGTGGCCAAGGCCTCGGGCGACGTGAAGTACGTGGTCTGCAACGGCGACGAGGGCGACCCCGGCGCGTTCATGGATCGCAGCGTCATGGAAGGCGACCCGCATCGCGTCATCGAGGGCATGGCCCTCGCCGCGTATGCGGTGGGCGCCAGCAAAGGCTTTATCTATGTGCGCGCGGAGTATCCCACAGCGGTTGGCCGGCTGACGGCCGGACTGCGCGACGCCCGGCGCCGCGGACTGCTGGGCAACAACATCTGCAATACGCCCTTCAACTTCGACATCGAGATCCGCCTGGGCGCCGGAGCGTTTGTCTGCGGAGAGGAAACAGCGCTGCTCGCCTCCATTGAGGGCAAGCGCGGCACTCCCAGACCCCGGCCGCCCTACCCCGCGGTCAGCGGTCTTTTTGGCAAGCCGACCCTGATCAACAACGTCGAGACGTACGCAAATATAGCTCCTATCGTGCGTAACGGCGGCAAGTGGTTTGCCAACATGGGCTCGGAGAGAAGCAAAGGCACCAAGGTCTTTGCCCTTACCGGCAAAATCGCCAACACTGGCCTGGTTGAAGTGCCCATGGGCATCAAACTGCGGGAGATCATCGAGGTCATCGGAGGCGGCGTACCCGGCGGGCACACGTTCAAGGCGGTGCAGACCGGCGGTCCTTCGGGCGGTTGCATTCCCGCCGAAATGCTCGACGTCGGCGTCAGCTACGATGCGCTCGTCAGGCTCGGCTCCATCATGGGCTCCGGCGGCATGATCGTCATGGACGACACATCCTGCATGGTCAATGTGGCCCGTTTCTTCATCGAGTTCTGCATGACCGAATCCTGTGGCAAATGCATCCCCTGCCGGGCCGGCACCGCCCAGATGTTCACGCTGCTGACGCGCTTTTGCAACGGCTCCGGGACCATGGACGACCTGGAGTTGCTCGAGAGCCTGTGCTCCACGGTGAAGGAAGCCAGCCTGTGCGGGCTGGGCCAGACCGCGCCGAATCCCGTGCTGAGCACGCTGAAGTATTTCAGAAATGAGTACATTGAGCACATCGTGCACAAGCGCTGCCCCGCCGGCGTCTGCAACATTCAAGCTCCCGTGACGGATCAAAAAGAGGTGCTGGCATGAGCGAAACTGTGAGCAACGTCAAAACTCTTGTCATCGATGAACAGGAGGTCAGCGCTCTCGCCGGCCAGACCATTCTGGACGTGGCGCGGGAAAACGACATCTACATTCCCACGCTCTGCCATTTGGAGGGCCTGAGCAACGTGGGCGCATGCCGTCTTTGCCTGGTCGAGATCAAGGGCGGCAACAAGCTGTTGCCCGCCTGCGTGACCACCGTCTTTGAGGGCATGGAGGTGAGCACCCACACGGAGCGGCTCCAGAAGCACCGCCGCATGATCCTCGAGCTGCTCTTCGCGGAGCGCAACCACATCTGTTCCGTTTGCGTGGCCAACGGCCACTGCGAACTGCAGGCCCTGGCGCAGGATCAGGGCGTGACCCATATCAGCCTGCCCTATCGCAACCCGGAACTCACCGTGGATGCCTCGCTCGCACAGTTCACTGTCGACCACAACCGCTGCATCCTGTGCACCCGTTGCGTACGGGTGTGCGCGGAGATCGAGGGCGCGCATGTGTGGGATGTGATGGGCCGCGGGATCAATTCGATCGTCATCACCGATCT
Source organism: Acidobacteriaceae bacterium (assembly GCA_003138365.1). GTDB lineage: Bacteria > Acidobacteriota > Terriglobia > Terriglobales > Acidobacteriaceae > Telmatobacter. The sequence continues at coordinate 15,805 of PLFY01000057.1, forward strand.
GCATGACAACTGGGGAAGCTCCAGTTGCACCCGCTGCGGAAAATGCGTGCAGGTCTGCCCCACCGGAGCACTTTTTGACAAGAGCAAGGTCGGCTCCGACCACCCCAAGTACCCCGATTTTCTCCCCTACCTGAACCTGATGAGGGAAGCACAATGAGCAAACTGAAATTGGCAACGGTCTGGTTGGATGGATGTTCCGGTTGTCACATGTCGTTCCTTGACATGGACGAGCGCCTCATCGAGTTGGCGGAGCTTGCCGATGTCGTCTACAGCCCCCTCGTAGACACCAAGGAGTTCCCCGATGAGGTGGACATCGCACTTGTCGAGGGAGCGGTAGCCTCGGAAGACGATGAGAAGAAGATCAGGAAGATTCGCGCCCACTCCAAGCTCCTCATCGCCATGGGCGACTGCGCCATCACCGGCAACGTTCCCTCGATGCGCAACCCTATCGGTCCGGAAGCGATTCTGAACCGCGCGTACATTGAGAATGCCGACGCCCAGCCGCAGATTCCCTGCGTCGTGGTGCCCAAGCTTCTGCGCATCGTCCGGCCCATCCATGAGTTCGTGAAGGTCGATGTCTTCCTTCCCGGCTGCCCGCCCTCGGCCGACACCTTCCACACCGCGCTGACCGCGCTTGTAACCGGTGCACCGCTGGACATTCCGGCCCTCACCCGTTTTGGAGCCTGACCAAGCGCCGGTCTCAAGACCGATGGGCGTCCGCGCCCGCGCCTCAAGAAGAAACTCGGAGCTTTCTATGACACAGACCATCACTATCGATCCCGTAACCCGCCTTGAAGGCCACGGCAAGATCACCATCCAACTCGACAGTCAAGGCCAGGTGGAAGACGCGCATTTCCACGTCACCCAGGTCCGCGGCTTCGAGCGGTTCTCTCAGGGCCGGCCGTTCTATGAGATGCCCAGCCTGATGGCGCGCATCTGCGGCATCTGCCCTGTCTCGCACCTGATCGCCTCGGCCAAGGCCTGTGAAGCCATCATGTCGGTGCGCATCCCGCATACCGCCGCCCAACTGCGGCGCATGTTGAATCTGGCGCAAGCCGTCCAGTCCCATGCCCTGAGCTTCTTCTATCTCGCCTCTCCCGACCTGTTGCTGGGCATGGAGTCCGACCCCAAGGCCCGCCACATCTTTGGAGTCGTTGCCGCCAAGCCTGAGTTGGGCCGCGCCGGGATAGCCCTGCGCCGCTTTGGCCAGCACATCATTGAACTGCTCGCGAACAAGCGCATCCATCCCGGATGGGTGGTGCCCGGCGGCGTTACAGAACCCCTGGACCCGGCCAAGCGCGATGAGATCCTGGCCATGCTGCCTGAAGCCTACGCCAACATTGGCCTCGCGCTGGCAGCCTACAAGCAGATCGCCTCGAGCTTCAAGCCGGAGATCGAGGTCTTCGCCAACTTCCCGTCCAACTACATGAGCCTGATCAATGAAGACGAGTCGATCGAGTTCACCGACGGCGCTCTGCGCATGATCGACGCCAAGGGCGACATCCTGGATGACGGCATCACAGCAAGCAAATTCAGTGAGGTGATCGGCGAGGCGGTCGAACCCTACAGCTACACCAAGTTCGCGTACTATAAGCCGCTCGGCTACCCCCAAGGCAGTTATCGCGTAGGCCCCCTGGCGCGGCTGAACATCGTCAAGTCCATGGGCACGCCGCTGGCGGAAAAGGAACTGGCCGAGTTCAAGCAACTGGCCATCGGCCCCGTGCAGAGCTCCTTCCATTACCATCACGCCCGGCTCATCGAAATACTTTACGGAATAGAAAAAATTGAGCAGATCCTCAGTGACCCGCTCATTTTGGACAAACATGTTCGCGCCAGCGCCGGCGTGAATCGATTGGAAGGCGCAGGCCAGGCCGAGGCCCCGCGCGGCACCCTGATGCACCACTACAAAGTCGATGAGAACGGCCTCATCACCTGGGCCAACCTGGTCATCGCCACCGGGCAGAACAACAACGCCATGAACCTGGGCGTCTTGCAGGCCGCAAAAGAATACGTCAAGGACGGCAAGTTTACCGAAGGCACTCTCAACCGCGTCGAAGCCGTGATTCGCGCCTTCGACCCATGCCTGAGCTGCTCCACGCACGCCTTCGGCCAGATGCCGCTGGCAATCTCGCTCGTCAATGCCGACGGCGAAGTCGTTGACCAACTCGTCCGATAGCGAATCTGTGGCCAATGGGCTGTTTTGAAAGGGCACGACTTCAGTCGTGGATAGATTCGCACGCTAGGATGTTTTGAAAGGGCACGACTTCAGTCGTGCCGCCCGATGGCAGATAGAAGTTTGGGCTTTAGCCCCTGAGGGAAGGTTTTCTTCAACCTCCAAAATTCCCTCGGCGGCTAAAGCCACATCAGTTCTGGTGTCTTTTCGGCACGGCTAAAGCCGTGCCCTTTCAAAGCCGGGCCCCCAGCGACGGGTCTTTGTCGCTGGGGTGGAAAGCAACGGGGCTATCGATGACCCAACAAAAAGTCCGGTGCCTTATCCTCGCCTGCGGCAACACCCTGCGCAGCGATGACGGTGTCGGCCCATGGCTCGCCGAATGGGCTGAGGAAAGATTCCGCTCCGAGACCGGCGTGTTTGTCCTGATTCGCCAGCAGTGGACCCCCGAGCTTGCCGAAGATATCGCCCGCTCCGAATCGGTTCTGTTTATCGATTGCTCCATCGATTGCGCGCCCGGATCGGTCAACCTGACGCCCGTCGAGCCAGTCGCTGCAACACAAGGCCTCGCAACCCATCATCAGGGCGCGCCGCAACTCCTCGCGCTAGCCCGCGAACTCTACGGCTCCGTGCCTGCGAATGCGCAACTGGTGACCATCGGCGCCGGATCGACGGAACTGGGCGAATCCTTCAGCGACCCTGTGCTTGACGCGCTCCCCGAAGCGTGCAGGCTGATCGAAAAAACTGTGCTCCATCTGCTCATCCCTTAAGCTGGCCCCGGCTGACGCTTGTATGCGGCGATAGCTTGGTGCATACTGCCGGCCAAGCTGAAGGTAGATCATGGATACCACCGGGAAGTACAAGAGCGTTCTCGCGACGCGCAAACGGGTGCCTCACTCTACTGGGTATTCGCGCTGAAAGAAGAAGCGTCTCTCCTTGATGACCAACACAGCCGAGAGTATCAGAAGGAGGCCTGTTTGAATGACCTTGCTGTCTGGGTGAGTGGCGAACATTTCATTGAAGCAGACTGCGGTAATGTGGAAGACGATGGCAACCAGAATATTACGCTTGGTCTTGTAGTACAGCCAGTTCATCAGGATCACAAATGGTATCAGGCTGAAGGCGAAGTTGAGGCTATACAAAAGCCCCGTTTGAGCCACGTTGCTCTGGTAGTAGCCTTTGATAAAGCCCAGCGGCACATGCCAAATGGCCCAGAAAACCCCAAATACCATGCAGGTGTTGAATAAATTCATGCGCCGGCGCAAACAGTCGGTGCCGTAGGAGTGCCAGGCCAGCTCCTCAACCAGCGGCGCCAGGATAAGTATGAACCATGCGGGAAAGATGCCCGCGGAAAATGATGTTTTTCCCGACAGATGGAACTGAGTCGCGCTGTGTCCAAAGAGCAAGGAAATCGCTTGCGCCAGCAAAATGCTTGCCAGCATCAGAAAGCAGGTCAGGAACAAATACACGGGCCGAACGGCCGTGAGACCAAATAGCCGGCGCTTGAGATCGTCTCTCAAACCGGGCTCCAGCCAAATCAAACGACCTGCAACGAAAACAGGCGCAAACAGCCCAAGAACACCCAAACCGCTGGCAGCCCAAACCAGCGCATGGCTCATTGGGGTGATGTGACTCAGGTAGGCAGCCACGAACCAAAGTGTCCAGGGAATGGCTATCGACAGGCCGTAGAAGAGGAACGGGTGGCGATATTTCTCAATGATCATAGAGTAAGGGCAGCGACCAGATTGGTGTAAACCGGAATTTCAGTCTTGCGGGGTGTCCCAGATCCCGGTCTTGAGACCTGGGACTTCGCCGCGGGCAGTTGGCCCCACCGCAGGTGCCTAGAACGCCGCCACCGTCTGCCGCAGACTATACGAGCTCAGCGTCTTGATGTAGTTCCCGCGATCGAACGGCGACGTATCCGGCACGGACCGCCGGCTCAGGCAGCCGCGCGTCTCCCACAACGACGCGTACTCGCGCTTCTCCAGCCAGTAGCGCATGTCGGCCAGCACCCTGCCAATGTGCTCGATGCCGTGAATGTGCAGCGCCGAAGCCATCATCGTGATCCCCGCCCCGGCCATGATTCCCTTCAACACATCTTCGGCAGAGTGAACCCCGCCTGTGATCGCGAGGTCGATGTTCATGTGCCCGTAAAGAATGGCCGCCCAATGCAGACGGGACAGCAACTCGGAGGGCGTGGAGAAGTGCAGCGTCGGCCGCACCTCAAGCGTCTCGATGTCGAAGTCCGGCTGGTAAAAGCGGTTGAAGAGCACCACGCCGCGGGCGCCCACGTCCTCCAGCCGGGAAACCAGGTGCGGCAGGCTGGTGAACGACCGCGAGAGCTTCACGGCCACCGGAGCTTTGACTGCGTGCGTGACGGAAGCCACCAGATCGAGAAGCTGAAGCTCAAGTTCGGCGGAGGTCTGGCTCTTGTCTGTCGCCAACGCGTAGGTGTTCAACTCGATGGCATCGGCCCCGGCCTGTTCCATATCCTTGGCAAACCGCACCCAGCCGCCAGGCGTGGCGCCGTTGAGGCTGGCCATGATCGGGATCGCGACCGCTGCCTTGGCGCGCCGCAAGTGCTCGAGATAGACCTCTTGCGTCATGCGGTAATCGTCAAGATCGGGCAGGTAGCCGAGCGACTCGGCAAAGGACTCGGTGCCCCGCGAAAGGTCCTCGTCCAGCGCCCGCGATTCAAGCTCCAACTGTTCCTCGAAAAGCGAAGTAAGCACGATCGCCGAGGCGCCTGCATCCTCCATGCGGCGAACATTGTCAATCGACTCCGACAGCGGCGTCGATGAAACCACGATGGGTCCGTTCAGTTTCAAACCCAGATACTGCGTTGAAAAGTCGATCATTCGGCGCCTCCGTCCACTACGGCTACCAGGGTTTCTTCAGTCTTTTCTTGCGGCGCAATGTGCGGCGTTTCTCCACGGCCGGCCATCGCGGCGCGGCCGGAGTAGACGCGCCACTGCCGCTCGACGTCATCCTGCGCTTCAACAAGCAGCTTGGCCGCCAGATCGGGATTGCTGCGTGCCAGCATGGTGTAGCGCGCTTCGCGATAGGTGTACTCCTTGAGCCGGATCGACGGCGCCTTGGAGTCAAGCTGGAAGGGGTTCTTGCCTTCCTCGCGCAGCGCGGGGTTGTAGCGCATCAGCGGCCAGTAGCCCGACTGCACAGCAAGTTTTTGCTGCTCCAGGCCATGCACCAGGTCGTAGCCGTGCGCGATGCAACTGGAGTAGGCAATGATGAGCGACGGCCCGTCGTGCGCTTCAGCCTCCTGAAAGGCCTTCACCACGTGGGTGTCGTTTCCGCCCAGCGCAACCTGGGCCACATAGACGGAGCCGTAACTCACGGCTTCCATCGCCAGGTCCTTCCTGCTGTTCGGCTTGCCGGCGGCGGCAAATTTGGCCACCGCGCCCCTCGGCGTGGCCTTGGACATTTGCCCGCCGGTATTCGAGTAAACCTCCGTGTCCAGCACCAGCACATTCACGTTCTTGCCGGAACCGAGCACATGGTCCAGCCCGCCGAAGCCGATGTCAAAGGCCCAGCCGTCGCCGCCCAGAATCCACACGCTCTTGCGTACCAGCGCATCGGCGATGGCCAGCAGGTTGCGCGCATCGGAAGATTCGTTGCCGGCAAGCTTCTCGCGCATTGCCAACACGCGCTCCCTCTGCTTGCCGATCTCCGTCTCGGACTTCTGCGAGGCGCCGAACAGGTCCGCAACCAGATCAACGCCAATCTCAGCCGCGAGCCGCGTCACCAGCGTTTCAGCAAAAACCTTCTGCTGGTCGAGAGCGGTTCTCATGCCGAAGCCGAACTCCGCATTGTCCTCGAACAGCGAGTTGGCCCAGGTGGGTCCGCGGCCCTCCGCATTGCTTGTGTAGGGCGTAGTGGGCAGGTTCCCACCGTAAATCGACGAGCAACCCGTCGCGTTGGCGATGTAAAGCCGGTCGCCGAAGAGCTGGGTAAGCAGCTTGATGTACGCCGTCTCGCCGCAGCCCGCGCATGCGCCCGAAAACTCGAAGAGCGGCTGCAGCAGTTGAATGTCTTTCACCTGCGTGTGCGACAGCTTGGCGCGGTCGGTCTCCGGCAGGCTTAAAAAGAAGTTCCAGTTGTCGCGCTCCGCCTCGCGCAGCGGCGGTTGTGGCGCCATATTGATCGCCTTGTGGCTGGCGTCGCTCTTGCTCTTCACCGGGCACACTTCCACGCACACCGCGCAGCCCGTGCAATCCTCGGGAGCCACTTGCAGCGTGTAGTGCTCCTGCTCCATCGCCTTCCATTTGGGCTTGGCCCATTGGAAGGTCGCCGGCGCCTTGTCTCCAAGCTCAGCGCTGTAAACCTTGGAGCGAATCACAGCGTGAGGGCAAACCATCACGCACTTGCCGCATTGAATGCACAGGTCCTTGTCCCACACCGGAATGAACTGCGCAATGTTCCGCTTCTCCCACTGCGCCGTACCCGTGGGGAATGCGCCGCCCGCCGGAATCGCGCTCACTGGAAGCAGATCCCCGTGACCCGCGGCAATCTGTCCCAGCACGTTCCGCACAAACTCCGGCGCGCTCCCGCTGATCGAAGGAATCAGATCGAATTCAGATGTGGACGCCGCCGGCAGCTCGACTTTCTCCAGGTGAGCCAGCGCCTCATCCACGGCGGCAAAGTTCTTTGCCACCACAGCGTCGCCGCGCTTGCCATACGTCTTCTTGATCGCCTTCTTGATCTGGTCGATGGCTTCCTCGCGCGGCAGCACGCCGCTGATGGCGAAGAAGCAGGCCTGCATAATGGTATTGATGCGCGTGCCCATTCCGGTTTCGCGCGCCACCGTGTTGCCGTCGATCACGTAAAACTCGATCTTCTTGGCCAGCATCTCCTGCTGCGTCGTCCTGGGCAAATGGTCCCAGACCTCGGCCGCCGAATAAGGCGAGTTGAGCAGGAACACCGCGCCCGGCATGGCCGCTTCCACCACATTCATCTTCTCCAGGAAGCTGAAGTTGTGGCAGGCCACAAAACTGGCGCGCGTGATCAGATAGCTTGAGCGGATGGGGTTCGGTCCGAACCGCAGATGCGATGTCGTCATCGATCCGGACTTCTTCGAGTCGTACACAAAGTAGCCCTGCGCAAAGTTGGGCGTCTCGCTGCCAATGATCTTGATCGAATTCTTGTTGGCGCCCACGGTGCCGTCGGAGCCAAGACCATAAAATAACGCCCGAACCGTTTTTGGGTCCTCGGTCGAGAAGTTCGGATCGTAAGCGAGACTCGTATGCGTCACATCGTCGTCGATGCCGATAGTAAAGTGGTTCTTCGGCTCAGGCTTGGCCAGCTCGTCGAAGATGCCCTTTACCATGGCCGGCGTAAATTCCTTCGAAGACAGCCCGTAACGCCCGCCAACCACGGTCGGCTTGACGGCGAACGGCAGACTGGCTGAGTTCTCAGCCAACGCAATCACGATGTCCTGGTAAAGCGGCTCGCCGCTAGCGCCCGGCTCCTTGCAGCGGTCGAGTATGGCCATCGACTTGACCGTAGAGGGCAGCGCGGCCAGGAAGGCACTCGCGTCGAAGGGCCGGTAGAGACGAACCTTGAGCAGGCCCAGCTTTTCGCCCTGCTTGTTCAACAGGTCCACGGCTTCTTCGGCAGCCTCGGCGCCGGAGCCCATCAGCACAATCACGCGCTCCGCATCGGGCGCGCCGTAATAGTCGAATAAGTGGTAGGCGCGGCCGGTCTGCGCGGCGAAGCGGTCCATCACTTGCTGCACGATCCCCGGAACCGCGGCGTGGAACGGGTTGCAGGCCTCGCGAGCCTGGAAGAAAACATCAGGATTCTGCGCTGTGCCGCGAATGATCGGGCGGTCCGGCGTCAGCGCGTTCTGCCGGAACGCAATGATGTACTTGTCGTCCACCATCGCGCGGATCGTCTCGTCGCTGATCGGCAGAATCTTGCCCACTTCGTGCGAGGTGCGGAAGCCGTCGAAGAAATGAATGAAAGGAATGCGGGATTCAAGCGTGGCGATCTGCGCCACCAATGCCAGATCGTGTACCTCCTGCACCGAATTCGACGCCAGCATCGCCCAGCCCGTCGACCTGCAGGCCATCACGTCGGAGTGGTCGCCGAAAATCGACAACGCATGGGTAGCCAGCGTCCGGGCCGTCACGTGCATCGTCGCCGGGGTCAGCTCACCGGCAATTTTGAACATGTTGGGAATCATCAGCAGCAAGCCCTGCGAGGCCGTAAATGTGGTCCCGAAGGCGCCCGCCTGCAACGCCCCATGCAGCGCTCCAGCCGCGCCGCCTTCGCTCTGCAGCTCTTCCACAACGGGCAACGCGCCCCAAATATTTTTCTTCCCCTCCGAGCGCCACTGATCCGCCCACTCGGCCATCGGCGACGACGGGGTAATGGGGTAAATCGCAACCACTTCGGAGAGACGATAGGCCACCGAGGCAGCCGCCTCGTTCCCATCCAGAATCACCATTTTCTGTTCACTCATTCGCTTTGCCTCACAGCGCGGCCTGCAAGAAATAAACCGCTGGATTGAGTCTCGTCTCTGGGGTCTGGAGCCGCTGTGATGAGAGACACAGGGTGGGTACGCAATCCCACATTGTGAATTGTATTCCCATTCATGCGGAGATCGCCCGCTCAATCGGCTCCCTGGAACCAGAGGATCGCGTGTTGATCAAATCTTGCGATACAATGTATCTCAGGAGACCTAGGCGATGGCGACAACAATGGTTCATGTCCGGGTGGACGAGAAAGTGAAGGAAGATGCCGCAAGGACACTCGCCGCAATGGGCATGTCTGTCTCCGATGCGGTTCGCATGTTGCTTGTCCGCGTGGCTGCGGAGAAGGCGTTGCCCTTCGCGGTGCGGGTTCCTAACACCGCCACCGTCAAGGCCATGCAGGCTGCGGATCAGCGCAAAGGAAAGCGTTACAAAACAGCCGATGCGCTGTTTGAAGATCTGGGTATCTGAACGTGCGCAACCCGATCAGCGGTGCGACGTTGCTCTCGATCCGTGGTACAAGATTTACGATGGAAAGGAGAGTTAGAATATGGCAATATCAACTCTGGATTGGTCACAATGCCCCGCCGTGGAGAGCATCCCCGGCAAGGTCAGCGGCGCATGGGTGTTCAAGGATACCCGCATGCCGGTTTCCATCGTCTTTGAAAATCTGGAAGCCGGAGCCACGATTAGCGAGATTATGGATTGGTTTCATTTGTCGCATGAGCAGATCGTTACCGTGATCGAATTTGCCGCGCGAAGCCTTGACGCGCCCCCACCCCCGCAGCAGTTTGCCCAAGCCATCGATGCTCATACTGTTTGACCACAGCACCCCAGCTCCCCTGCGCTACGCTCTCAAGGGCCATGTAGTTGTTGAAGCCATTGAACGCGGATGGGACCGGCTTGCGAACGGCGCTTTGCTCGATGCAGCAGAGGCGGCAGGTTTCGAACTGTTGGTGACCACCGACAAAAATATGCATCAGCAGCAGAATTTGACGGGCAGGAAAATCTCAATCGTTGTTCTCGGCAACGCGCAATGGCCCGTTTTGCGCCGCTACGTTGAAAGAGTTGCGACCGTCGTCAATGCAGCCACACCGGGCACTATGCGGAGGTAGAAATTCCGTTCGAGTAAAGCCCGAGATCCTTGCGTTTCTTCATTCCAGTGCATTCCTTGCCACACGCGGGTTTTTCCCGTACTCTGAGCAACATGGAAGTACTTTTCACACCCGAAGTCGAAGCCAAGCTTGCGCGATCTGCCGCTGAGCAGGGCCGCAATCCCGGCGAGCTGGTACAGCAAGTCGTGGCACGGTATTTCGACGAGGAATGCCGCCTCATTGACGCGGTAAACCGTGGCGAGAAAGCGCTGCGCCCCGGCGAGTACCTCACGCATGAGCAAGTGGGCCAGCGCCTTGAACGCTTCGTGCGACCCTGATGGAGGTCCGGTGTGATCCGAACGGGCGCAACCCAATCAGAGCCTTTCTCCAAGCGCACAAAAGGCTATGATGAAAGGAGGGTAGAAGATGGCAACTGTCGATTGGTCCGATTGCCCCTTGGTTGAAATCGTCTCCGGGAAGGTCAGTGGCGCACCGCTGCTCAAAAACACCCGCCTGCCCGTCGATGCCATCACCGGAAACTATGACGCTTTCCGCGATGAGGGACTATCTCCGGACGCTGCCATTGAGGAAACGCTGGACTGCTACCCTGAAGCCGGCCTCGACGCAATCAAGGCCATTCTCAACTACCGCGCCAAGCATCAGTTTCAGGCGCAGCTTTGAAGGTTCTGTTCGATGAGGACGTACCCGCCAAGCTGGCGCGGTCCCTGCCCCGGCATGAGATTCATACCGTGGTCAGTATGCGATGGGGCGGAATCAAAAACGGCGCGTTGTTGACGCTGATCGTGCGGGAGCGTTTCGACGTTTTTCTGACCGGCGACAAGAACATGGACAAACAGCAGCGGCTTGAAGGCCGCCCGTTTGCCGTGCTGATTATGTCCGCGATCAACTGGCCGGTCATCAGGCCGCACATCCCTACGATCTCCGCCGCCCTTGACGAGGCGCTGCCCGGCACGGTCAAGACGATCGATTGCGGCGTGTTCATTCCACGTGTGAACCGCCCAGGCGAATAAGACAAGTCCCGCCATTCAATCGCCCGGTCTACCGCCTGAACCAGTTTTACCGCAGCCTGTAAAGCCCGCACCCTTCAGATGCGACAGGGCTTGCGCGTCCAGCGGGAACTCTCAGGTCTCAAACGCAAGACCTGGAGCACCCGGCGTGGGCTCATAATAGTTAAATGGCGTCACCAACTCCCACCGATGAAAAAGTCAAGTTGAAGTTTGAGGCCCTTCTCTCGGAAGGACGTCAATTCCTTCGGCAGTACGGCTGGGATGGTCATGAGTTTTATCAGAATGTCCCCGACAACGAATACGCCCGCTGGCGTACCCAGGCGACAAACCTGATTCAACGGGTATGCGGTAGAGCGAGCACTCACTACCAAGACATCCGCGGCATCAACACAGGAAGTTACACTTTCGCAGAATGCTTCGGCGTCTTAGAAGCTGCGTACAAAGACTACACAGATGGCTTCCTTGTTGAAATTCGTCTTTTAGTACGGGCTGAGTTGCTGGACGACTTTCTTGCGCAAGCGGAGGCGCTCTTGAAGCAGGGATACTATGTACCTGCGGCCTCAGTCGCAGGCGCGGTCCTTGAAGACACACTGCGCAAGCTGTGTGACAAAAACTCGGTTGCTTACGATCCTGCGAAATCCAACCTCAACGCGCTGAATGCTGGGCTGGCGCGCGCGGGAGCATACGACATGCTCGTGCATAAGAGAATTACTGCCGAGGCGGACCTGCGCAACTCCGCCGATCACGGACAATTTGCAAACGTGAAAAAGGGAGACGTAGAGGATATGGTGTCTTGGGTGCGCCGTTTCGTCGAAGATCACCTAAGCTAGGCCCGCGTTTGAAGCCGGGGGCCGGATGCCCCAGGTCTCGCTCTTGAGACCTGGGTGAGCTAGCAACTAGAAGTTAGCAGATACCGGATAGAAGCCCCTCCACCAGCGCCTCCCACTCAGCTTCGAGCGTAGCCCGATGGAACTTGCGCCCTGCCCGCTTGTACCAGTAGTCCGCATTCCAAGCCTCGCCCTCCTTGCGGTGCAGATAGGCATGAACGGCCATTCCATCGGTGGTCTCAAGCTCGTCCGCCAGCGAATGAGCGCGAGTCCAATCCCCTTTCGCGTCCCACCACAGGGCCGCCAGGGGTGCGGGCAGCCCGTCGGGCGGCACTTTTTGGGTCACGGATGCGCGGAACTCCTCAGGTTGCATGGAATGGTTGTATCACTCATTTTTCCCGCCAGGCAATGGATTTTTATTGCAACAAATGTGATTTAGGTCACATTCCACGCTGCATTTTCACTGATAAAAAAGACCCATCGTTCCGATGAACTGAGAAGGGGGTCCGCCAGGGGGCCTGGGTGGCTCTGGCGACTCAAGGCCAGTTGCCCCTCCGGAGGTTAAACCGTGCGTCTGCATCGAACGGATGAGCTTGGAGCCAGCGTTTGCAACCCAGACCAAATTGGTCGTATACTGAAGTCCGACCAAACCGGTCGTAGTTTTCGGGTGTTGAGCTTCAAGCGGCACATGGGAGCAAGGCAGTTGAGCGTGTTGAGCGAGTTGAAGGTCGGCGAGACTGGGGTCCTGGTAGCCCTCGACCTGCCTGAATCCGTGCAGAACCACCTGATGCATATGGGTTTCGTCCCCGATGCCCTGGTGACGGCTCTCCGCCGTGCCCCGGCCGGCGACCCGACCGTTTACGGCGTCGACGGTATGGAGATTGCCCTGCGCCACGAGACCGCCGAGGCCATCCGCGTCCGCTCAGCCGAGAATGGAATTGCCACAGATATTGAAGCCCCCGAAAACCACTTAGATACCAGTTTTGACGTTCCCGAGCTGATCGAGGCCTCGCGATGAGCGCCTGCTGCGACGTTCCGGCGTTTGTACCACCCCCCGCTCCGCCCGCAACCGGGGCCCTCAAGACAGTCGTGCTCATCGGACCGCCGAACTCCGGCAAGTCCACTCTTTTCAACCGGCTGACAGGCCTGCGCCAGAAGGTGGCCAACTACCCCGGCGTCACCGTCGAGCAGCGCATGGGGCTGATGGCCGGCGTGGGCCGCGACGACCTGACCCTCATCGACCTGCCCGGCATCTACTCGCTGACTCCTTATTCAGAGGACGCCCGCGTCTCCATCGACGTGCTCCGCGGCAAGATGCCCGGCACGCCCAAGCCCGACGCGGTGCTCATTGTCCTCGATTCGCTGCACCTGACCCGCCAGTTGATGCTCGCCGCCCCCGTGCTGGCTCTCGGCTTGCCTACGCTGGTTCTGCTCAACATGAGTGACCTGATGGAATCCCGCGGCGGCCACATCGACTCGCTCAAGCTGGCTCGCGAACTGGGCGCGCCCGTGGCCCAGATCAGCGCCACGCGTGGAACCGGCCTCGATGCCGTCGCCCTCTTCCTCAACCAGCAGACCAACCGCGCCGCCGCCAAGCCGCTGGCGCTGCCCGTTGTGGGCAATGCGGCCAGCGCTCACACCTGGGCGGCACAAGTAAGCCGCAATACCGGCTATCGCGCACCCCTCTCGGTTGAAAACAGCCGCAAGATCGACAACATCCTGCTGCACCGCATCTGGGGACCGCTGTTGTTTCTCGTCGTGGTGGTGGGCGTCTTTGAAGTGGTTTTCTCCATCGGTCAGCCCATGTCCGACGGCTTCGGCGACATCCTCGCACGAATGGGCGGCCTGGTGCGGCCGTTGCTGCCCGTCGGCTGGATTCAGTCGCTGGTACTTGACGGCGCATGGAAGGGCATCTCGTCGGTGCTCGTCTTCTTGCCGCAAATCCTTCTGCTGTTCCTTTTTATCGGCATCCTTGAAGACACGGGCTACCTGGCCCGCGCCGCTCTGATCGCCGACCGCGTCATGCGCACCATCGGATTGAACGGCAAAGCCTTTATCCCGCTGCTCTCCGCCTACGCCTGCGCCGTCCCGGCCATCATGGCCACGCGCACCATCGAGAACAAACGCGACCGCCTGGCCACCATTCTGGTCACCCCGTTCATGACCTGCTCAGCGCGGCTGCCGGTCTACATGCTGCTCATCGCCGCCTTCATCCCCAACATCGCTTTCCTGCACGGCTTTCTCGGCCTGCGCACCATCGTCATGCTCAGCCTCTACCTGGCCGGATTTGTGGGCGCGATGACCACCGCATGGCTGCTGAAAAGCTCCATCCTCAAGTCCAGCGAGACTCCGTTTATCCTCGAGCTGCCGCAGTACCGCATGCCCACTCTGTGGTCGCTCACGCTGCGCCTCGTGGACCGCGCCAGCATCTTCCTCCGCCAGGCCGGCACGGTCATTCTCGCCGTCACCCTTGCCCTCTGGGTGCTTGCCCACCTGCCCGTCGTTCATGTCTCTGGAGGCACATACGCCGCCCCCGAACTGGCCGACAGCATCATCGGCCGCCTCGGCCACTTCATCGAGCCCGCCATTGCCCCCCTCGGCTTCAACTGGAAGATCGGCATCGGCCTGCTCTCCAGCGTGTTGGCTCGCGAAGTCATGGTCAGTACCATGGGCACGCTCTATGGCGCCGACCCCGCAACCCAGGCCATGCACCTGCAAACCGCCCTCCACCACGACATGACCCTGGGCGGCGCGTTAGCTCTCATGATTTTCTTCGCCTTCGCCATGCAATGCACCTCCACCATGGCCGTGGTCCGCCGCGAAACCAACAGTTGGAAGTGGCCAGCCGTCCAGTTCCTCTACATGCTGGTGCTGGCCTACGGCGCAGCGTTCGTCGTCAACCACGTCGTGATGGCCATCTTCGGCTAACCGTCAAGCTCCTCGTCTCTCACGCTCCCACCCCCTGCACACAGCCCTGTGGGAAGGGATCATTGCGCCACGGCCGGCCCAATCTCTTGGCTTGACGACCCAACTCGCGCAAGCTATCATCGCTTTCTTCCCCGGGATCATCGCCTCGCAGTACCCTTTCCCGGTCCCAAAGGCACTCACCCACCGCCCACGAAGGAGTTTTTACGATGTCGGCTCCGCGTTCCCTATCCTGCCTCGCCCTTTTCGCTCTCGCCGCGCTCCTGCCGGCCCAGACGCCCCCCACCGCCTACACCATTACTCAAAACATACCCGATAACGTAACCATGACCGTCTCTCGCAATGGCTCCCAGGCCCTGATCGACTACAAGTACCCAGCCAAGCCCGACGGCACTCCAGCCTCCCGCTCCTTGAATCTCTACGACCTGAAAGCGGGCGTCTCCCATACCTGGGACCCCGGCGTCACACCCATCAACTGCAGCGCCGGAACCTTCAAGGGAGACTGGGGCGACCCTTTCGAGGCTACCAAGGAAATCACCGCCGGCATCGCCAAGGGTGACTTGAAGCCCGCTGGCGCTGAGACCGTCAACGGTATTCCCACCAAGGTCTATACCGGCGCCGCATCGGGCATGAACATCAAAGCCTGGCTCGATCAGAAGGACGGCCTGGTCATCAAGTCCGGCTTCGGAGCTCCCGGCGCGGCGATGACCTACATGGTCGACATCCGCAGCGTCTCCCTCGCCCCGCCCCCCGCATCGCTGTTCGCCTTGCCTCCCGCCTGCGCCGGCGTCAAACCGCCCCCCACAGCAGCCGAACTCATGGCCGCCGAAACCGGCGACAGCGGCGCAAACTATGTCAGTGCCAATTACGGCCCCGGCTCCAAGAACTCCTGCTCCATCGTCATCCGCGTCGTCGCCGCCAAGACCATGGCCCCCAGCACCCGCAAATGGCAGGCAGCAATCGACACCACCTACAACCAGGACGCCCCAACCCCGCCCCATTACGAATTTGGCACAGGCAGAGACGGCACCTCTACCTTCAAAGGCGGCGGCATCCACGAGATCACCAGCCAGATCCACAACGACATGCTGCGCATCGACAATCCGCCCGCCTACTTCAACCTGGCCCTCAACGTCATCCAACCCGGCCACGGCACGGGCATCGGTCTCGTCTACCGCCAATGCTTCGCCCCGGTCACCATGCTCTATTACGTCATGAAGGACCCCAACGACATTGGCGCCGGCGCCGACTACCTCTACGCCAAAGCCGGCAAATTCGCCGCCGTCCCGACCCACTGAAATTGGCGGTTTTGAAAGATCGTCTACGCCGCGTACCCCAGAGCCTGCCCTGAGCCTGTCGAAGCGTCTCGCCTTGGAGGACCTGGGAAAGCAAGCCGAACGCCCCAACCTTGTCCCTACAAGAGCGCCATCCGGCCGGGTGCCGGGTGCCCCATCCTTTTCGCGCCCTTTGCGAAAAGGGTGGGAGACCGCGGCCCTCTACCCGCCAATATGAGAAACTANNCCCATCCGGCCGGCGCAGCCGATTCCAAACTGCGGCCCACATATAGGAACCAGAACAACAATGCTCAGTGTCAGCAATGTAACCATGCGCTACGGCTCGAAGGTGCTCTTCGAGGACGTCAGCGTCAGCTTCGTCCCCGGCCGCCGCTACGGCCTCACCGGACCCAACGGCTCCGGCAAGACCACCTTCATGAAGATCCTCACCGGCGAGCTCGACGCGCAGAAAGGTTCCGTCGTCCGCCCGCGCAAGTTCGGCGTACTCCGCCAGGATCAATTCGCCTTCGACGCCTACCGCGTCATCGACACCGTCATCATGGGCAACAGGGGCCTCTGGGCCGCTCTTGAAGAGCGCGACCGCATCTACGACAAATCCGACCTCTCCGACGCCGACGGCATGAGGCTTGGCGAGCTCGAAGGCACCATCGGCGACGAGGACGGCTACACCGCCGAGTCCGACGCCGCTGTCCTCCTCGATGGCCTCGACATTCCCGAGGAATTCCACGAGCGCAAAATGGGTGAGATGCAGGGCGGGCAAAAAGTCCGCGTCCTGCTGGCGCAAGCCTTGTTTGGCAAGCCTGAAGCCCTGCTCCTCGACGAGCCCACCAACTACCTCGATCTTGAATCCATTCACTGGCTCCAGGACTTCCTGCACGGCTACGACGGCACGCTCATCGCCATCTCCCACGATCGCCACTTCCTCAACAGCGTCACCACCCACACCGCCGACATCGACTACGAAACCATCATTGTCTACACCGGCGGCTACGACGACATGGTGATGGCCAAGACGCAGATTCGCTCCACGCTCGAGTCGCAAAACGCCCAGCGCGAAAAGAAAATCGCCCAGCTCAACGACTTCATCGCCCGCTTCGCCGCCGGAACCCGCTCCACGCAAGTCACGAGCCGCCGCAAAGAGGTCGAGCGCCTGCAAACCAACGACCTGGCCCGCTCCAACATCGCGCGGCCCTATATCCGTTTCGACCAGACCCGCCCCAGCGGCAAGCACGTCCTCGAGTTCAAGCACATCACCAAGCTCTATGGCGACCACAAGGTTCTCGACGGCTTCACCGCCAACGTCCTCCGCGGCGAAAGAATCTGCCTCATGGGCCGCAACGGCGCCGGCAAAACCACCCTGCTCAAGAGCCTCCTGGCCAACTATCCCGGCCTCGCCGACAAAGACTTTGCCCTCGACTCCGGCGCGGTCTTCTGGGGCCACGAAGCCCAGATCGGCTACTTCCCTCAGGACGTCGGCGCAACCATCGAACACGGCCTCACCGTCGCCGAGTGGCTCCATCGCTGGAACCCCGCCGCCCACGTCGAAGATATCCGCGGCATCTTAGGCCAGATGTTATTTTCAGGGGAAGAAGGCGACAAGCAGACCAAGGCTCTAAGCGGCGGCGAGCAAGCAAGGTTAGCCTTCTGCAAACTAATCCTAACCAAGCCCAACTTCCTGATCTTCGACGAGCCCACCAACCACCTGGACCTGGAAGCCATCAACGCCCTGAACATAGCTTTGCAGCGCTACGAAGGCACCGTCCTGTTAGTAACCCACGACCACGACCTGATCGACGAAGTAGCCACCAGGTTATGGGTATTCAAGGAAGAAGGAATAGAAGACTTCCAAGCCCCCTACGCCGAATGGAAAGGCAAACACAACTAATCTTCGTCGTCTTCGTCGTCTTTTTACGAGGTCCTCACGCAAGCCGACCGGGAGCGGTAAGCCGGGGATTCATCCCCGGCAATACGACGGCCTCACCGGAGCGGGGTTTTAACCCCTGAGGTATGCTTTTCGTTCGCATTCGCACCCATTCCAAATGCGCGGGCATGGGGTCGATCCGGCCGAGATTCCGGTTGACATCGAAGCCAAACGGTGGCAATATGAACTTGAGTAGCTGGTGAGTCGGAACGTACGTGTTACCCGGTCGAGCTGCTCAAATGCCTTACAGAAGAGTCGCTTACGGGCGGCTCTTCTGCTTTTGGGCCTTGTTGTAGTCCCCCTTCGGCACCACGGTGAATAGCTCGGGTCTCGGGTGGCGTCTTGTACATTCAAGGACCGCCTTGTCCCGGATTTGATTGCCGTAGCGATCCGCCCTGGGGACCAGGTTTTGGATGGTCGTCATGCGGGGACTGGTCACGACAACCGACTGCGCATCCATCGCGCTCATGACTTGATCGACTACATCCTCCAACTTGTACCCGTCCTGCAAAACTCTACTCTGATATACGTGACTCCCAAAAAAGATGACCTCCTCCAGGATGGGCGGCAATGCGCCCCCTTCAGCGGCCCGCTCTGCGTTGATCGCAGTGAGTTGAGCAGGCGTCAGCGTTCCAATGGCGACGCCTCTCACGCGCTGACCGTTTTGGAGAGCCTCCAGGTTGGCGCGGATCAGGGCCTGTGCGTTTGGATAAAGCGGCATTGATCGTGACCGTCTCGACCAAGTGTACAGGCTATCCCGCGCCCTTTCTGCGCCGGATGCGAGCGACCCTTTGCCGGGTGCCCCATCCTTGCGCTTTTTTCTTGCGCAAGGGTCGGAGACCACGAACTTCCAACCGTCAATTCTCCCGTAGGGAGAACACGAAAATAGCCCAGGGTGAAACCCTGGGATCACCGCACCCCTGCGGCCGCCGTCCCGTAGGGCCGGTGCGAAATCCCCGGCTTCAATCCCATTTGCAGATTATTTCCCCCGTTGAGTGCACCATAAAAGCTGGCGGAGATTCACCCGGTCCTGGGCAGTTCCCCATCGCCGCGTTCCCCGCCTCACACGACGAAAGGAAAACTCCGCATGTCCCTGTCCGCATTAGGCCTTCTCAAATCCGGCTCCTTGATCGGCACGGCGCCCGCAAACACCGCCATCGCGCGGTGCCGCGAAGCCTGGCAGCTCCGCTTCAAGGCCGAAGAATCGAACGGTAAAGGCGATGTCCTCGCCGCACACTACGCTGACGCGTCCTACTGCGACGCCATGCCCGCTCTCGTCGACCACGACAGCATCCGCGACTTCATCGCCTGCACCGCGCACGGCATGCTCATCGGCGCTATCCCATGCGAAAACGGCACCCAGTTCCTCTACGCCGCAAAGGTCGCCCTTACCACCCTCCGGCGCGAGCCGCAGCAGACCAAGCCGGCCGGAAGGCCAAAATGTTTACCAAATAATTAATCCCCCCACCCCCTACCCCCCCCCAGGCGCACGTCAGATGCCAAACTGCCGCAGAGGGTGGTCCAGGTGCGGATAACCCCAACCCATCCACTCCTCATCCGACATGCGCCCTCGACCCGATTGCATAGCCCCCTCCAGCGCTCCGTTTCCAGGCCCCTTGCTGTATAAACTGAACAGGAGAGAGGCTTTGCAGAAGTACCTGTTCATTGCTGTGGGTGGCGCACTCGGTTCCATTGCCCGCTTCTGGGTCGGTTCCACGATTGCCGGCCGCACGGGAATCAAATTCCCTTACGGCACTCTCGTCGTCAACCTGACGGCCTGCCTGGTTATCGGCTTCACGCTGACCTATCTTGGCAAGCGAGCCGACCTGAATCCGGCGTGGAGGTTCCTGATTCCAGTGGGTTTTATCGGCGCGTACAGCACCTTCTCAACCTTTGAGTGGGAAACGCTGTCCACCCTGCGCTCAGGGGCTTTCGTGCTGGCCGCTCTCTATGCCGGCGGAAGCCTTATCCTCGGACTCATCGCCGTTTGGGGCGGCTCCTGGCTGGCCGAGGTTCTCTCCTAGGCGCGAACGATTCGCTTCTGTATCGTCCGCTCTTGCCAACTTTGCACCATCGGTGCTTCAATCCTTCGTTGCACGGTCACGGGTTTGCGGCGCGGCGCGCAGCCGCACGAGAGGAAAAAGCATGTTACAGGCGGGAAAGGCCGTCAAGGTCTCAATCTACCTCAGCGATGGAGCCAAGCATCACGGAATTCCGGTATACACCAGCCTCCTGGACTTCCTCTTCCACCACGGAGTCTACGGCGCCACGGTGCTCAAGGGCGTTGCTGGATTTGGTTCTACCCACCGCGTCCATTCCGCCCATATTCTGGAAATCTCCGACCATCTTCCCATCAAGATCGAGTTCATTGAAACCCGCGAAAAGGTCGATGCGATCCTCCCCGAGTTGGAGAAGCGAACCTGCGGCGGCCTGATCGAGATACAGGAGACCACCATCGTCATTCCGGCAAAGGACTGACCTTTGTCGCCGGAAAACGCCTGAGGCGTCTACTCGACCGACGTGAATGGTGAAGCCGGCAGCCCCTCGCCGTTGAACAGGTTGCACTGCGGGCTGTTGGCCCAGCCGTAGCGCACAAACATCGGCTCGGCCACTTGTTCGCTCGAAACCAATGCCGTGGCGCCGTCGATCTTCGCTGTAGCCGGGACAAACTTCCCATCGGCCCCCGCAACCTCAAAACCCACCGCTGCGCCGCCCTTGGCAGTCAGCCCCTTGGCGTGGTCGAACCAGACGCGGATCGCCCCCGCCTCCGCCGTTGCCTGGCGATAGATCGGCCCGGAGTACTCGATCGCTTCTCCATAGCTCAATGCGCGAGCGGCCCGCGCCAGACGCAAACCCACATCCACTTTGTCGGTCGGATGCACGTTGTCAGGATTGCCGATGTCGATGGTGACCGCCATGGCCGTATTGCGCAGCTCAAGGGTCTTCAACTGCTGCTCGCGCAGCGCGGCCCAATCCTCGGTTGCGTTGGAACTGAAGTTTGAAATCTGCACATAGAGGAATGGAAAATCGCCCACGCCCCACTGCCGGCGCCAATCCTCAATGAGCGCGCGAAAGATGCGGTTGTAAAGCGGTGCCCTCACCAGAGCGCTGTTGCTCTCGCCCTGGTACCAGATCACCCCGCGAATGGGAAACGGCGTCAGCGGCGCAATCATGCCGTTGTAGAGCATCCCCGGACCCCAACTGCTGAGTTGCGGGTGCCACGGAAACTGCGGCTCCGGTTTGCCTTGCGCCTTGGCTTCCTCGCGCTGCTGCTGTTCCTGCTTGCCTGCCAGCATCGCGTCCGATTCGTGCTCGGTCATCTTGCCCCAGGAAACGAACAGCGGCGCAAGAGCCGCGTCTGCGCCCAGCGCGGCCATGCGCGTCCAGGCCTCGGCCACCGTCCCGCCCCAGGTGGAGTCGATCACGCCCACCGGCACATGCTCCCGGCTCTCGATCTCGCGGGCAAAGTACCATGCCACGGCGGAGAAGTCCTTCGCGGTTTCAGGGGTTGAAACCGTCCAGCCCTCGGTGTCGGCGTCGTCCTGCGGAAACTCGACCGCCCGCCTCTTGACCATCAGCAGCCGGATACGCGCATTGGCCGCGTGCGGCAGGTCTTCGTCCGCCGTGGCCGCCTTGTGCATCTCGAACTCCATGTTGGATTGACCGGAAGCGACCCACACATCGCCAACCAGGACATCGTCCAGCTTGATGGTCTCGGCAACGGGCTCGACCGCGTCCCCGCCGGCAACCGCGGGCGAGCCCGTCACGGTGAGCTGAAACGGCCCACCCGCCGCGCCCGGCGACAGGTAGACGCTCCACCGGCCCAGTTGTCCAGCCTTGGTCGAGCGCGTCTCGCCGCGAAAGCTCGCGCTCACTGCTTCCCCAGGCGCAGCCAGCCCCCAGACATGCACCGGCAGGTCCCGCTGCACCACCATATGGCTGGTTAGAATCTTGGGCAGAGTCACTTCCGCGGAGACAGTCACACCCGGAAGCAAGGCAAGCAGGAGCAGAAGTCGCAGGTTCAAGAGGGGCCTCACTGAGAACACGATGCCCGAAGACAATCCGCTGTGTTTTTGGGCGGTAGTCTCCAGAAAGAGAACGTTATCAGAGTGAACGGCCTCTCGTCAGCCCCAGGATCACAGCCTTCATCGCGCAGATTCAAGCCGCAACCTTTCCTTTCACTCAAGTCCTTCACGGGCCGTTGCAGTTGATGGACTTTCTTTCACGATTGCCGTTTCCTGCGTTGACAGCGCCTTCCCGGCTCGCACAAAATCTGAACAGCGCGGGCATTCGGGCCACCGGCGCCGCTGCGGCAGCCTCACCAGAAATCTCAAGAGTATGTGGCAGCCAACTCCGGCCAGAGAGAAATGAAGGCACCACATGAGTGACACCACCCCGCAGAATTTCAAGAACCATGGACGTCTGGATCCGCCATATCACATGGTTCTGGCAGCCGTTTTGGGCGTTAACTTCATCGTCGTCGTCGCTTATCTCATGAACCACTTCAACATCTTCACCTCATGGCTGCTGATCCTCTCGATCGCAGCATTCATCCCCATGATTAAAGTGCGAAGCTATCCCCTCAAGGTCCAGGACCGGGTCATCCGGCTTGAAGAGCGGCTGCGTTTGCAGGCCCTGGCGCCGGCGGAATGGCATGCGCAGATTTATCGGCTCACTGAGGACCAGTTGATCGGCCTGCGCTTTGCCGCCGACGACGAAGTTGTCGAGCTTGCCAAGCAGGCGCTGGAAGAGAATCTGAACCGCAAACAGATCAAGGAGCGCATCAAGAACTGGCGGCCTGACAACTGGCGGGTCTGAACCGATCTATGGTTGCGGCGGCTCGGCTCATCAGGGTTATCGGAGCCGCCGCAAATGCTTTCTCGCGCCAATTACTCACTCCACGGATCGGCTGACGGCTTGGCCTGACCATCACTGTCGGCGTCGGCCTGCTCGGACGCCTCGGCTTCAGCTAATGCCTCCGTATCCAGCCCATGCTCCTCGCGGTAATGCTCCACCGGCATCTTCCCATCCCACCATGCCCAGTTCATCGGGTACACATCCGGATCCAGAAACACCTGGTAGAAGTGCCAGACGACAATCGCCAGCGTGGCCAGAATCGCCTCATAGAAGTGAATGGATGTCGCCACATCGATCCACCACCGCGCCAGCAGGTTTCCAACCCAGACCTTGGCCCATAGCATGATGCCCGTAAGGCCCATCAGCGCCGTACCCCATACCAGCGCCCAGTACTCTGCCTTCTCCGCGTAACTGAAGCGCCCAAACTTTGGCCTCTCTTTGCTCAGGCCCAGGTAATAGCGCATGGTTCCCCACACATCGAATACATCCCTGGGCACAGGAGCCAGAGCGCAAATCAGGCGCCGTCCTTCCCTTGCGGCGGCAAGATAGAAGAGATGATAGATTCCCGCGCCGATCAGGATCACTCCCGCAATGCGGTGGATCATGCTGCGGAGGTGCTCTCCCATTCCAAGCACTTCGGCAAGCCATGAGTACGGAAACTTGAGGGCAAATCCAGTCAGCACCAGAACAATGAAGCTGGTGAGCAACACCAGATGTTGCCAGCGCTGGTTGGTCGTCATGCGAACCATGCTTGGATTCTGCATCCCGCGCCGCGTCACGGCTTTGCTGCGCCAGATGATGAAGTTATGCAGGAACATCACGCCAATCACCGCAAAGATCAATGCCAGATAGAACCATCTCACCCAACGAACCACAATCGAACCAATGTCGTTAGAGCGGCTGCCATCCATGTGCACCTTGTTAAGGGTGAACTTCTGAGTGACTCCTTGATGGCACTTTCCGCACGTAACATCGAGATTGGCCTTGTTAATGGTCGAGCGCGGATCGCTCGAAGGCAGAATGTTATGCACGCCATGGCAACTGGCGCAGTTGGCCACCACGACCGACCCGCCCTCCGAAGCCAGGCCGTGATAACTGTCCAGGTAAGTCGAGACGCGGTTTCCCTGCACTCCGAATTCCTGGGAAAGCCGCACCCCTTCGTGGCAGCGCGCACAGGTGGTCCGGGCCAGGTTCTGTTCCGAGACCGACGAGTTGGGATCGATATGCGCCTTGATCGAATGAATCCCGTGGCAGTCCGTGCAAACCGGGGCCAATCCGTTGCCCCGGCTGATTCCCTGCCCATGAATGCTCTGCATGAAAGTCTGTTCGACCGCGGTATGGCACTTGCCGCATGTCGCGGGAACATTGAACTTGTAAATCGGCGACTTTTCATCGTTGGCGGGAAGAATCTCGTGCGTCCCGTGGCAATCCGTGCAGACCGCTGCCTTCTTCGATCCCTTTTCGGTGGCCAGTCCATGCACGCTTTCCTGGTAAGACACAAAAGTCTGCGCGCTCTCCCCGTTCTTTTCAACCAGGAATTTCTGCCCATGGCACTTGCCGCAGGTGACGGGAATATTGCCATGATTGACCGGAGACCCGGCATCGCCGGCAGCCAGAATCTCATGCGCGCCGCCATGACAATCCACACAGGTTGCGGCCGGCGCACCACCAGCCTTGGCCGCCTTGGCGTGGGCACCGTGGGCATAAGCATCCTGCGCATCCGCATGGCACTGAGCGCAGGCGACCTTCTGCGGCGTGGTCTCATGGGCCAGGCTCTTCACGTCTTTATGGCAATCGACGCAACTGAACAGGTCGCCGTGGACGGAATGCTTCAGCTTGTTTTCATCCACGTATAAGCTGACCTTGCCGCCGTTCGCATCTTCATTCAATGTGGCATCGGAGTGGCAGGCGAGACAGTCTTTGTCCTTGAGCTTTTGCTCCGCGTGAGCAGCACAGGCCCAAACAAGCAGGGATGCGGCAACCGTTAGGGTGAGATTTCTTCTGAAAGAGTTCACGACCTTGAGCAGATGCTTCGGCGGAAAACCCCGCAGTGACTGGAGTCACAACACCGGGAATCGATCCGATCGCGTTCAAAGGGCGCGGCTTCAGCCGCGCCCTATCAAAACCGCGAGTGCCTACCCCGCTTCTTGTCAGATGAAATAAGCGCTCAGGGTCAGTACCAGAAGAGTCAGGCCGATCGCGATGGCTGTGAATCCAACGATCTTGGAAAAATTGACCTGCCAGAGCGCCGGCGCGGCAGCGACCCTTGCTTCCAGCTTTCCCTGCCTGGCCAGCCTTTCATACTCTTCTGTGCGCTTGTGCTTGAACTCCTCTTCGCTTTCTACGCCGGTAAAAACCACCATATCCATGGGGAAACTGTCAGGGCGCAAGTGGGTATTGACGAAGTGAATGGAGAAGATGAACAGGATCGCGAGCAATCCCTCTTCACTGTGGACCACCAGCACGGCGTTCAGTGCCCATCCGGGCAGGAACCTTGCGAAGAATGGCGCAAACCACATCGCATATCCTGAGAATCCGATCACGATCATGCCCCAGAAGACCGCCCAGTAATCAAACTTTTCCCAATAGGCGTAGCGCTCGAACTGTGGCTTCGGACCCAGGCCCATCATCCAGCGAAGGTGTCCAACCAGGTCCTTCACATCCTTCCAGTTGGCCACCATCGAGGTCGATCCCCAGAAGATTCCCTTCTCCCTGTGGATCACTCCACGCATGAAGATCTCTTTCAAATGAATCAGAAACGCGATGGTCAGGACCAGGGCGAAAAATTTATGAAAGAAAATGATGGTCCCGAATCCGCCGACACCGCTGGCGAACTTGCGCGCAAAGATGCTCTGGCTGAAGCGCATGGGCAAGCCCGTTGCCGCCAGGCCCAGAAACGTGGTGAAAAGCACGGCATGGAGGGTTCTTTGTTCCCGCGTGAAGCGCATGAAGAACCGCGCCTTGGCGCCGCTCTGCTCACCTTTGCCATCTACCGCTTGCTCCAGATCAGGCATTCTTTCCTCCTTTTGCCGCTCTTGCTTTGATCTGGTCGTATCGCGAGCGGATCAACCACAGCAGGGTATGAATCATGAAAAACGTAAGCACGCCGATGAGTAGAAGATTCATGAACAGCGTGACATAGTAAAGCGCTGGATTCAGCTTGCGATTGCGCGCGTTGGCATGTGGCTGGTATTTGACAAAGCTCGCGTTTGCGCCCGCATGACAACGGCCGCAGGTCTTCACCAGGTTGGCCGGAGCGATGGGTGAGCGCGGATCGGACGCAGGCAGAATCTCATGCGCTCCGTGGCAGTCCCAGCAACGGGCCGTCTCTACGTAACCGCCGAGCGAGCCCAACTGCGAGTGGAACGTGTCGCGATAAGTGCTGAACTTCTCCTTGTGGCAATTGCCGCAGATCGGTGTGGACTGCATGCGGAAGGCCGCGGCCGTTGGCTGCTCGATGGCGTGCGCGGTGTGGCAATCCGAGCATACCGGCGCGTCCAGATGGCCGGCCGCCACGGCCTTTCCATGCACTCCGGATTCATAATTCGCGGTGATTCCCGCGTGGCACTTTCCGCACGTTTTGGGAACATTGACCTTGTAGGTCGAACTCAGCGGATCTGTGTGGCTCAGGATGTGATGCGATCCATGGCAGCTCTGGCAGTTTGCCGCCACCAGCAGACCTTCTTTACTGAGCGCGAACCCGTGGATGGAGTCGATATACATCGGATAGACGTTGGGCAGCCCGTGCTTCTTCGCCATCGCATCGTTGCCGTGGCACGCGCCGCAGGTGTGCGGGACGTTGAGCGGATACACCGCCGACCGCGGGTCGGTCTTGGGAAAGATCGAATGGGCATCTCCATGGCAACTGGTGCAGGGATGCTCCGCGCGGGATGCGTGGACGCTTCCGACGAGCCCTGCCGCCTCGTCGGCGTGGCAGGTGTCGCACTTTACGGGCGTCACCTGATCCGGATGAGGATAGTCCTTGATGGTGGTGTGGCAATCGCCGCATTTGAGAACGCCGTGAATGCTCTCGCCGAACTTGTGCGCATCGACCCCGACATTATGCCCGGATGCGTCTTGCATGCTCGTATCCCCGTGGCAGCCCAGGCAATCGGTCTGCGCCACCAGGGCGCGGGGCGTCGCGAAGAACAGAAACGTGGATACAGCCAGGGTCAACGTGATGGAGGAAACGGTCTTCATGTCAGCTCCGAATACACCTACCGTTTCCAGGTGCAGGCGAGAAAGGCTTGCGGCCTTTCTCGCCAGGTTCACGCAGCACGGTCAGGGCTTTGCTCGCCCGCTGCCTACTTCTGCAGCGTGCGAATGTACGAAATCACATCCTTGATCTGGGCATCGGTCAGTTTCGCGGCATACGCGGGCATCTTGCCTTTGCCGTTCTTTGTGGATGCGAAAAACTGCTCGTCGGAAGCTTTGATCATCGCCGGGTCCTTGAACGACAGCACCTTCATGCTCTTTGCAACTGGTGTGGCAGCGAGCCCGTCAGCGCCGTGGCACATGGCGCACTTCGGGCTGGCCGTCTTGTAGATGTCTGCGCCGGGCCCCTGTGCGAAGGCAGGCCCTGCAATGGAAGCGGCCAGCAGGATGATTGAGGCCGTTCTGAATCCTTGAATCATGGTTTTGCTCCTTTGCCGCTCATTTGCCGATCCCTGGCAATCTCCGGCGTAGTCCCCTTCATACAGGCTGCGTTTCAGCCTCGTATGTGACACAGGCCACACATCGNNGTTCAAGCACAATATGACCGCTGCCGGAGGTGTAATTCGATGGGCACTGTTGCGATACCCGATGTGAAGACCATGTTGACTCTCCCTGGGGATTCGGTGCGTCAGATTCAATGGCGGTTTGCCGACCGCTTCGATCTGCAGATGCTTGTGCAGTCGGCGCGCAGCGTGGCGCGGGGAACCGTGGCGCGCCTGGTGGCCGCGGGCGAACGCAACACCCACGAGTGGACCCCCGGCAAGGCAGCCATGCTCGAGGCCTTCGATCGCGCCGGCATCACCGCGGCCTTCATGGAGCCGGAAGAAGGCGGCTTCATCTCCGGCCCAAAGAATTTGGCCCTCGCGCTCTGCGCATTTGAGCTAGCCTGGGTAGACGGCGGCGCGGCCACCGCAAGTTTGGCCAGCTTTCTTGCTCTATCGCCCATCCACGAGCGTGGCACCCGGCAGCAGGTAACCCGCTACAAAACGCTCGCCGCTCCGCCGCAAGCCGGCGAAGACCGCAAACCCTGGCGCGGCGCCTTTGCGCTGACCGAGCCAATCCCCTATGTCGGCGTGGATACCGGCATGTTGAGCGGAAAGGTGAGCGTTGCAGAGTGGAAAGACGGCGAAGAGCCCTGGCTGCAAGTGGAAAAACGCGGCCGGTTTATCACCAACATCGCTTTTGCCAACTTCGTCACTGCCGCGGTCAACTCCAACGATCCGCGGATCAAGGGCAGTTGCGTGGTCATTCTTGAAGACGGGGACGAGGGCTCCTTCGACCGTGGAACTCCGACCAAGAAACTGGTTCACCAGCTTTCCTCCACCGGCGATCCCATCTTCAACCTCAAGGTTCCGGCCAGCCGTATCGTGGGCGGGTACACGGTGAAGGACGGTGTGATCGTCCCCAACTTCAATCACGGTGAAGTCATCGAAGCGGTCTTCCGCCGCACTCGCGTGCCGGTCGGCCTGATGACGGCGGCCAAGCTGCTGTCGGCGGTCGAGCCTGTCATCCGATACCAGCGTGAGCGTTTCCGCGGCGCAGAGGGAGCCAAGCCCGGTTCGATTCGTTATGAACAAGGCATTCAGCAGCGCGAGGACGCGCTCCACCGCCTGGTTGACGTATGGGCCACCGGTGAGGCCGCCACCTCCCTCGGCTTTGCGGCGGCCCGCCTCTTCGACACGCTCGACCCCCTGGAGAAGCAGAAGACTGCGCTCCTGGAAGAGCGCGGCGTCCAGGGTGGGCGCGCGGAGATGAAAGCTCTCAAGGAAAGCGAACAGCGTGCCATTGAGCTGCTCTCACTCAGGGCCAACAACCCCGACAGCCCGCGCCGAGCCGCACTCGAAACCGATCCGCTGGTCGAGTATGTCCTGCTGGACGCCGAGGCCAACGTGATTTGCCCGGCAACCAAGCTCTGGAACACCGGCCACGGCGCAAACATGCTGCGCGAGGCAGTGAGCCTGATGGGCGGCTACGGCATTACCGAGGACTGCCCCGGCTTTCTGGCCAACAAATGGATGGACGCGCAACTGGAAGCCACGTACGAGGGGCCGGAGGCTGTGCAGCGCCGCCAGTTGACGGTGACCATGACAAGCGAGGTCTTTCTGGCCCAGTTCCGCACCTGGACCGCCGAAATGCGCCGCATCGCCTCAGATCATCCAGGCACCGGCGCCTGCACGCTGGCCTCCGCCATGAACCTCTGGCTGTGGACGCTGGGCTATCTGCAGAAGTCCACCGACCCCGACGGCGGCAAGCTTTATCACGGACAGCGCCAAGGCGTAACCTTCGCCTTGGCGGACGCGTTGTGCTGGCTGCTCGCCTCGCGCTACCAGATTCTCGACGTGCTTGAACTGGAAGCTCGCGGCGGAAGCGATGCCGTAGCCGCGGAAGGGCTCACCGGGACAGTGCAGTTCCTCAGCGACCTCTGCCACACCCAGGCCGCGCAGGCCGCCGGCGAGGTTTCGCGCATCTGCGGCGAGTTGGTCTTCGGCTACAACCAGCACCCCGCCTGGAGCGATGAGGCGCACAAGGGCTGCTTCCTCTCGAGCGAGCTGGAATTCTACGAGGAGACAATGCCGGGCATCACCGCCTTTGCCGTCGATGTGCTCGAAGCCGATGGCAGCCATCCGCTGAAGGCTGGACCCTGCGCCGGCTGCGTTGGCTCCAGCGAGTTCCTTCGCCTGCAGAACAAGCTGACCACCTGCCTGAGCGGCTGCCGCCTGGCCAAGGACCGCGCCGCCGAGACCGTCGGCAAGGTCATGATTCCCGCAGCGCTGGATTATCCCGCATGAGCACAACCGCCCAGGTCAAAGCGGGTACCCCACATCTAGATAAAGTGGGTGCCCCAGGTCTCGATTCTGAGACCTGGGGGACAGAACAAGCCGACGCGCCCGCCACGGACCTCGACCGTCAGACGATGGAAGTCGATATCGCCTGCGCCGGCTTTGGCCCCGCCATGGGAGGCTTTCTCACCACCCTCACCCGCGAGTGGACCGAGCATCCGGAGGATCCAGCCTTCGAAAGCAAGGTGGCCCCTGGAATGCCCTTGCAGGTGCTCTGCTACGAGCGCGCCGACGACATTGCCTCCGGCGTCAGCGGCGTCGTCACCCGGGCCCAGGGCATTCGCGCCAGCTTCCCCGATCTGAATGCTGCCGACATTCCCATGGCTGCCGACGTCGGCAAGGAGCGAGTCCTTTATTTGCTCGACCCCATCGGCGCAAGCCGCCGCTCCGCCCTCTTGCGACTCGGCGATGCCGTTCTGCGGGCAACCGGCCGCCTGCTCGGCCTCCGCGACCACGCCTTCGAGCTGCCCTGGACGCCGTCCTTCCTGCATAAACACGGCGGCCTCGTCCTCTCCATCGGCCAGTTCAACCAGTGGGTGGGCTCGCAACTGATGGCGACCGGACTGGCGCAGATTTGGCCAGCCACACCGGTCAGCGCTCCGCTCTTCCGTGGCAACGCCGTCGCCGGCCTCCGTCTCGCCGACCAGGGCGTAGACCGAGCGGGTTCACCTGCCGACGCCTTCATGCCCGGAATGGATGTCCTCGCCAAACTCACCGTCGTCGGCGATGGTCCCGTCGGCGCTGTCGGCCAGCAAATCGACAAGAAGCTGGGCATGCCGGAGGGCCACGCCCATTCCGAATGGGCACTGGGCATGAAGATGGTCGTCGAGCTGCCTGACGACTCTCCGCTCAAGCCCGGCACTGTGTGGCACACATTTGGTTTTCCGGAGCCGGAGATCTTCGGATTCCTCTACGTCCACCCTGGAAACCTGGTCTCGGTGGGCATCTTCGTGCCCTCCTGGCTGGGCGACCCCTCGCGCACTGCGTATCGCTACTTGCAGCACTACATCCAGCATCCCGCACTCTGGCGCTACCTCAAAGACGGGACCCTCCGCTCCTGGGGAGCGAAATCTCTCGACGAGTCCGGCAAGCGCGGAGAACCCTTCCTGGCCGGAAACGGCTACGCCCGCATCGGTGAGGGCTCGGGCTCGACCAACATGCTTACCGGCTCCGGCGTCGACGAAGCCTGGACCACCGGCACACAACTGGCCGACGCAGTGGTGGAACTGCTCCGCGCCGGCAAGCCCTTCACCCAGGAAAACCTCGCTGCCACTTATGAGAAACGCCGCCGCGCAAGCTGGGTTGAGCATGGCGCGCGTGAAGCCGAGAACGCCCGCAACGGCTTTCATGAGGGCATCGTCAAGGGCATGGTGGGCATGGCCCTTGCCGGACTCACCAAGGGCCGCCTTTCGGTCGGCCCCAAGATTCCTCCAACGAACGAGCGCATTCTCTCCTCCACGTTTGGCATCAAGCCCGAGAAACTCGCCGAACTCGCGTTAGCGGCGCAGGCAGGCGGACGCCCCCTCCACGATGCCCTGCTCTCCGCCCGCGGCTGGCCTGAGATTGCCCTCGATGGCCGCCTGCTGATCACGCACCAGGACGCGCTTCTGTTAGGCGGCAAAGTGCAGGCCATGCCCGGCTTCGCCGATCACGTCCTCTTTCGCGACATGCAGTTGTGCACAGCCTGCATCGAGAAGACCTGCATCGCCATGTGCTCCGGCCAGGCCCTCACCCACGGCGCCAACGGCGTGCCCGATTTTGAAAGAGAAAAGTGTGTTCACTGCGGCGCATGTCTGTGGAACTGCGCCAAGTCCGCAGGCGACCACTCCAACATTGACTTCCACGCCGGCGCAGGCGGACTGCACTCCGCCGAAAACTGATATTCTCGCCTCGTTGAGGCTTTG
Source organism: Acidobacteriaceae bacterium (assembly GCA_003138365.1). Taxonomy (GTDB): domain Bacteria; phylum Acidobacteriota; class Terriglobia; order Terriglobales; family Acidobacteriaceae; genus Telmatobacter. The sequence goes on from PLFY01000057.1 coordinate 47,372, forward strand.
AAAGGGCACGGCTTTAGCCGTGCCGCAAATGCTGAAATATCGACGTGGGCTTTAGCCCCTGAGGGAATGTAATCATGGCCTTCAACCCCGATGTTAAGCGAAAGATTGTCCGAGACAAAAAGACAGACGTACATCACCCTTGCTTGATGTGCGGTGCCAAACATATACGACCTGATGCCGCTCACATCATCGACGAGAAAGAATGGAAGAGTAAAGACAAGAAGGGTAATGATTCAAAGTTCAATGGTATTCCGCTCTGCCCGAACTGCCACAGAGTTTTCGATGAAGTATTGCGTCCCCGCCTTTATAAGGCCCTGCAGGATTTTGGCGCGACCGGACTCCCGAGTAAATGGGAGAGGAACAATAAAATCTCGGTATGATTGATCAAGACATTGGGCGCTGGAGCGGTTAAAGTTCCATTCTGGAGTAGTTCGTTACGATGAGTTTATCAATTTCGAGATTCCCTCAGGGGCTAAAGCCCGGGTTCTTCCTCTGGCTTCTGCGCGGCACGGCTAAAGCCATGCCCTTTCAAAGCAGAAGGAATACGATCAGTTCTTGACAAAGGAAAGAAAAATGTCAAATGCAGTACACATTGTCGTTTGCGCCGGCATCGTTCCCGACCCGCTGCAAACATTGGAGCCCATCACCACCCCCACCGGCCCCGGCCTGAAAAACGAAATGGTTCTTCCCGCGGTTCTCGACCCATGGGCCGCCTGTGCCCTGTATGAAGCCGCAAACCTGGCCGCCAAGAATCCTGGCAGTAAGGTCTGGCTGGTGAGCCTTGGCCCCAAGGCCAAGCTGCAACAGGTGATGATGACTATAGCCCAGAAAGTCAGCTTTGAACTGGTCCCCATCGACGGCCCCATCGGAGGCTTTCCCGATGCGCACTCGACCGCTGCCGTGCTTGCCGAAACCATCGCCGCGTTGTCCGGTCTCGACCGCGAGCGCCTGCTCCTGTTCGGAGGCTGGGAGTCGGCCACACGCGGCGCCGGCGTCACGCTCCAATTGGTGGGTGAGCGACTCGGCATCACCGATCAGTTCCAGGGTGTTGACAAGATCGACCTCCGCGACGACGGAAGTTTTGAAGTTCTGGAGCGCGTCGAAGGCGGCAAGCACCAGGTCTCGGTCTGCGTCGGAACCCCCGCTGTGCTTGGCTGGGCCACTGGCAACCTTGCCGAGCCGCGCAACAATCCCCAGGTTGGAATGGCGAACATGCGCACCATCATGCCCGCGCTGCAAAAAGCCAAATCAACAACTCTGCCCGCCAATGGGCTGCGCTACGTCTCTGTGAGCCTGCCCAAACAGCAGCGGACAACCAGGGTAGTCAAAGACCTCACGCCCGACCAGATCGCAAGCGAACTGGTCGAGTGGATTGGAGCCGAGTGAAACAATGGAAAGCATACTCGTACTAACTCATGCAGATGAATCTGGCACAGCTCTAACCAAAGCCTCGCTGGAAGCCGTCACCGCCGGCCTTGAGCTCGCCTCCCAACTCGGCGCATCCTTGACCATCGGCATTGTAGCGGCTAACCCTGCTCCCGCCGCCAGCTCCCTTGCCGCCACCGGAGCCCGCCTGCTGGCCGTCTCCGGCGAACCGTTCGCCCAGCCGCGCTATGCCACCGACGCCGCCGCCTGCGAAGCCCTCTGCCGCGCCGCTCAGGCAACCATCGTGCTCGCCCCGGCCAGTGCCCGGTTCACGCGTGTCGCCGCCGGCTTAGCCCATCGGCTCGGCGGCTTCGTCGACACGCACATCACTAGCCTGAACGTCGGGAGCATCGGCGGCACTGAGGCTATCGAAGCAACCCGCTGGTTTTACCGTCAACGAGTCGAAGCGGTTCTCAGCCGCGATCTGCGCCCCTGGTTCCTGCTCCTCGACGCCGGCACTCACACAGCCTTTGCCGGTGACCCCGCCCCAGCACAGGTCGAAGAGGTTGCAGTTCAACTGCCACCAATCCGCACCACCGTCAGCGGCCTCCGGGAACCGAAGCAGGATCAGCAGACCATCCGCCCAGACGCCAAACTCCTTCTTGTTGCCGGCGCAGGTTGGACAAAGAAACAGCCCGACGGCCAGATCCACGCCGCCGAAGCCGGCGATCTCATCCTCGGCTTCCTTCATGCTGCCGGCGCATCGCTCGGCAGCAGCAAGTCGCTCGTGGATCAGGGCGGCGAGGGGAACTCCGTTCTTCCATTTCTGACGCATTTGAACCAAATTGGGCAAACAGGCGCAACGCCGCGCCATGCCAAGGGGCTCTCCACCTGCTGCCACGGCGAGGAGCCGCACGTCGTAGGCTGGCGCTTCATCGCCGACCGCCGCGCCATCTCGCTGGACCCCAACTGCGGCTGGACCCGCGGCAAAGCCGACGTCGTATACATTGCTGACGCCTTTCAGGTGATCGCCAAACTGAACGCCTTGCTCGAGGTAAACAAATCCTGAGCAGCCTTTACTGATACGATCCACGAGAATTGGAACAACGCTGGGCGCTCCATTCTTGCCGCGTCTTTGTTTTTGCGGCAAGGAGGAAATCGCCCAAAAAGGCCCAGCACATGGCCTCCGCGCATTCGCTTGGCCTCGATTCAATTGTGTTAATTTAGGTACGGGAGTTTGCACAAGATATGTCTTCAATTACTTCGTTTATCAAGCACCACTATCGCCATTTCAACGCCGCCACGCTTGTCGATGCCGCTGAAGCCTACAACAAGCATTTAGCCTCAGGCGGAAAAATGTTCGTCACCATCGGCGGCGCCATGAGCACGGCGGAGCTTGGCCTTTCCCTCGCAGAAATGATTCGCCAGGACAAGATTCACGGCATCTGTTGCACCGGCGCCAATTTAGAGGAAGACGTCTTCAATCTCGTGGCTCATGATTTTTATGAGCGCGTCCCCCACTATCGCGATCTCACCCCCGCCGACGAAGCCAAGCTCCTCGCCCGCCACATGAACCGGGTCACCGACACCTGCATCCCGGAGATGGAGGCCATGCGCCGCATCGAGAACGAAGTCCTTAAAGAATGGGTCCGCGCCGACCAGGCCGGCGAGCGATTCTTCCCCCACCAGTTCATGTACAAGATTCTGCTCTCCGGCGACCTCAAGCCCTCTTATCAAATTGACCCGAAGAACAGTTGGCTGCTGGCCGCCGCTGAAAAGAACCTGCCCATCTTCGTCCCCGGCTGGGAAGACTCGACCCTGGGCAACATGTATTCCGGCCACTGCATCACCGGCGATGTGAAAAACGTTCACACCGTCCGCACCGGCATCGAGTACATGATGGAACTCGCCGAGTGGTACACCGCGACCACTGCCGAAACCCCGCTCGGGTTCTTCCAGATTGCCGGGGGCATCGCCGGCGATTTCCCCATCTGCGTCGTCCCCATGCTTCACCAGGATTTGCAGCGCGATCATGTCCCGCTCTGGGCCTACTTCTGCCAGATCTCGGACTCCACCACCAGCTATGGCTCCTACTCCGGCGCCGTGCCCAACGAGAAGATCACCTGGGGCAAGCTCGGGGAGAATACGCCCAAATTCATCATCGAGTCCGACGCCTCGATCGTCGCGCCTCTGATCTTTGCCTATGTGCTCGGCTGGTAGATTGCGCTGCCGCCGGCCTGCGCAAGCGACAAAAATGGCGGGCGACAGGCCTGAGCCTGTCCCCTGCCATCACCGGCAATACCGGTCACTTTTTCGAAATCACGACGAATGATCTCGCCATTTCCTGCCCGTCACCGCCTGCAAACGCAGCCCGGCCCATATCGGGTAGCCCAATCTCCCACTCTGGCGACGGCAGATGCGGCATGGGCTTTGCCTGGAACAGCTTCTTGCATTGGCGCGCTGTCCACTTGGCCCAGGCTTTCGATTTCTTCCGCCGCGCGCTATCTGTCGAAATCCCCGTGCCGGCATACATCTGCCGGTAGAGTTTCGACAGGAATATAAACGCGATCCTGGAAGTGATGTTCGGGCAGCAAGCCGATCTCTTCCAGACAGGGCCCAATTTATAGAACTTGTCCCACACTTTTTGCGTGCGCTGCCGAATCTCTTCCGAACTCATCGTGGGATGCGGGGTAAACATCTTGGGTCTGACCGCGGTGGGAATCATCCAGTACCGGGTAATCGGCACATCGCCAACCATGGTCGGATTCTGCGCCTGTTCCTTCTCCCAGCGGCCAAAATCCACCGTGCCCGGAAACGGCGTCATCATCACGAACTGGGCAAAGGTGACGCCCGCCCTCAGAGCCATCTCCACCGTTGCATCGAATGTCTCCGCTTTATCGGAGGGCAACCCGAAGATGAACGAACCGAGTACATGCACTCCGTGCTCTCTAAAGGTCTGTAGCCGCTTCGCCAACGCGTCGCCAGAGCAGTTCCAGTCCTTGAAAACCGCCTTGAGCCCCTCCGGCGTGACCGCCTCCACACCGACCAGAGCGCCCTTGATGTTGGCCTTCCGCATCGCATCAAGATACTCGCCGTCTTCACCCGCCTCCATCGTGATTTGGGTAAAGAACACCATGTCCTTGGGCAGCTTTGCCAGCTCTTCCATCAATTGGAACCGCTCTGAGCGAATGGCCGTAAGCTCTTCCAGTTTGGCCGTGTTGTTCTGCTCGCGCGCCAGCCGCAAATCCGTAAGGGTCACAGGATAGAAGTTGTCATCGGCCAGGGCGATGAACCTGAATCCAATGCGCCGCAAGTTGACGATTTCGTCAATCACGCTTTGAAACCGCCGTTGCCGCGGCTTTTGCCCATCCGTCCGCCAGACGCTGCAAAACGAACAGTGCTTCGGGCATCCGCGAATGGTTTGCACCGAGGCCCACATATATTTCTCCGGCGCCATCAGGTCCCAGCGCGCAGCCAGGAACTGGTCGCCTTCAATCCGTCCGCCTTCGTAGACCCTCTCCGGCTTGCCGGCCAGGCAGTCGGTCACAACCTTGCCCCAGGCGACGTCTCCATCGCCCTTTACCACCGCATGAGCTTCCCCGCGTTCCAGGGCCTCCTCGGGAAACAGCGTGGCGTGGATTCCGCCATACACCACCCAGGCGCCGCGGCTGCGCGCCATCCTGCCCACCTCATACCCGCGCAAAGCATTCCCTGTATGGACGCTGATCCCTACAATGTCTCCCGCCTGAATGGACTCGGGCACAATCTGCTCCAGAGATTCATCCACCAGAATGGGATCTCCCGCTGAGCGGGGTGTGGCCGCCGCAAGCACAAACAGCCATCGCGGCGTAATAACGGCGGTGCCAAATGAATTGTCGCTGGGATTGACCAGATGAACGCTCAACCGATCCAACCTTTCCAGGTGCGAGTACGTGGGGTGGGAGCACGGCGGCCTCAGAGAGCTTTTTCGTGATCGAACGACTCGATTGCGGAAGGTGTCTTCCCGCACGATGGGCGATACCGAGTCTTTCCGCCGGACTGTTTCACCAATTTTACAGGGTTCTTCTGACCTTGGGTGGTCAATTTTTGACTACTTCTTGCCGGCAAGGAGCCCAACTTCATAAAAAGTTCAGAGAATTTAGAGCATTTTCATGGTTAGCGTAAGGTCAGGGCACCCCACCCTCGCCGCGTTTTTGTTTTTTGCGGCTGGTGTCCTGTCTCTCAACTAAATAGAAGAAACGACAACTGTTGTGCATCGGATAGGGTAGGAGGAAGTCCGATGCCGAAGGGGCGTCCATTCGCGTTGTTGGCGGTGCCTGGCGAGGATGGTGGCCAGCTTGAGGCCTGGAGCCGGCGGCCCAAGACAGCGCAGGCGTTGGCTATGCGTTCACGCCTGGTTCCGACTAGCCGCTGCGGGCAAGGTCAACTTGCCGGCAAGGACCTGTTCAGTGGTTTCCTTTGCTCGGCAGCCTCTGCCGCAAAGCTGGAGGAGGCAGGCTTACTCAGCTTCATCAGTAACAGGTAGACAGCTCCAGCCGTGAAGAAGCCCACGAACCACGCGTAGTCATAAAAGAAGTGCAGCGGCTTGACTGCCAGGCCAATGAGCGCAAGGGCCACTCCCAGCGCCAGCGCCACAACAGCGCGAGGGTTGATGCCCTTGGTGTAGTGATAGGCGCCTTCGCGATGATAGAGCGAGTTCACATCCAGCTCGGTCTTGCGGATGAGGAAGTAATCGCAAACCATGATGCCTGCAACCGGCCCAAGCAGACCCGAGTAACCGATCAGCCAGCCAAATATGTAGGCGTCCGGCGTGGCCAGCAGCTTCCACGGGCACATGGCGAGGCCGAGAAATCCGGTAATAATCCCGCCGGTACGAAAGCTGATGAGCCGCGGATAGAGGTTGGAAAAATCATTGGACGGCGAGACCACGTTGGCCCCGATGTTCACGTTCAGCGTGGCGATGAGAATGGCGATGAGCGCGACAAAGGCTACCACCGGCTGATGAAACGCGCCGATCAACACGATCGGGTTCCAGATTGGCTTGCCGAAAAGCACCGCCGAGGCGGACGTGACGGAGATGCCCACAAATGTATAGAGCGTCATGGCAACGGGCAAACCGAACGCCTGGCCCCAGGCCTGCGAAGTCTGCGATTTGGAGTAGCGCGTGAAGTCGGGGATGTTCAGCGCGAGCGTGGCCCAGTAGCCCACCATGGCCGTGAGCGAGGGAAAGAAGACGGCGAGAAACGCCCCAGTGGAGTGGAATTGGCTTGGCGTCGAGAGCATGGAACCGAAGCTGCCCGCCTTGATGCGTACCCATATGAGCAGCGCGGCAGCCATCACAAACATGAATGGGGCGCCGAAGGCTTGCAGGTGGCGGATGGACTCAACGCCGCGCCACACCACAACCATNNGACGGCCAGATCACAGCAAGCATAGAGTGGATTGCGGTTCCGCCGATCCACGACTGAATGCCGAACCAGCCGCAGGCCACAATGGCGCGCAATATCGCCGGCAGATTAGCCCCGCGCACTCCAAACGGCGCACGAATAAAGACTGGAAACGGAATGCCGTACTTTGCGCCCGCATGAGCGTTGAGCAGCATGGGAATCAGCACAATGAGATTGCCGAGCAGCACCGTGGCGATCGCTTGCTTCCAATCCATGCCCTTGGCGATCAACGACGAGGCAAGCTGATAGGTGGTGACCTCCATGGACATCGAGAACCATAAGGCGATGTAGTTGTATGTGCCCCATGTGCGCTGTGCCGGCGTGGTGGGGGCCAGGTCGCGGTTCGAGAGTGACGGGTCGATGGTGCTCACGGCTCCTCCTCTGCGATGAAAGAATCATGTGAATTGATCCCGAGCACTGCGCGATCCCGCTGCCGGTGGATTGATTTTACACTGCCGCCGCAAGGCGTTTTGGCTGGGTCGGAATCTACACGTTCCGCTCCAAAAGGCGGGTTCCCTTACGCGAAAAAACTATCTTAGATTCCGCCAATGACGAATGCGTCTTACGGCCGGGGTACACGCCGGCAGGCGTTGAAGTTGCCGATTGCAGTTTCTGTTAACCCCCGGAACAATTCGGACGATGAACTAAGTGTCCTGCTGCGCGCAACAGGCAGTGAAATAGCGGGCAGACTGCTTCGCCAAGCTGGAGGTTCCGATGGCAACCAGACCGGAGGTCCCGGTTGAATGAGGGATCTTGAACTTCGTTCCTGGCTGGAAACAGCATTGAAATCCGCATCATGAGGATGCATAGATGGCAATGACAATTCTCGTCGTCGATGACTCGGCAACCATGGTCATGAGCCTCAAGGCCACCTTGTCAATGAGCGGCTTTCTTGTGGAGACCGCCAGCCATGGCCAGGCAGCGCTGGATAAGTTGAAGTCGGGAACCAAGCCCAATCTGATCATCACCGATATCAACATGCCCGTGATGGGCGGCATGGAGTTGATTGGAAAAGTGCGCGCTTTGCCGGGCTTTCGATTCATTCCCATTCTCACTCTGACCACCGAAAGCGAAGCGTCCAAGCGCGACGAGGGCAAGCGTCTCGGAGCTACCGGCTGGCTGGTCAAGCCAGTATCGGGCGATGACCTGGTCAAAGTCATCAAGAAGGTTTTGCCGGGGGCATAGGTCATGGCGTCTGCGGGGTCGAAAGGCATTGACGGGGTTTCTCGCGTGAAAGCTGGTGTAGCCAGAGTCGGAGACGATGCGACCGCGGCTGATCGCAAGATACGCCTGCGCCGGATCAGAAAACGGCTGCTCTCTGAGGCACTGGTCCGATTCGCTCTCCTGGTGCTGCTATGGTTTTCACTTTCCTATGGGCTGGGGCCGGATCTTGCCCCTTACCGGCTCCGCTTCGCGGGCCTCCTGGCTCTTTTCATACTGCTGCCCGGCTTGGCTTACAAGCGGCGTCACCTAGTCGAGGCGAGGGACGCCGTTTCCCACATGTGGGCATTCGGCCAACTGCATTTCAGTGAAGTATCGCAGATGCTGGAAGCCAGCAATGTGCTCCAGGCCGACATTAAGGACTCGAAGCCCTACATCGACGTGATGCACGAGCAGATCGGCGATTCGCTTTCCGAATCGGAGGGCGAAGTGTTGAAGGTGATCGAACAGATCGGCCTGCTGCATGCAAAGGCAAGCCAGCAAAGGGAACGCATCGCTGAGTCGATCAAGAGCGGCAAGGAGTTGAATGAAAGCACAAACATTCGGATCGAGAACAACAAGCAGATCATCGCCGCAATCGAAATGCAGTTGGATGCACAGAACGAGGAATTCATGAGCAACTTCGAGCGCATCGAGGGAATGGCCGGAGAAGTTGGCTCGTTGGCGCCGCTGGTCAAGGTCATCACTTCCATCGCACAACAGACCAGCCTGTTGGCTTTGAATGCGGAGATTGAGGCCGCGCGGGCTGGGAACGCCGGCCGCGGCTTTGCCGTGGTGGCCTTTGAAGTGAGAAAGCTGGCCGTGCTATCCACCAAGGCCGCCGCGGACATCTCTGAAAAGATCAAGACAACCTGCAAGAAAGTCGACGCCGAGATGGGCGCGGCCAAGGACTCGCTTAAAGAGCACGAGTCGAACACCGCGATGAGCCACCTGATCGGAGACCTGGGCGGGATGCAAGATGAATTCTCGAAGAACAGCAGATTGCTTCTGGAAGTCATTACCGAGGTGGATGCAAATTACGAAGAGAGCGTCATGCGGCTATCGCAGGCCTTGGGGCACATACAGTTCCAGGACGTGATGCGCCAGAGAATGGAGCATGTGCAGGAATCGCTGGTGGAAATGCGGGAACACCTGCTGCGGTTGAGCGAAGATGCAGCAGATCCCGCCCGGGATGGGCATCTCGATCTAACCTTCAAATCGATGCTCGCCGCTCACTTCAATAAATATCGAATGGCCAGTCAAGCGGTTACTCATCTTGCCGTGTCCGGTGGCGAGTCAACCGGCGACCACAGCAGACCGGCTATCGAATTGTTCTAACTGCTCGCACAACCCGGTTTTATGCACTTGCCGGATTGACAGGCTGCGGGAGAACTCGTTGCTTTGAAAGGGCGCATCCTCAGCCGCAGCAGGCTCCGAACATCGAGCGAGGTCTTGAAAGGGCGCGGCTAAACCCGCGGAACAGAACGAATCTTCCCTCAGCTTTCAAAACCAGCCCCTCCTGCAAAAGCCATTCAAGAGGACTAGAGTGTTAGTGGGTGAGATCGCTCAAATCCGGATCCAGGAACCGCAAGGCGGTCACCTTTTCTTGAATCGTTGTCCAACGCCTGGATCTCTCAGCAGCAAAGAACTCGCAAGGTGGGGTAGAGAATTGCCCGAGTCGATTGATTGGCCAGTCAAGACAAAAACGCCGCGGCCTCGCCGCCGCACATTCCTTTTCATCCTCGGCGCGCTTGCCGTCATCGTTTTTTTCAGCCGGACTGCGCTCTCCTACTGGGTTGACCTGCTGTGGTTCCGGTCGCTCGGGTACGGAGACGTGTTCTGGAAGACACGCGGCCTCGAGTGGGGGATCTTCACTGCTTTTGCGGTGGTCACATTCCTCGTTCTCTTCGGAGCATTTTCCGCCCTGAAGCATGCGCACATCGACGACTTGCCCCGCTCTCATACCATTGTCATTGCAGGCAATCCGGTGAACCTGCCGGTCGAGTCCGCGCTGCGCCTGATCGCGGTCGGCGTTTCGCTGCTGATCTCGCTGGCGACCGCCGCGGCAATGGAGGCGCAGTGGAATGTGCTGGCGCTGTATTGGTATGCACCGCGCACGACCGGGAGCGTATCTGACCCGATCTTTGGCCTGCCCCTCAACTTCTATCTCTTCACCTTGCCCGCTTGGCACCTCATCGTCGGCTGGCTGCTCACCTTGGCCGTTCTCAGTTGCGTTCTTGCCGTTTTGTTCATCCTGATCACGGGCGGAACCCGTGCACTCGGCGGGCGCCTGAGCGGTGGCATCCAGTTGCCCTGGCGAGGGCTCTCCATTACAGTTGGGATTTTTCTGTTCGTCCTGGCATTGCATGTGTACGTCGGCCGATTTGACCTCCTGTTTGAACACCATACGATCTTCGAAGGGGTCACTTACACAGACGCGCACGTCACGCTCACCGGCCTGCTCATTGTTTCCTGGGCTCTCGTCCTGGGAGCGGCAATCGCCATTGCCGGCGCCATCGGCAAGGCGCACGGGCGCTGGCTTGTTGCAGCCATCGTTCCCGCCGTGATTTGTTATTTAGCCGTTGGCGTGGTTGGCTGGTATGTCAGCAGTTTCATTGTCAAGCCGAACGAACTGGTTCGCGAGCAGCCCTATATCGCCCATAACATCGAGATGACGCGCCAGGCATACGGCCTCGACCGGTTCTCGCAGCGCGAATTCCCCGCCGAGACCACCGTTGGGGCAACCGATCCAGTCAACAATCAGGCTACGCTTCAGAACATCCGGCTCTGGGACGTGAAAGCGCTGCAGGATACGCTGCGCCAGATACAGGAGATTCGCACCTACTACGACTTTCCCGATATCGACATTGACCGCTACCAAATCGACGGCTCGACGCGTGAGGTCATGCTCGCCGCACGCGAGTTGAATGTGGACAAACTTCCCGAGAGCAGCCGCAACTGGATCAACGACAAGCTCATTTACACACACGGCTACGGGATTACCATGAACCCGGTGAACGGGTTCACAGCGGAGGGATTGCCGACGCTGATGCTGAGCAACATGCCCGTCCAGAGCACGGTTCGCGGCCTGAACGTAACGCGGCCTGAGATTTATTTCGGCGAGATGACCGACACCGACGTCTACGTGAAGACGCGGCAGCAGGAGTTCAACTACCCTGAGGGCCAGTCCAACAACCTCACGTCCTACGAGGGCGCCGGCGGCATCGTTGTGGGCGGATTTCTGCGCCGTATCCTGCTGGCATTTGACCGCGGCGATATTGCCAAGCTGCCCTTCAGCGACGATGTCAACGCGCAGAGCCGTCTGCTGATGCGCCGCAACGTGCGCGATCGCACAGCGGCCCTGGCGCCGTTTCTTACCTTCGATCAGGACCCCTATATTGTGGTCGGAGACGATGGCCGGCTCTCCTGGGTCATGGATGCGTTCACCTCATCCGATAGTTATCCCTATTCGGCGCATCACACCCTGGAGAATGAGTCCATCAACTACATGCGCAACAGCGTCAAGGCTGTCGTGGACGCTTACGATGGGACCACGACCTTCTATGTCTTCGACAGCGAAGACCCGATCCTTGCGGCTTATCGCGGCATCTTCCCTTCCCTGTTCAAGGATGCTTCGGCCATGCCGGCGTGGCTGCGCAAACACGTCCGCTACCCCGAGTTATTGCTGAGCGTGCAGGCGGAGGTCTACGGCCTGTATCACATGACCAATCCGGAAGTGTTCTACAACCGCGAGGATTTGTGGACCGTCGCCACCGAAACCGGCATGGCCCAGAGCGGCGATCAGACAACGGAGCCGATGCACCCGAACTTCGTGCTGATGAAGCTGCCCGACGAGACGGGCCTGGAGTTTGTGGAGATTCTGCCGTTCACGCCGTTCAGCCGGAACAACCTGATTGGCTGGATTGCCGGGCGCAGCGACGGCGCGCACTATGGCACAGCCGTGGTCTACGACTTTCCTAAAACCAGGCTGATTGACGGGCCGCAGCAGATCGAATCGCGCATCGATCAGAACGCGCAGCTCTCAGGACAATTGACGCTGTGGAATCAGCAAGGGTCCCACGTGCGTCGCGGCAACCTGCTGGTGATTCCTTGCGGGCACGCTCTGTTATATGCGGAGCCGATTTACCTGCAGGCCGAACGAAGCCCGATGCCGGAGTTGCGCCTGGTGGTGCTCGCGCTGCAAGACCGTCTCGCCTATGCGCCAACATTCGAGGCGGCGCTGGCGTCGCTGTTTGGCTCGGAGACCTCGTCGCTCAGTTCCACTGAAGCGCCCAGGGCCGCACCTGAAGCCGGAGGAGCACCCAAACCCGCGGAGGATCAGAACACACTCATCGGCCAAGCCGGAAAGGACTTCTCCGATTACCAGCGACTCACGTCAGAAGGCAAACTTGGTGAGGCTGGGCAGAAGCTTGACGATCTGAAGCACGTCCTCGACCAGCTGAACGCGCATCGCAGATAGGCACTCCGCGGAGTGACTATGAGCCGATTGGATCAGTAAGCAGCCGCAAAGCCATAGATGCCGGGAGTCTCAACACTGCGCATAACATGAGTCTGCGGATCGATCGTTCCCATAACGGCGGTTCCTTTGATTCCGTAGACCTCTTGCTGCGATTTCTGCTCGATATTGACGCCTGATTCTCGGAGATGTTGAAGGAACTCCAGATCATAGGCGCCTTCCGGGATCAGTTCGGGCTTTGTCAAAAAGCTCTCACCTGGTTTCATCGGCTCCATATTGATAAGCAGCGGAGGGGCTGCCATGGCAGCAAGCGGGTCGAGACGGTTTGCAAGAGTTCCCACCACCAGCCGCACCGTCTCAGGAACCAGCGAGGAGCCTACGCTTGCGATTGCCAGCACCGGCTTGGCTCCGGTCATCGCAATCAAAGGCGCGATGTCTTGCGGAACCGGGTCTCCCGGTTTGATCCCCGCCAATCTCGCCTGCTGAAATCCCGCCGCATCGGGTACTGGTATGCCATCCACGACCATGCCGGTTGTACCCCAAAGTACGGTGTTGATGGAGTGAGAAAGCGCCGCAATGTTTCCCCAGCGGTCAATCACGACAACTGCATCGGTGTGGTGCGGCGGTCCCTCTTGCGGAGGCTGGTCGCGCGGTTCCATCAGCGCTGCCGCGTTTTTAGCATAAGCCTTGGTGATTTGATCTTCTCGCGACGATTTCAATCCATTTTGGCGCATGTACTGGTCGGTGTAGCTGTCGGCTTCAGCCTTTCGCAGGATTTGCGTGAGCGCCTGGAATGCCTTTGCATCCTTGCCGTAGGCACCCATCCGATCAAGCTTCAGCTCTTCCGCCAGATTAAGCGCTTCGAGCACCTGGTAGCTGCCTTCAGTGCTCTTACCTGGAACGTAAATCGTGTGGCCCAGAAAAGTGGTGCTGAGCGGCTCTTCCCAGATCGGCTGGTAGCGCTTCATGTCTTCCATGGTGGCTTTTCCGCCTTCGTGCTGCACAGCCTGAACGAAATGCTGCCCCCATGGCCCGGTGTACATGTACCTGGCGCCGTCTCTGGCGACTCCGCGAAGCGTTGCAGCGAGAGCGGCCTGGACAAAGCGGTCTCCCGGCTTTGGCAGGCCATCTCCAGCCTGATTCATGAACGCCCGGCCTTCGGGAGTGCGCGAGAGGAGTGTTTCGCGCATTTTGAAGTAGGTTGCCAGCAGAGGTGAAATCGTGACGCCGTTCTCCGCATACCAAATCGCGGGCTGAAAAAGTTCCCGGAACGGCAGGCGGCCGAAGCGCTTGTGCATTTGCTCGATGCCGGCCATAAATCCGGGGACAAGTGTCTTGCGACCTTCCGCGCCCTCCGTCCCATTCTTGCCAAAGGCCAGCGGGCCCAGGTCGTCCACAGGAATGCTTTTCGGGTCGGTTTCGCCCAGATAAGAGTTCCATCCGGCATTCATCGTGGAAACCTTGCCCGACTTGGCATCGTAATACACAAGCTGCAGGATTCCGGCATACGAAACGTAGGAACCAAGCGCCGTGCTGATCTGCGTGAGAGCGACGGCAGCGGCAGCATCGGCGGCTGTTCCCCCCTGCCGGAGCGCTTCCACTCCCGCATGAACGGCGATGGGAGACATGGTTCCAGTCACCAGCCCCTGCTGCCCCTCAACCACGCGCGCCTGCAGCGGCCATGGCATCTGTTCCGCCTCCTCGGCCCGCGCCTTCTCTTCCACCTTCCACTTTGCCGGCGAAAGATCCGCGCCAAACCCCGACTCTGGAATCAGAACCATGCACATCACGATAAACGCAACCTGCTTCTGCAATCTCATTGTTGAGCTCCTGCATTCGGTGGGGAGGATCCGAACAACCCGGCGCTTTCAAACGCGCGCCGCTTCAGGCTGCCGAGGATTTCGCGTGTATGAAGGGTAAAGCCTTACTTGATGGGTTCAGTCCCGCCACGCCCCGGCCTCGTCCAAGCCACCAACGCTCCAATCCAGACCACCAAAATAAGGGTCGCCATCGGAATCAACCACGCCGGGAACAGCCCATGAATCACGGCCAGATCCACACCCCGATAAGCAGCCAACCAGCTTCCCAGCCGCCAATTCAGCAACAGTAGAATTACCGCCCATCCCAGCACCAGCCGCCTCGTCGCTCGCCTCCAGCCTGCCAGGTAATCCCGGCTGTTCACATGGAACAAATGCCAACCGCCCAGCACAATCATCGCTCCCAACAGGATTGCGCCTGCCAGCCAGTCGTGGGCTTTGAACGCCAGGTAGATCAGCGCGGAAAACATCGCCACATAAATCCCGGCCACCATCGCAACTCTCGAGGCAAGAGTCATCGGAGCTCCGCTGCTCTCCCGCTTCCCCGGCTCCCGCTCTATCTGCCGCCGCATCGCCGCAGCCCGCCGCATAAACAGCACGATGAATGTCCCGACCACCATCGCGTAGAACCAATAGAAGCCTGTCATCACCTCAAAAGACGTCGTGTCGCTCCAAGCGTATCCGTGGCGCAGAGCCTGCACAGCATATCGCCCGGGCACGGCCCACCCCAGCACAAAAACCCAAAAGCATGTGAGCCAGATGCCCTGAAACCGCCGCTCGCGGGCCGTCGGCGCTGACCGCACTGATATCCAGTTCACCATCAAGCCGGCAAACACACCCAAAAACGGCGTCACCGGAGCTAGCCACGCCGCCATCGACCCCGACTTGGCCATCGCCGCGCCCTTGCCTGCCATGCCCACGCCCAACGATGCCGCGGGAGCGGCTGGAAGCATGGCGAGCACTGCGTTTGAAAAGCCATGACCCGGCGCTGTCCGGCTCAACGTGCCTTCCACGAATGCAACCACTTCTTCGTGCAGCAGTTTGCGCCCGCGCGAGAGCCGCTGTTTCACGGCGTCTTCGCTCAACTCCAACTCGGCCGCCACGCGTTCAATGGATTTCTCTTCGCGGTAGAACAGAATCAGCGGTTCCCGATAGGCATCGGGAATCCGCTCCAGCGCGCGCCACAGAATCGCCTCTTCCTCACGGCTCACGGCTAGCGCCGATGGCGACGCCTCCTGCGATTGCGGCTCCTCGATCGCATCCAATGCTTCCGCGGCGTGAATCGGCTCGCGGCCCTGCCGCCGGAATTCCTTGCCCACCAGGAAGCGCGTGATGCCGCATAACCAGGACCGGAGCCGCGCAGGATCGCGCAGTTCGGAGAGCTGTTCCCACGCGGCAAAAAAGGTTTCCTGCGCCAGATCTTCACTCAAGCTCAAGCTACCGGTGGCGTTGTAAGTGATGGAGCAGACCAGCGATTGGTATCGCTTGACGATCGTCGCAAAGGCGGTGCGGTTCCCTGTCAGACTCCATTCCACCAGTTGCGCGTCGCTGTTCCCTGAGATTTTCGGGATCATCGTCATACCTCATCGTATAAGTACCCGGACAAGGTGAAAAAGTGACAGGAAATGGTTGGGGTACGCGGAAACTGGGCCCAGTGAGCCTTTGCCAGGGCGCCCAGTGCACCGAAACGGGTAGTCAGCGCCGCCTGCTCTCAATCGGTTATCGACTCAGGAAGCCTCTGAATGAGTCCGCGCTTTGAAAGGGCGCGGCTTTAAAGGTCCCCTCTTTCCCCATCGGAGTCCGCTGGTGTGTCAATTTAGTAACCCCCCGCGCCCTTGCTAATTAACAACCTCCCGTGACATGCTGCCTCGAATCGCGATACCCTGTGGTATCCGTGCATGGCGCGGATGAAGGAGTTCCTCAACCCCAATGCCTATCCAAACAACCTCCAAGATCTGGCACAACGGCAATCTCATTCCCTGGGAGGACGCCACCCTCCATGTGATGAGCCACGTAATCCACTACGGCTCAAGCGTTTTTGAGGGAATCCGCTGCTACGGGCAACCGCACGGCTCGGCCGTCTTCCGGCTGCCGGAGCATATGCAGCGCCTGCTCGACTCAGCCAAGATCTATCGCATGGACCTGCCCTTTACGCTCGAAGAGCTTTGCGCCGGAGTCGTGGATGTGATTGAAGCCAACGGCGTTACGCCCTGCTACATCCGCCCCATCGCGCTGCGCGGCTACGGCGAAATCGGCGTCAGCCCCAAGGGTTCCCCTATCGAGGTTTACATCGCCAACTTTCCCTGGGGCAAGTACATCGCCGGCCACGGCGGCGCGGACGTCTGCATCTCGAGTTGGAACCGCCTGGCGCCGAACACCCTGCCTTCCCTGGCAAAAGCCGGCGCCAACTACATGAATTCTCAGCTCATTCACATGGAAGCCGAGATCAACGGCTACCAGGAGGGCATCGCCCTCGATGTGAACGGACTGGTCAGCGAAGGCTCAGGCGAGAATGTCTTCATCGTCCGCAACGGCGTGCTCTACACCCCGCCCTTGGCCAACTCCGCCCTTTCCGGCATCACCCGCGACAGTGTGCTCACCATCGCCCGCCACCTGGGCCTTGCCGTGACTGAGCAGGCACTCCCCAGGGAGCTCCTCTACATCGCCGACGAAGTCTTCTTCACCGGCACCGCCGCTGAAGTCTCCCCCATCCGCTCCATTGACCGCATCGTCATCGGCGACGGAAAGCCCGGCGAGATTACAAAGAACATCGCCGACGAATTCTTCGGCATCGCCAACGGCCTCAAGCCAGACCGCTTCGGCTGGCTCACCCCTGTCAAAGTCACCGCCAACGAACCGGTAACCGTCTAACCACTGCACCTCACCTCTTGCCTCGGGGCGGCTCCCAACAGCCGCCCCTTACTTCTGCCCGGCAACTCCGAACCCTTCCGCCTGAAGCTCAGCGACTGCGCGGCGCCGCTGCCCCTGCGCGGCACTCCGGATGCGCCGGGCGAGTATCATGGAGACGAACCGGCTGATCACTGACAACTGACCACTGACAAGAAGGAAGATTGCCGCACGTGAAACCCGATATGAGAGTTTCGTTGGCCGGGCTGGAACTGGTTAACCCGGTGATCGCAGCCAGCGGCACCTTCGGCTACGGCATCGAATTTGAAGAGATCGTCTCGCTGGAGCGAATCGGCGGGTTTGTCACCAAGGGCATCTCGCTGGAACCCATGGCCGGCCACACCGCGCCGCGCATTATTCAGACTGCGGCCGGGATGCTCAACGCCATCGGACTGCAGAATGTGGGCGTCGAGGACTTCCTGAGCCGCAAACTGCCTCCGCTGAGCCGCTATCCCCGCTGCAAGGTCATCATCAATGTCTTTGGGCACACGGTGGGCGAGTACATTGCGGTCATTGAGCGGCTCAACCAGGCCGAGGGCATCGCAGCTTATGAGCTGAACGTCTCCTGCCCCAATGTTCATGCCGGTGGCATGGCCTTCGGCGCCGATCCCGGTTCGCTCGAATACCTGGTCAGCCGGGCCAAGTCCGCCTCGATGCGGCCGCTCATCGTCAAGCTTTCGCCCAATGTGACCTCGATCGCGAACATGGCCAAAATCGCTGAGCAAGCCGGCGCCGATGCATTGAGCCTGACCAACACATTCCTGGCCATGTCTATCGATGCGGAGACCCGCCAGCCGCGCCTGAGCAACGTCACGGGGGGGCTGTCCGGGCCGGCCATCAAGCCGATCGCCCTGCGCATGGTCTACGAAGCGGCGCGCGCCGTGACGGTTCCGATCCTCGGCATGGGTGGCATCGTCACTCCTGAAGATGCCGTCGAGTTCCTGCTCGCCGGGGCCACCGCCGTCCAGGTGGGTACGGCCAGCTATGCGGACCCTCGTGCCGTCGAGCGGCTGGCTCGCGGCCTCGAGTCCTGGTGCCGCAACCACCAGGTGGAGCGGGTCGCCAGCCTGACTCGAGCCCTGGAGACACCGCGCAACAAAACAAGCTCCGAGAGCCATCGCGGCTAGCTCACTCTGCCGTTCCTGGAAACTCAGTTCCTTCAGGGTGTCAACTATCGTTGCCCAGGGTTGCCCGTGTGATGCAGCCCTTGACCGAGCCACGCGGCCAGCCCCAAAGAGTTCCGACCAAAGAAGTGTGACGTAGCGCACAGCGACCTGTTATTTCAAATGCGTAGTTTCGCTCACATCCGGTGATGTAACCCACGTGGCCTGCGCACGCCGTTCCTTGGCCATAAGGGAAGCTTCACCCGGAACCTGCACAGCGAGCGAGGTAGGCATGGGTAACTCCATTTGGGAATCAATGCAGCAGAAAGGCTACAGCCGCAGAGACTTTCTTCAGTTCTGCGCCGCAGCCGCTACGGTGGCCGGGTTTGGGCAAACCGGCGTCGCCCAGGTTGTCTCGGCATTCGAGAAGAAAGAAAAACCGGCCGTTGTTTGGATGCACTTCCAGGAGTGCACCTGCTGCAGCGAGTCGTTCATTCGCGCGTCCCACCCCATTGTGGTGGATGCGCTGCTGGATGTGCTGGACTTGAACTATACCGAAACGCTGATGGCAGCCTCGGGGTTCCAGGCTGAAAAGTGCCTCACCGATACGATCGCAAACAACAAGGGCAAGTACATTGTGCTGGTGGAAGGCGCGGTGCCGACCGGCAATGACGGCGTCTACTGCATGATCGGCGGCAAGACCGCGGAATCGATTCTGCAGACCGTGGCCAAGGATGCGGCCGCGATTGTGGCGTGGGGCAGTTGCGCTTCAAACGGTTGCGTTCAGGCAGCCAAGCCAAATCCGACCGGCGCCACGCCGATCTATAAGCTGGTGGACAAGCCGGTGATCAACGTGCCCGGATGCCCGCCGATTGCCGATGTGATGATGGGCGTTGTCACCCACCTTCTGGTGCTGGGTCAGATTCCGGCGCTGGACAGCCAGGGCCGTCCCAAGGAGTTCTACGGGCGGCGTGTTCACGATACCTGCTACCGCCGGCCCAACTACGACGCCGGCCTGTTCGTCGAGTCGTTTGACGACGAGAACGCCCGCAAGGGGTATTGCCTGTATAAGATGGGCTGCCGCGGTCCGGTCACCTACAACGCCTGTTCAGTGGTGAAGTGGAACGAAGGCACAAGCTATCCCATCCAGTCGGGCCATGGGTGCATCGGCTGCAGCGAAGCAGGCTTCTGGGACAACGGCCCGTTCTATCAGCATCTGGCCTCGTTCCCCGGCTTCGGCGTCGAGAGCACAGCCGATACGGTGGGCGCGGTGGTTGGAGTGGCCACGCTGGCCGGAGTTGCGGCGCACGCGGTGGTAACCAATATACGCAAACGGCCAGTGATTGCAGAAGTGCACACTGAAGACCAAAAGGAGTCGTGAGCTATGGCACGCGTAGTCGTCGATCCGATCACTCGTATTGAAGGCCACCTGCGCATTGAGGCAGTGGTGGAAAATGGCGTCATTACCGACGCATTCAGCGCAGGCACGATGGTGCGCGGCCTGGAGAAGATTCTCATCGGCCGCGATCCCCGCGACGCCTGGGCCATTACCGAGCGCGTGTGCGGCGTGTGTACCACCGTGCACGCTCTCACCAGTGTGCGCGCTGTTGAGAGTGCGCTTGGGATCGCAGTACCTCCCACCGCTGAGCTTATCCGCAACATCATGATGACCACGCAGTATGTGCAGGACCACGTGATTCACTTCTATCATCTGCATGCGCTGGACTGGGTGGACATCGTCAATGCGTTGAAGGCCGATCCGAAGAAAGCCTCGGAGCTGGCGGGATCGTTCTCCAAGTGGGACAAGAACACCCCCGCCTATTTTTCCGATGTGCAGGACAAGATCAAGGCCTTCGCCGCCAGCGGCCTCGGCATCTTCGCCAACGGCTATTGGGGCCATCCGGCCTACAAGCTGCCGCCGGAGGTGAACCTGATCGCGGTGGCTCACTACCTTGACGCGCTGCAATGGCAGAAAGAGATCGTCAAGATCCACACGGTGTTCGGCGGCAAGAATCCGCATCCGAATTACCTGGTGGGCGGCGTTCCCTGCTCCATCGACATGAATGAAGTGGCCGCGATCAACTCCGAGCGGCTGAACCTGGTCGCCAAACTCATCGGCCAGGCGGACGAGTTCATCAACCAGGTCTACATCCCCGATCTGCTTGCGGTGGCTTCCTTCTACAAGGACTGGTCCAAATGGGGCGGCGGGTTGACCAACTACCTCAGCTATGGCGAGTTCCCCACCAAGGGCTACAGCCAGCCGAATTCGTTCAAGTATCCGCGCGGCGTTGTGCTCAATCGCGACCTCAGCACCGTGCATCCGGTCAACGCAACCGATTCCCAGGAGATCAAGGAATACATCGCCTCCTCGTGGTACACCTACGATGGCGGCGACGGTGAGGGATTACACCCGTGGGCTGGCGAGACCAAGCTCAACTACACCGGGCCCAAGCCGCCCTTTGAAACTCTTGAGGGCTTCCAAAAGTATTCATTCCTGAAGACTCCGCGCTGGAAAGAAAACGCAATGGAGGTGGGCCCGCTGGCGAGATTGCTCGTTGCTTTTGCCTCCGGCCGCACAGATGTTCAGGATTTGGTAAAGGACACACTGGGCAAGCTCAACGTGCCCGTTGCCGCTCTGTTCTCCACGCTGGGCCGCACGGCGGCTCGCGGCCTGGATGCAGCGCTGGCCATGATCTGGCTCAAAGAGTTCTACGGCCAGTTGATGGATCGCGTGAAGATCAATGAGGTCTCCACATTCAATGGCGAGTTCTGGGAACCGAAGAGCTGGCCGGCGGAGGCGGAGGGAGTTGGCTTGACTGAAGCTCCTCGCGGCGCGTTGGCGCACTGGATCAAGATCAAGAACGGCGCCATCGACAATTACCAACTGGTTGTGCCGACCACCTGGAACGGTTCCCCTCGGGATGCCAAACAACAGCGCTCGTCCTTTGAAGCGGCGCTGATTGGCACGCCTGTGGCCAACCTCGAACAGCCGGTCGAGATTCTCCGCACGATCCATTCCTTTGACCCGTGCCTGGCCTGCGCCGTGCATCTGTACGATCCGCAGGGACGGCACCTTCACCAGGTTTCCTTCGAGTGACGGCCATGAGTGATCCAAATATCGGCTCCGCGGTTATTGGCGCAGGCAGTGGTTTACCGGCAGCTCCCGAGCGTCCGGTAGAGTATCGGCGAATCTATGTTTGGGAACTGCCGGTGCGCGTCTACCATTGGATCAACGCCGTGGCCCTGGTGGCCCTGTTGATCACCGGCTACCTGATCGGGGCCCCCATGAGCCCGTTCTACGCGGCCGAGGCCTACCAGCAGTACTGGTTCGGGTGGGTGCGGTTCATCCACTTTGTGGCCGCTTTCGTTTACGTGTTCAACTTCCTGGCGCGGCTCTACTGGGGCTTCGTTGGGAACAAGTACTCCCACTGGAACGCCTTCTTTCCGCTCAAGAAGGCGCAACAGGTGGAAATCGTCGACGTCATCAAAGCCGATGTGCTTGAGACCCAGCTGCACGGGCCCATTTCCACAGGGCACAACGCTCTGGCCGGTGTGATCTACTTCGGCACCTTTTTGGCGTTTGTTTTCCAGAGCATCACCGGCTTCGCCCTCTACTCCAGCATGAGCAACTCGTGGCTGCCACGGATGTTCACCTGGATCGTTCCGCTGATGGGCGGCGAATTCGGCGTGCGCTTCTGGCATCACACGTTTATGTGGTTCTTTGTCACGTTTATCATCATTCACATCTATCTCGCCTTCTATCACGACTACATCGAGGGCCGTGGCACTGTATCCTCGATCATAGGCGGGTGGAAGTTTGAGCGAGAGAAGCGTGACAAGTAGTCAGGAAACAAATGACAGGGTAAAGACACTGGTGCTTGGGCTTGGCAACGTCCTGATGGGCGATGAAGGCATCGGCGTCTACGCGGTAAGAGCTCTAGAAACACGGCTGGCAGCGCACCCGTTGCCAGCCGTGGAGTGTCTCGACGGCGGCACCGGCGGCTTTACGCTGCTGGAGCCGCTGGAACAAGCTGGCCGCATCATCCTGATCGACGCCGCAAACGACGGCAACCCGGTAGGGACCGTCTCGCGCACCACTCCCCGCTTTACCCGTGATTACCCGCCCACAATCACAGCCCACGATGTCGGCATGAAAGATCTGCTGGATATGTTCTACATCCAGGGCGGCACGCACGAAATCATCCTCTACGCCATCACCATCGACCCGAAACAGCCTATCCGGATGAGCCTATCCGAAGGCGGAGAAAGAGCGGCTCGCGAAGCCGTAGAACGAATCCTGGCCGAGCTGAACGCGGCCTAGCCCTCCGCGTAGCGCCACCAGCAAATGAGCCTTCTGTCGCGTCCACCAAACCCCGCGAGCGCCAGGAGCCGAGGGTGGCTGCCCCACCGCAGGTGGTGGAATTGCTTTTCTCCAGACCCGCAGCTATCATCTTTATATGAACGGTCTGCCCTGTCGTCGCTGCTGTACGCCGCCTCGCGCGCACAGGTGACCTGGGTCTGAAAGTCCGATCTAAAATCCACGGTTTCTGAATGCCCGCGATACAGCCGTGCTGTCGCGGGATTTCTATTTCTGCCGGAAAAGGGAAATATGACTCAAGTTGTTCCAGTAAAAGAGACAGGCGCCCAACGTGCCGAGCGCCTGAAGCGCGAAAAGAACCCATGGGCGGCCTTTGACGAAGTGCGCGCCTTTGCCCGCGAGGGCCGCTCCAGCGTCGTTCCCGAGTGGGCTTCCTTCTACTTCAAATGGTGGGGCATTTACACGCAGGGCGATGGCATTGGCGCCGTCGGCGGCAAGGGCGGCGAGGGTCTGGCCTCGGAATACTTCATGATGCGTATCGCCATTCCAAACGGCATCCTGTCGGCCAACCAGCTTCGCGTCATCGGCGGACTCACGCGGAAGTACGCTCGCAACCTTGCCGACATCACCGTTCGCCAGGCCATCCAGCTTCACTGGCTCACCATCGAATCGCTCCCCGAGGTGGTGGACGCGCTCGACGCCATTGGGCTGTCACCCAAGGGAGCCTGCGGCGATGTGGTGCGCAACGTAACCGGATGCCCGCTGGCTGGAGTCGCCGCCGATGAGCTGATTGACGCCTCTCCGCTCGCCTTTGAGATTGCACAACTGCTTGCCGGAAATCCGGAATTCTTTAACCTGCCACGAAAATTCAAGATCTCTGTCTCGGGCTGCCCCTCGTGGTGCAACAATCCGGAGATCAACGACATCGGGCTTACGGCCGCGAAACACAACGGCGTGGTCGGCTACTCACTGCGCGTGGGCGGCGGGCTCTCGGCCGACCCGCACCTCGCAGTCCGCCTCGATGCCTTCATCCTGCCTGACCAGGCGCTTCGCGTCGTTCGCGCCATCGCCGAAATCTTCCGCGATCAGCAGGGCCTGCGCGAAAGCCGGGATCGCGCGCGCATGAAGCATCTGTTCATGAAAGAGGGTTGGACCGCCGATAGCTTCCTGGCTGAGCTTCAATCCCGGCTTGATTTCACGCTTCTGCCTGGCGCTCCCGAGCAAGTGCCCAACGACATCTTCCGCGATCACGCCGGCATCAATCCGCAGCGGCAGGCCGGCCTCAGTTCCGTCGGAGCCTCCGTCCTTCGCGGCCGGTTGACTGGCGAGCAAGTGGAGGCCGCAGCGGACTTGGCCGAGCGTTTCGGCAGCGGAGCCCTCCGGACCACAGTCTCCCAAAACCTTCTGTTCATCGATGTCCCCAACGGCAGGGCCGCGGAACTGGCCGCAGAGCTTGGCAAAATCGGTCTCCAGGTTGACGGTTCTTCGTTCTGGCGGGGAGCAATCGCCTGCACAGGCACGGAGTTTTGCAAGCTGGCCATCACGGAGACCAAGGGCTTTACAAGTTGGCTGGTCGACGAACTCGAAGAGCGGCTGCCGGGCTTCGACCAGGAGCTCAAGCTCAACGTAACCGGTTGCCCCAACGGTTGCGGCCAGCACTGGATTGCGGACATCGGCATCGAGGGCAAGAAGATCAAGCATGAGGGCAAGCTGACCGACGCCTTCTATTTCTGCCTCGGCGGAGCGGTGGGTCAGCATGCTGCAATCGCTCGCCCGGTCGGCTATCGCTGCCCTGCACCGCTTATACCCGATGCCATTGAGCGCCTGCTGCGCCAATACCTGGCGGACCGGCAACCCGAGGAGAACCTTCGCGCCTGGTTCAGCCGCCATTCCAATGACGAACTCCGCGCACATCTCGCCGGCCCCCAACCGGGCGGTGAGGTTCTGACCGCCGTTGAACGCGACGCGCCGACTGGCCGAGTGCCGCATGGCGTGGGTGATTGAGGAAAAAGTCATGAGCATGTTGCCAATCTTTCTGAAGCTCGACGGCCGCCGATGCCTCGTTGCAGGCGCGGGGAGCGTTGCGCTAGACAAAATTGGCAGCTTGCTCAAGACCGGCCTCAAACTCCGCGTCATCGCTCCCAACGCACGGCCTGAGATCCAGCAGTTGGCCGCCGAAGGCAAACTCGAATGGATTCAGCGGGCATTTGAACCTGCGGATCTCGACGGCAACTTTCTGGCGATCGCGGCCACCGACGCGCCTGAAGCCAACGCACTGGTTTATCGGGGATCGGTCGAGCGAGGCATCCTTTGCAATAGCGTCGACGACATTCCAAACTGCGATTTCTATTTTGGTTCAATCGTCAGCCGCGGCGACCTGCAGATTGCCATCTCCACTGCCGGACAAAGCCCCGCAGTAGCCCAGCACCTCCGCCGCGAGATCGACGAGCAACTGCCCCAAGACCTTGGCCCCTGGCTTGAAAACCTCGGCAAACTGCGCCGCGAGGTTCTTGAACTTCATCCCGGTGGCGAGGCGCGCAAATCCCTTTTGCACCAACTGGCACAACGCCAGGTCTGCGAATCTGAATCCTGCCCATCCCGCCAATTGGCTCACGCGCCGCTTGAGCCCAAGCTGACTGACGAAGACGACATCGCATTCTGCGATGAGAGTCACGACCTTCTTGAGCCGTTGCTGCGAAACCTTGAAGGCGACGCTGATTCTTCTTTGGAAACGGTTCACCTAGTAGGGGCCGGTCCGGGCGACCCCGACCTGCTCACTGTCAAGGCCCTGCGCCTTATTCAGACCGCCGACGTCATCCTGCACGACGACCTGGTTCCGCAGACGATTCTAGATCTTGCCTCACCCTCGGCCGAAGTTCTTAACGTTGGCAAGCGCTGCGGCAGCAAGACCATCACGCAGACCGAAATCAACTTCCTGATGATCGAAAACGCACGCGGGAATCGCAGCGTGGTTCGACTCAAGAGCGGGGACCCGCTGATCTTTGGCCGCGCTGCAGAAGAGATTGCCGCGTTGACGGAAGCTGGCGTGCCGTTTCAAATTGTCCCCGGGATCACTGCCGCTTTTGCTGCCGCCGCCGCCATCGGCTGCTCGCTGACGAGCCGGGACGCCGCATCGAACGTGATCTTCTCTACGGGCCATCACGCGCAGTCGGGCAGACAGGACAAACAGGACAGGCAGTCGCCGTTGCATGAGTTGGAAGACGCAACCCGCGTGGTGTACATGCCGGGCCGCGATCTGCATCTGCTGGCGCAGGAATGGCTCGAGCAAGGGTTGCCACCGGACTTCCCCTGTGCCGTGGTTTCCCGCGCCGCTCAGCCCGGCCAGCAAATTCGATCTACCACTCTCGCCGCCCTCGGCGACGCCGAACCGACTCTCGCGCCCAGCCTGTTGATAGCAGGCTGGGCCATTCGGGAGATCGCTGCTGCACATCAACTGGCAGCAAATGGCGTTCCAGTTACAGCCGGTTAATTCGATGATTCCCAGGTCTCAGAGGTGAGACCTGGGGCACCCGGCTGTCTTGAATCAGGCCTCTTGGCTTCCCACCCATCGCTAGGAAAAAGCGATGGATGGGGCACCTGGCATTTGTTGTAGCGCCTTCAACAGACAGGCATCTGAGGTCACGCGAGGTCGAAGCGGTCCAGGTTCATCACCTTGCTCCATGCCGCCACAAAGTCATGCACGAACGACTGCTGCGAGTCGTCAGACGCATAGACTTCGGCGAGGGCTCGGAGCTGAGAGTTCGAACCGAAGACGAGATCGACTACTGTCCCCGTCCACTTGAGATTGCCGGTTGCACGATCGCGGCCCTCTAAAACACCTTCGGAAGTAGCGGACTTCTGCCACTTCGTATTCATGTCGAGGAGATTCACGAAGAAGTCATTGGTCAAGGTTCCGGGCCTCTTGGTGAAAACGCCATGTTCGGACTGCCCAAAGTTGGCATTCAGTGCGCGCAAGCCACCGATGAGAACCGTCATCTCGGGAGCGGTCAGCGTGAGCAGGTTTGCTCGATCCACCAGCAACTCAGCCGCTGATGCTTCGTCTCCTTTGCGGAGGTAGTTGCGGAACCCGTCCGCGGCGGGCTCCAGTACGGCGAAGGAGGCAACATCGGTCTGCTCCTGCGATGCATCCGTGCGCCCTGGCGAGAACGACACCTTCACGTCGTGGCCGCCCTTCTTTGCAGCTTCCTCGACGGCTGCGCAGCCGCCCAGAACGATGAGGTCGGCGAGCGAGACCTGCTTCTTACGGGATTGGCCACCGGATTGGGCGCCGTTGAAATCCTTCTGGATCGCGGCCAGAGATTCAAGGACCTTCGCCAGTTCTGCCGGCTGGTTGACCTCCCAATCTTTTTGCGGCGCAAGGCAAATCCGCGCTCCGTTAGCCCCGCCGCGCTTGTCGCTGCCGCGGAAGGTTGAAGCGGACGCCCATGCCGTCGTGACCAGTTGGGGGATGGAGAGCCCGGACGAGAGGATTTTTGCCTTCAGGGCAGCAATATCCTGCTCGCCGATCAGTTCATAATCGACTGCGGGAGTCGGGTCCTGCCAAATCAGCGGCTCCGCCGGAACCAGCGGGCCAAGATACCGCGAGAGAGGCCCCATGTCGCGGTGCGTCAGCTTGAACCAGGCCTTGGAGAAGGCGTCTGCCAACTCCTGCGGATTCTCGAGGAAGTGCCTCGAAATCTTCTCATAGGCCGGGTCCAATTTCAGAGACAGGTCCGTCGTGAACATGATGGGGGCGTGCTTCTTCTTGGGGTCGTGAGCATCCGGTACGGTACCCGCAGCAGATGCGTCCTTGGGCGTCCATTGGTTGGCGCCGGCGGGGCTCTTGGTGAGTTCCCATTCATAGCCGAACAGGTTTTCCAGGTAGTTGTTGTCCCACTTCACCGGGTTCGTGGTCCATGCGCCCTCCAAACCGCTGCTGATCGTATCAGCGCCTTTGCCGCTGCCAAAGCTGTTCTTCCAGCCCAGGCCTTGCTCTTCGATGCCGGCGCCCTCTGGTTCCGGACCGACATACTTGATGGGATCGGCAGCGCCATGAGTTTTGCCGAAGGTGTGTCCGCCGGCGATGAGGGCAACTGTCTCCTCGTCATTCATCGCCATGCGAGCGAACGTCTCGCGGATATCCCGAGCCGCGGCAATTGGATCCGGCTTGCCATTCGGCCCTTCCGGATTCACATAGATCAGGCCCATCTGAACGGCGGCGAGAGGATTGTCGAGCTGACGGTCGCCACGGTAGCGTTCGTCTCCCAGCCACTTGCCCTCAGATCCCCAGTAAATGTCGTCCCCCGGCTCCCAGACGTCCTCGCGCCCACCGCCGAAACCGAAGGTCTTGAGTCCCATCGACTCCAGCGCCACGGTACCAGCGAGAACGATCAGGTCGGCCCAGGAAAGTTTCCGGCCGTACTTCTGTTTGATCGGCCAGATCAACCGGCGCGCTTTGTCGAGACTCACATTGTCCGGCCAACTGTTGAGAGGAGCAAAACGCTGTGCGCCGGAGCCCGCGCCGCCACGGCCGTCGGCGATGCGATAGGTGCCTGCGCTGTGCCACGCCATACGGATGAAGAACGGCCCATAGTGTCCGTAGTCCGCAGGCCACCAGTCCTGCGACGCCGTCATCAAGGCATGGAGGTCCTTGATCACGGCATCCAAGTCGAGGCTCTTAAACTCCTCGGCGTAATTGAAAGCCTCGCCCATGGGATTGGACAGGGCCGAGTGCTGGTGCAAGATCTTCAGGTTCAGTTGATCGGGCCACCAGTTTGCGTTCGTTGGGGTTCCAGCCACTGTGTGCTTGCGGGCGCCGTTCGAGAACGGGCATTTTGCATCGCCTGACATGGTGTTCTGATCGTCGACTATCGGTGGTCCGGGGGTCTTTGTTTCGCTTTCAGACATGTGCAGCTCCTCATGAATGCTTCATTTGATTGCATAATCTTGGATGCTTCCTGCCTTCGAGGGTTTCGGCATCTCATCAAAACTAAGCTCCCTGGTTCGATAAATCAAATTGGCGGTTCACAGGATGAAAACGCGGCCATCCTCGGCAAATCCTCCTCGATAACGCTTCAAGAATCGCATCGCGCCGTCGGCCTGGCTGACGGCCAGATTGATCCTGCGGGACAGCTCGAAACCAACCCGTTCCGGCTTCGTGTGCTGTGCAAAAGCCCCGCAATACTCGTTAAACAATCCCAATTCTGCACAGCATTCTTAGGATTTTCCAAGAAGAGGAATTCGGGCCTCCCTTATCCACAATTACCCCGCCTTCCACCGTTGACCCCGCACCCCAGTCTCCTTAGAGTTTGTAATCGAGACTCTGTAATCGGATAGCAATCCTTCCCGCCGCAAGGGCGGCGGTGGAATGTTGCCGCCGGTTTCCGCACTCCAGTCGCGCAGCCCGATTCATTCGGAGAGAAAATGCTGAAACTAAAGAAGATCCACATCCTCGGCTTCAAAAGCTTTTGCGACCGGACGGAATTGAGCGTGCCGGGAACAGGCATTGCCGTGGTGGTGGGACCAAACGGCTGCGGCAAGTCGAACATTCTGGACGG
This sequence comes from Acidobacteriaceae bacterium, assembly GCA_003138365.1. Taxonomy (GTDB): domain Bacteria; phylum Acidobacteriota; class Terriglobia; order Terriglobales; family Acidobacteriaceae; genus Telmatobacter. The sequence continues at coordinate 76,563 of PLFY01000057.1, forward strand.
GGTGAGCTGGGTGCTGGGCGAACAGAGCGCCAAATCCCTGCGCGGCACACACATGCAGGACGTGATCTTTTCCGGAACTCGCGAGCGCAAGGCGCTGGGAATGGCCGAAGTGACGCTGACCCTGGTTGATCCCGAAGCCTTCGAGGGGCCGATACCGGTTGAGCCCGAGGTGATGGTCGACCACGATGGTCCGGCCGACTGGGACGAGGACGAAGTACGCCGCCAGCGAGCCGTCGAGGCCGACGAGATTATCGCCGCCGAACAGCCGGGACAGGTGCTAGATCCCCAAGAAAGCGATGAAGACGGGCCAGATCCAATGTTAGCCGAATCGCAGTCCGCGTCGGCAGGCCAGGGTCCGCAGGCAGTGGTGCTCAAGATTCGACGCCGCAAGTTCCAGCGCACGCCGCAAAAAGGCGAGATCGTGATTACCCGGCGGCTGTTCCGCACCGGGGAGAGCGAGTACCTGTTGAACGGCAAGCTTTGCCGGCTGCGCGACATTCAGGACATCTTCATGGGCACGGGCCTGGGGCCGGAGAGCTACGCGATTATTGGTCAGGAGCGGATCGGCCAACTGCTCAGCTCCAAGCCGCATGACCGCCGGGCCATCATCGAGGAGGCTGCGGGGATTACACGGTTCAAGAACAAGAAGCGTCTGGCGGAGCTGCGCCTGGAGAGCGCCAAGCAGAACCTTGCGCGCGTGGACGATATCTTTGAGGAAGTCACGCGGCAAATGAACAGCCTGAAAAGGCAGGCGGCGAAGGCAGAGCGGTTTGCTGCCGTGCGAGACGAGCTGCGGGGGCGGTTGCGGGTGGTTCTGGCCAGCCGCATGGCGCTGATGGATGCGGTGCAGACCCGGCTGGAGCAGGAGATCGCTTCCCTCACTGAGCGGATTAACGGCTCTGCGGCCGAGATCGGCACGCTGGAAGCCAGCCAGCACACGCTCACCGAGCGCGGCTATGAGTTGGATGGCGAGGGCCAGGACGCGCAAAACCGGGCCAACCAAGCGGCGGTCGAGCTGGAACGGGCGACAGCAAGGGAGCGCGGCAACGCCGAACGCGTGGGCGAGTTGGAGGCGCGGATCACGGCAGCCGGCACGGAGCTGGAGCAGACACGAACGCAGTTGAGCGGCATTGCCGAAGAGCGAGCGCAGCAGCACGCGTTTCTTGAGACGGCGGCAGGAGAAGCCAAGGCCTTTCGCCAGCAGGTGGAAGCGCGACAGCAGGAAGCACGCACGGCAGCCGAAGAAGTTTTTACGGCGGAGCGGCAGTTGGAATCCAGCCGCCGCCACGCCATGCACCTGTTGACCCTGGCCGGCAACGCCCGCAACTACACGGCCCAGGGCGAAGAGAGCCTGGCTGCCCTGGAGCGCGAAGCGGAGCGATTGGCGTCGGAGATTGGCCAGGCGCGAAACGAGCAGGAGAACCTGGGCGTCGAGAGTGGGCAAGCCCGGCAGCGCTTTGAGTCCGCGGCGGAAGCGCTGAAGAGGCTCGAAAGCGAGATTGCCGCTCTTCGCGAGGCATTGCAGTCAAGGCGGGCTGAAGAGAATACGCAACGCACGCGGGCCAACCAACTGCGCAGCGAGCAGGCCACTGTGGCCGGGCGGGGCAACTCACTCGAGGCGCTGATTCGCAATCACAGCTACTCCACTGACACGGTGCGGCGGCTCCTGAAACCCGGCGCGCTGGGACAGAGCGTGGCGCCAGTGGGTACGCTGGCGGACTTTCTGGAGGTAAGCGGCGCACACGAAGGCGTGGTGGACGAGTTTCTTCGCGAGGAGCTGAATTATGTGGTTGTTGAGAGCTGGGTGGCTGCCGAGGAGGGCGTCCGCCTGCTCAAGTCCGGCGTCGATGGCCGCGCCACTTTTCTGATCCACCCTGGCGGCGATACGCAAGGCAGCGCTTTGAATGAAAGTGACGACTCGATCAGTGGGCCTGGCTTGACCCCGCTGAAGAACTCGATCCGGGTTCTGAATGGTTTTGGGCGGTCGCTGGAGTCGATCCTGCCCAAGCTCAGGAACGGGTATCTGGTTGAGGACTCAGGCGAAGCTCTACGGCTGTCCGCGCGGCACTCCCAAGGCTATTTCCTGACGCCGGAGGGGGAATGCTTCCACAACGCGACGGTGACCGGCGGAAAACCGGCAAGCGAAGGACCTTTGGCGCTGAAGCGCGAGTTGCGCGAGACGGCGGCCCGGCTGGCCAAGCTGGAAACCGGCCTGGCGCAGGCGGAGGCTGAAGCAGCAACGCTGACCCGGACCATCGAAGAGATGACGGCGCAAGTTGAGGCGCGCAGCGGAGAACGGCGGCAGGCCGAGACCGATAGCGCCAACCAAGGCGCGGCGCTGAAACAGATGGAAGGCGAGGTGCAGCGCATCGAGAGGCGTCTGCAAGAGTGGACGGCGCAGGCGGCACGCAACAAGGATGCGCGCGAGGCCAAGCACTTCGCCATCAGTGAAAAGCGCGAGGAGACCCAGCGCCTGGAGGCGGAACACGCGCAAGCCGAGGCTGGCCTCGATGCATTGCAGGCAGAACTGGCCACACTGCGCCAGAAACGCGAAGGCTTGCAGCAGGAGGCGGCGCAGGTCACCGCGGAGCTGGCCGGCCTGGAAGAGCGGAGGCGCGGCGCGGAGGCGGCCTTCCAACGCATCGATCGGCTCCATGCCGACCTGGACCGCCGTGTGCTAGCCACCGCGCAGCAGCGGGTGGCCGCGGAGACGGAGCGGGAACAGCGCATTCGCGAAAGCGCCGAGTTGGCTGGACGACAGAAGGAACTGGCAGAAGTGCGCGCCGAGGCGCTGGCCCAGGCGCAGACTCTTGCCGCGCAGGCGCAGACACTGCGCCATCAGTTGGCGGCCATGGAGGCACAACTGAAGACCGGGCGGGCATCTCTGGACCAGTTGCGCGAGGACCGCTCGAGCCGCTCGGCCGAGCTGGCCAAGTTGCACTCCGATCTGGAATACCTTGAGGCAAGCTGCCTGACCGAAGTCAACGTCGAGGCCCAGGTGCTGCGTGCCGACCCGATCATGGAGCGCCTGGCTGATCAGGCTCTCACCGCCGAGGAGGAGACCTGCCACACACTGCGCCAGCGGATTGAGCAGATGGGTCCGGTAAACATGATGGCTCTTGAGGAATACAAGGAGACGGCCGACCGGCACGGATTCCTCGATACGCAGCGCAAGGACCTCATCGATTCGATCGAGAACACACAGGAGACGATCAAGGAGATCGATCTGATCTCGCGCACCAAGTTCGACGAGGCTTTTGCCAGGATCAACGAGAACTTTGCCCAGGTTTTCGGGCGCCTGTTCCAGGGCGGGCAGGCCTTCCTGCGGGTCACGGACGCGGAAAATCAGGCCGAGAGCGGACTGGATATTGTCGCCTCGCCGCCGGGAAAGAAACTGCAAAATGTGCTGCTGCTCTCCGGCGGAGAAAAGGCGCTGACCGCTCTGGCTTTGCTGGTCGCGATCTTCCAGTTCCGGCCCAGCCCCTTTTGTGTGCTCGACGAGGTGGATGCCCCGCTGGACGAGACGAACGTGGGCCGGTTCGGAGACCTGATGCGCGTCTTGAGCAAGGACACGCAGTTCCTGGTGGTCACCCACTCCAAGCGCATGATGCAGTTCGCCGATATGATCTACGGCGTCACCATGCAGGAACCTGGTGTCTCCAAGGTGGTGAGTGTGCGTTTGGGCAGCCACGAGCAGAGGCGGGCTACGGCGTAGACTGGACGACTCGGAGAATCAAATTAACTGGTCGTAGACTGTTTTGCGCAGCAGCTTTCCCTTCCAATATTGCACGTGCGCATACAGCGGGATCGTGCATGCCGGATCAGGTTGATTGTCGACCAGCGAATCCTTTGAAGGCGCCTGCTTGGAATCATCGTAGTAGCCAAGACTGCCGCTGATGATATCCAGCGGCGACCAGAGATTGATCCAACGCGGCCCAGGGCGCTTGCGGCCGGGAACGTAGCGGAAATCATACTTGCTAATCAACGGCTGAATGGCACAGGCCATCATTTCGCGGATTCTCCCAATCTGCGTCGCGCGATTGAACTGTGCGCGGAAGATGAATGCGGCCTTGTCCAGGGGCGATCCGAAGGTGATGAGGGCCCGTGTGCGTTCGACGGCCCGGTTTGGTGCGCCCGGCAGGTTGCTCGTGTTTTCAATATTGAAGATCGCGTTGAGCGTGTCATAGGCCAGCACGGTACCCAGCGAGTGGGCGACAAAGACAATGTTCTGATAATCGGGGATCCATTCGGCGTTTGGAGTCTCCGGCGGCGCCTTTTCAGCGCCTGCCGTGTGCTTGTTGCCGTAGTAGATAAGCCGCGCCGCATCCAAGCCAACCTTCTGGATGGCACTGCGCAGCTCGTCGAATTTGCTGTCTTTGTAGGGTGCGAGATAGGCAGCGACAGCGCCTACATATCCAACAATGAAGTAGCGAATGAGAAAGACCAAGCCTACGAGTGCAGCCCAGGCGATCACTGGAATTGGGTAGTAGGTCCAATGAACATAGGTCCCCGCTGCAGGGATGGGCAATTGCCATGTGGGTCCGGGCGCGCCGGGGCCGCGAAACAGGCTCTCAACCCAACCACTGATTCCGTTCCAAGGCCCGGCAATCTGGCCGTAGATCGTGTTGAGAACCGCCTTGATTGAGTTCAGGGGGTTGGGTGAACTGAGATTTTTGGCAATCTCAGCAACCGCAGCGCCGGCCATGGCGATGATAGCCATGGTGAAACCAAGAACAAGTAGAACCAGAACCAGAACCAGCGGCGTTCCCTTTGTTATGGGCATCGACTTGAATTCACCGAATACCCACCGGTCGAAACTCCACTTCATGCTGAGAAGGCTGCTCTTCAACCCGTTCCACCCACCCTCGAGCAAAAATAGGATGGTGTCCCAGTAGCTAACCTTGCCCTCGGTCAAAGGAGCCCAATACGCCTCATATACATGCGCGGCATGAGCTTCTCCTTTGTCGTCGGTCCAGGCAATCTCGGCCCGGGCCAGAAACTGGCCGGGAGCATCCCCTTTGGGGGCGATGCCTATATGCAGACCGGTGACATTGCCGCCCCTTGCTTCCGCTTCATCGAGGATGGCTGAGGCCAGGTCACTGAGGGTTTCAAAGCGCACTTGTTGCCCCATGCCATGAAAGACCAGGACCGCCGACGCCGCAGGCTCGACGAGGTGGCCGTCTAATAGGCCCTTTGCGGCAGGCTGGGTTGCGGGGGTGTAACGGATGGGAGCAGAAAAGCTGCGTTCGCGCCAACTCATCGCAGGGGACCTCCAATGTGAGCCGTATGGATTGCAAAGAAGATACCACTGGGACGACACGGTGCACAGAAGAATCTGGTATTTACCAAAGATTAAACAGCAGAGTGCGCGGCAAGACGGCGGGCAAAAATTCGCCCCCGAAGGATCTCTTCTCTTCGGAGGCGCTTGCTTTGCACAAGTTAAAAAACGGGGACCAGTAGCCGACGCTGGAGGTCGGTAGCGCGCGGCTACTGGTGATCCCTGCACTAACGAAGCTAGCTGCGGCTTCCCCTTTCCACGGCTACTTCGTGTCGCCCGGCTCTAAGAGAGCGTTCTTGCGAGCTCTCCGAACCATGTTGACAACTGGAGTGTCTCCTATATGGAACTGGCATTCCGTGACGGCCATCACAGTGGTGCGTAACATTTTTCCACACCAGGTTGTCGTTTGTATTGGACCATTTCTTTCATCCCCGTAGCTGGTCAATTCTGGACACAATTACTCGTCACAAGCACATTGACAAACCCAGGCTATCGCTGGAGAATCGGAGATTCAGTTCCCTCGAACGGAAGGCCTTCACGTGACAGCTCTCCTCACAACGAATCTGGGCAAAACCCCCTTGATCGGCCGGGGCAAGGTACGCGATTTGTATGCCGTATCCAACGCGGGCAAGGAGGCATTGCTGCTCGTGGCCACAGACCGCATTTCAGCCTTCGATCACGTGCTGGGAACCGGCATTTCAGGCAAGGGCAAGATTCTTACCCAGATTTCGCTGTTCTGGTTCGACTTGCTGTCAGACCTGGTTCCCAACCATCTGATCACGGCCGATGTAAACAAGTTCCCCTCCGTCTTGCAGCCCTACGCCGACCAATTGGAAGGCCGCTCGATGCTGGTCAAGCGGGCCAACATGTTTCCCGTGGAGTGCGTGGCGCGCGGCTACCTGGCCGGCTCGGGCTGGAAGGAATACCAGGTAAACGGAACCGTTTGCGGCATTCCGCTCCCCAGCGGCCTTCTGGACGGATCGCGGCTCCCGGAGCCGGTGTTTACTCCCGCCACCAAGAGCCAGGACGGCGCCCACGACGAGAATATTTCCTTTGCCGCCACTGAGGCGGTGTTGGGCGCGGCCGATGCCGCCCAGTTGCGCCAGTTGACGCTGGACCTCTACCGGAAAGCCGCGAAGCACGCCGAGTCTTGTGGATTGATTCTGGCGGATACAAAATTTGAGTTTGGTAAGACGGCAGAAGGCATTATCCTTGCCGATGAGGCGTTGACGCCCGATTCCTCGCGTTTTTGGGAGGGTGCGGCTTGGAAGCCTGGGGCCGTGCAGCCTTCATTCGACAAACAGTTTGTACGCGATTATCTTGAAGCAATCCAGTGGAACAAGCAGGCGCCTGCGCCTGGGCTGCCGGATGACGTGGTAGAGCGTACGCAGGCCAAGTATCTTGAAGCCTACCGGCGCTTGACCGGGCGGGATTTAAGCTTGTAGAACGTAGACGGAGCACAGCTCAATGTGGGTAGATTGGACATGGGTAGATTGGGCCATCGTGATCTTCATGGTGCTGTCGGTCCTGGGAGGACTTCAGCAAGGGTTCTTCCGCTCCGCCTGCTCGCTGGGCGGACTGTTGCTGGGTCTGGCGGTGGCGGCCTGGAACTACGCCCGCGTCGCGGCGCTCCTCAGGCCGTTTTTGCGCATCGAGGCGGTGGCGGATACGATCGGCTTCCTGCTGATTGCGCTGGTGGTGATGGGGCTGGCCGGCATCCTTGGCTCAATCTTGGCAAAAACCTTTCACATGCTGGGATTGGGCTGTCTGGACAAGCTTGCTGGGGCGGTATTCGGACTTCTGCAAGGTGCGTTGTTGGTAACGTTGTGTATCTTGGTTGCTGTGGCCTTCTTTCCCAAGGCGCCGTGGCTGGTGGAGGGCAAGCTGCCCAAACAATTCTTTGGAGCCTGCCACCTAAGCACGCACTTGAGCCCGGCGGATCTGGCCGAGCGTGTTCGCGAGGGGCTGAAAACGCTGGAAGAAGAGTCGCCCGAGTGGATGCATCCCAATCACGTGTGATTGCGAGTTGAAGATGGGCACGCAGTAAGAAACAGGTGAAGCTAACACAGGAGCAAGAGGCAGCCGTGAGACGAGAACTGGACAGCCTGGTAACGCAAATGCATTCCAGCGGCATGCGCTATGAGGACGCCGTGCGCGACTTCAAGCGGCAGTATCTGCGCGAAGTATTGATCGCTCACCGGGGAAATCAATGCAAAGCGGCCGAAGAGTTGGGGATGCACCGAAACACGCTGAGCCGCGCCATGGCGGAGTTGGACCTGGATCTTGCCGAAGTGCGCGCCGGTCTCAAGCGTCCGCCCCGCAGCGAGCGTCCTTTATATAGCGCGGTACGACCGGTGTACCGCCAAGGCTGACGATTCACCCGAGGACATGCTGACAACTTCATCCACCCCTGAAGCGCGCGTCGCAATCGAGCCGGGCTTTGCCTGGGACGGGCAGGATGCCTACCTGTTCGACATCGACGGCACGTTGTTGCGGAGCCGCGACCGCATCCACTTTGACTCCTTCGCCTCAAGCGTGCAACGGGTGACGGGATTTGAAATCACGCTGGCCGGCATCCTGTTGCACGGCAGCACGGACACGGCGATCCTGCGCGAGGCCTGCCATCAGGCTGGGGTTCCCGCCGAGGTCCTGGAAGCCCGCATCGAGGCCATCCTGGAAGCGATGCGCCTCGCGGTTGCCGAACGGCGTCACGAAATGGACCTCGTGCGTATGCCGGGCGTGGAACAGACTCTGGACCATCTGGCGCGGCGAGGCGCGCTGCTGGGGATCGCGACCGGCAACCTGGAGATGATCGGCTGGATCAAGGTCGAGCAAGCCGGCCTGCGCGAGTGGTTTCGTTTTGGCGGCTTCAGCGACCACTTTCCGATCCGGGCGGAACTGATCGGCCAGGCGGCGGAAAAAGCCAGAGAGCTGGCCGGCAAGGGAGCCAGCATCTGCGTGGTCGGCGACACTCCGCGCGACATCGAGGCAGCTCGGGCCAATTTCCTTTCTGTGATCGCCGTAGCCACCGGCAAATACAGCTTCGATGAGCTACTCAAGCATCAGCCGGAGGCCTGCGCTTCGTCCCTGGCCGATCTGATGGCATTTGCACGGACCGCGCAGTGAAACGGCGCCGCAGCAGGACGACTCCATGGGCAGCAATTGCCGCGGAAAAGACCGTTGCTTTCCACGCCAGCGACAAAGACCCGTCGGTAGGGATCTCGGCTCAGTGGAGTTTTTCCGCAACCAGTTTTGCCCCTAAGGCATACGCTTTACGGAATCTGACTGGGATTCGACTCTTCTGCGCAGTCTTGGCAGGATTGTTGCTGGCAACGGCGGCGAGCGCAGGACGTGCCGAAGCTCCGGCCCAACCTACACCCGCTCAAGCCCAGGCCACAAGCCCAGCCGCCGCGCCGGCCAAAGACGATAAAACGGCCAAGCAGCCAACTGGCAGCGACCGGCGGCGCGCTGTCAAGCTCTTTCTCGATGCGAGCAAGCTCTTCGAAAAGGAAGAGTTTGAACAGGCCATGCAGAGCTATCAGCGGGCGGCCACGCTCGACCCTTCCAACGCCAACTACCCACTGGCAGCCGCACTAGCCCGCAGTCACGCCGTGACGGCGCTGATTCAAGCCGCCGCAAAAGACCGGTTCCGTTCCGATGCGGCAGCCGAGCGCGCAGCCCTGGCTCGTGCTCTCGAACTCGACCCCAGGAACATCCAGGTCACCGAGCATCTTCACGAATTGGGCGATGACGCGCTGAGGCAGCAGTCAGCTCCCCTCTACGAGCAGGCTGCAAGCACGGTGGCAGAGGCTGTGCCGCTTGCGCACGCTCCGGGAGTGCACAGCTTCCATTTGCACACCGACCAGCGCCAGGCGATCCAGCAAATCTTCAAAGCGTATGGTCTGGACGCTACTGTGGACGACAGCGTCCGCTCCACGCAGATCCGGCTGGATACGGATGACGCCAGCTTCGAGCAGGCAATGGAGGTGTTGAGCCTGCTCACCAATTCGTTCTACGTTCCCTTGGATGCGCACCGCGTGCTGGTAGCCCTCGACACTCGCGACAACCGCGTACAGTTTCTGCGCCAGGACTCGGAGACCATCTACCTGCCTGGGCTGACCGCGACCGAATTGACCGATGTGGGCAACCTGGCCAAGAACGTCTTCAATGTCCAGCAGTCGGCCGTGGATCAGTCGGCAGGGACGATTACCATCCGTGCGCCAGAGAAGGCTCTGAACGCCTTCAATTGCACCCTTCGCGAGCTCCTTGACGGGCGAAGCCAGGTGCTGCTTCAGGTGCAGTTGATCCAGATCGCCCACAGCAGCGACCGCAACACCGGGATTCAGCCGCCGCAGTCAATCTCGGCCTTCAACGTCTACGCCGAAGAACAGTCCATTCTGAACGCGAACCAAAGCCTGGTGCAGCAGATCATCTCCTCTGGACTGGCCGCACCCGGCAACACCCTGGCGATTCTCGGTATTCTGCTGGCTTCCGGCCAGGTTTCGAGCTCCCTGTTCTCCAACGGGATCGCTCTATTTGGCGGCGGGCTCACTCAATCCGCATTGGCTCCCGGCGCGGCTACGGCAAACCTTAACCTGAACTCCTCTGACTCGCGCGAACTGGACAATATGCAGTTGCGCCTGGGCGACGGCGAGGCAGGTACGGTGCGGTCAGGCACCCGCTATCCCATCCAGACCTCCTCCTTCTCCAGCCTGTCGGGCAGCGTCCCGAATATCCCGGGGCTAACCGGCGCGGGAAGCTCCAGCAGCCTGTCTTCGCTGCTCTCCTCGTTGAGCAGCAGTGTGCCCAACGTTCCCCAGGTGGAGTACCAGGACCTGGGCATGACGCTGAAAACAACCGCAAACGTAATGCGCAACAACGAAGTTGCGCTCACCATCGACATGAAAATCGTTGCCCTCGCTGGAACCTCCATCAATGGCAATCCCGTGCTCAACAATCGCGCATATTCCGGCGTGTTGACGGTCAAGCAGGGCGAGGGAGTGGTCATGATCAGCGATTTGAATAGGCAGGAGAGCCGCGCCATCAGCGGAGTGCCGGGAATCAGCGAGATTCCCGGCCTGAATAACATCACGGGCAACGATACGCAGAAGAGCTACGCAACACTGCTGATCGTGTTGACGCCGCACGTGATTCGCGGGACCCAATCCTCAGGGCACTCGCCGATGATGCGGGTGGAGCGAAGCGTGGCTCTGCCTGGGCGGTAGCGGATTAGCGAGTCAGCGAGTCAGCAGGTCAGCGAGTCAGCAAGTCAGCGAGCCGGCAAACTCCAAGCCACTTAGCCAAAGTTGAGGCAACGTATCCCAGGCCCGATCATTCCGCACCGGCCTGCGAAACCAGCGCAAGCAGTCAACCTCTCTGACTCGCCCACGTTCCGACCCGCTGACCCGCTGACTCGCCGACCTGCTGACCCGCCGACTCGCTTCCTTTACTGCGCGATGCCGTCCAGCTTTTCCTGATACTCGACGATCTTCTTGATGACCTCGTACGGAGCCCCGCCAATGGGAACCTGGCGGCCGTTGATCACCAGCGTGGGAGTCTCGTTGATATTCAAATCCTGGGCCAGTTTGACCGATGCTTCCACTTGCGCATCCACCGCTGGGGTGGCGGCGCAGGTTGCGGTCTTTGCCGGATCCAGGCCGGCCTTGACCACGGCGCTGTTCAAGGTGAGCGTGGCGCCATCAGCAGTTGCCAGGCCGTCCTGGCCTTCAAAGACAGCCGATGCAAATTGGAAGAAGGCGTTGCTGCCGCCCTCCTTGGTCACGCAGACGCCATATTCGGCCGCAGTCTTGGCTGCGGGATGTATCTTTTCCAGCGGATAGGTCTGAAAAACGATGCGGGCCTTGGGAAAATCCACCGCCAGCTTGTCCATGTTGGCCTGCGCGTCCTTGCAGTGCGGACACTGAAAGTCTGCAAACTCGACCAGTTCCAGCTCCTTGGAAGCCGAGCCGCGATAAGGGCCGTCGGCGCGCTGCTCGACCATCGCGCGATAATCCGCGAACGGGTGCTCGCCAAAGGAGAGGATCTGGTCGTCGGCGATGATGTGCTTTCCGTCGGGGAGCGCAAAGAATCCGATCACCGCGGGCTTCTGCTTGCCGGTCTTGTCTCCCACCAGAACGATGACTTTGCTAATGCCCTCCACCGGAGTCTTCAGGATGGCCTGCACCTGCCAGATGCGGGTGTCGTCGTAGCCCCAGCTTGTCTGCAGGAAGCCATTGATGGTCTCTTTAGTGGGTGCTGCGGCTGTGAAGTTTGCCGGGTCGGGCTTGGGAAACACGGGCGCCACGGATGGCGCAGGCGCTGACGGGGCCGTTGCAGACGGCTCCTGCGGGGGCGCGGCGGGAACCTGCTGCTGGGCAGCGGCGAAGAAGGGCAGTGAAAATGCAGCCAGCACGGCTACACTGGCAAGACGGACGGACAAACGGATCAAGCTGATTCTCCTTATAGGGCATTACCAGGGATGCTGTACCCTGTTCCATTTTGTGCAAGGTCGCCGCGCCCTGGTGGTCGCGCCGACTGAAGGGCGATTGCTTCGGGGTGCTTTATCCATGATAATGCTTTGGCGCGGGCAAGCTCCCAGGGTTCTAGCTTATACCTGAACCTTGACGGCGATGGGAAATCTGCGGCCCATGCCAAACGACTTGGAGGTAACCTTCAGGACCGGGGCGGCCTGCTGGCGTTTGTACTCGGAGCGCTCCACCAGACGTACAACTTGTTGGACGAGTTCCAGGGGAAATCCGTGAGCCTCGGCAATCCTTTCCGGAGTCTCATAGCGCTCCACGTAGGCTTCGAGAATCGGGTCGAGAACTTCGTAGGGCGGCAGCGAGTCAGTGTCTTTCTGGTCCGGGCGCAGCTCGGCGGAGGGTGGCTTTTCAAGGATCGCCAGCGGAATCACCTCGCGGTCTCGATTCAGCCAGCGGCAGACGGCATAGACGCGGGTTTTCACCAGGTCGCCGATCACCGCCAGAGCCCCCACCATGTCGCCGTAGAGGGTGCAGTATCCTACCGCCATCTCCGATTTGTTGCCTGTGGTGAGCACCAGGGCGGAGAACTTGTTGGACAAAGCCATCAGCAACCCGCCGCGTATCCGGGACTGGATATTCTCTTCGGTCGTGTCGATTTTCATGCCGGCGAATTGCGGCTCGAGCGCTCGTGTGTAGGCGTCGAAGAGCCCGCTAATCCCGATCACCTCATACTTGATTCCGAGGTTGGCGGCCAACCGCCGGCTGTCGTCAATCGACCCTGTGGAAGAGTAGGGGCTGGGCATCCCGACGCCGAGCACGTTCTCAGCGCCCAAGGCGTCTTTGGCAATCGCTGCCACCAGCGCGGAGTCGATGCCGCCGCTCAGGCCTACAAGAACCTTGCGAAAACCGCACTTGCGAACGTAATCGCGCGTACCCAACACCAATGCGTGGTAAGCGGCCGCGGTGTCGTCCTCCTCAGCAGCAGACCCAGGCGAGTCCAACTCCGGCGCATCGAATGGGATTTCAACAGAGGTATTCAAGTCGATCGCCACCAGGTCCTCCTTGAACGAGGCGGCCTGGGCAATCAGCTCCCCACGCGCATTGAATGCCAGAGAGGAGCCGTCAAAGATCAGGCTGTCGTTGCCGCCAACCTGGTTGCACATGAGCAACGGCACACCATCCCGTCGCGCAATGGCCGCCAGCATCTGGCGGCGAATCGCACGCTTGCCGTGCCAGAACGGCGACGAGGACAGGTTGATATGCACGGCCGGCTGCTGTTGCATCAACTCTTCCATGGGATCGACTTTGTACAGACGCCGTGTCCAGAAGTTCTTGTCGTTCCAGGCGTCCTCGCAGATGGTGATGGCCAGACGGACGCCTTCCAGTTCGACCACCCGTTGCTGCCGGGACGGAGCAAAGTAGCGCTGCTCGTCGAATACGTCGTAAAACGGGAGCAGCCGCTTGTGCTGCTCAAGCAGCAGGCGTCCGCCATCCAGCAGAACCGCGGCATTCACGGCGGGCTTCCCGCTCTCCCCCTGCGCCGGCAGGGCCACGCCTGCCAGTACGGCGGTCGACAAGCGGCTGGTGGCGACGGCAAGGTCATCGACTGCCGTGCGGCACCGGGCCAGGAAACTGGGCTTTTCAAGGAAGTCCGCCGGCGGATAGCCGCAGATCACCAGCTCAGAGAAGACGGTCAGGCGCGCACCCAACTCGGCCGCCCGCTGGCTGGCGGCAACAATTCTTTCAAGATTCCCGGTGAAATCCCCGACGGTTGGATTGATCTGGGCCAGTGCGATCTTCACATACCTAGTTTAATCCCCCCAGAGTGAATGGGCCGCCTGGTTGAGAGGCGGCCCACGGATGCAGCAAACTCGAGAGGATTGCTAGGAGCCGGTTCCGGCGAAGACCACGATGATGGTGCGCATGATGATCTTGAGGTCCAGCCAGATGCTCCAATTGTCAATGTAGGTCACATCCAGCGAGATATAGCTGTCGAATGAGGGGTCCTGGCGCGCCTGCACTTGCCACAAGCCAGTGATACCGGGCGTCACATCGAGGCGGCGAAGGTGGTTCAGCTTGTACTCCTGCACCTCGCTCGCCAACGGCGGACGCGGACCGACGATGCTCATGTCGCCCTTCAAAACGTTGAAGAACTGGGGCAGCTCATCCAGCGAATACTTGCGCAGAAAACGTCCCACAATTGTGATGCGGGGATCGTTCGAGATTTTGAAGAGCACGCCATCGCGCTCGTTCATGTGCATCACATCCGCGCGGCGCTTCTCCGCGTCGCGGACCATGGTGCGGAACTTGGTGCAGCTAAAGACACGGCCCTTCTTGCCGATACGCTCCGAGGAGTAGAAGATGGGGCCACGCGAATCCAGCTTGACGGCGATCGCGACAGCCAACAGCACAGGCGAAAGGAGGATCAATGCCACTGTTGAGAACAGGATATCGATCACTCTCTTGATCAACAGACCCACCTCGGGCACGTGACCGCAATGGAGCGGGATGGTCGGAAACTGGCCAATGTACTCGATGGGGCTGTTCCACGCCAGGCCGTCGTACATGTCGGGAACCACGCGCAGATCCACGCCGTGAATACGGGCTTGATCGAGGACATTCTGCACGATGCCGCGTTCGCAGGGAGTGGTGAAGAATATCTCATCTACAAAATGCTTGCGGGCGTGCTGGAAGAGCGTATCCAGCGTGCCAACTACATCGCCGGAGGTCGATGTAAAGCGGGAACTGGGATCGGTAAAATCGATAAAGCCTTTGAAGGTATAGCCAAGATGCCGGATGCTCTCCAGGTGATGGCGGAGTGCATGCGCCTCAGGCCCGGTGCCCAGGATGAGCACGTTGCGAGTGCCCACGCCACGGTCGAATCGCCGGTAGATCATCATCCGGTAAACCAGCCGCCGCAGGCTGAGCGAAATGGTCACCAGACCCACCGTGATCAATACGATGCTGCGGGGAATATCTTGCGCATGAACCAGATAGAGTGTGCCCGTCAGCAAGAGGCCGGAGGTTAAGCAGGCCTGCACACTCAACCTCTGCTCATCCAGAAAGGTGCCTACCCGCGTGGGAGTGTACAAATGCATCCGCCGGCTGGTGATGATAAGCGCGATGGTGAATCCGCACAAAAGCGCCAGCAGAATGCCCATCGAACGGCCGTAAATGAGTGTGCCGTGCCAAAACCCCCTGGCGCCAGCCACCGGTCCTGTATGAAACTCGTACAGTGTTGCGACCATGGCTGCCGCGAGGACGGTTGCACCATCCGCGAACATCCATAGTTTGGTGGTGCCCCGCGAGTTGCGCGTCGATTGCGCTGCCACTCCGCCCGCCCATTCAGGGGAGGAAGACATTGAAGCAGAGACTCTTTGCCAGAATTCCGATGTCGCCATATCCGTTCCGCAGACCTCAAAAAGTTCAGGGAGAGAGAGTGTGGGGACTAGATTCCCACGAATGAACCGTGCAAAAGAGCAGAAGACAATGCGCTATGGAAAGCAGAATCCATTTTTTTGGAACACCCATTTGTAGTCTTGAGTTGCCCGTTTCGACAAAAACCGCCTCGTTGCCTGTAATCGGCTCTGCTGGCTTGATTGTGCCGGGGCATGATGCTCACAACTTACGTTCCCTGCGCCAGCCTCAGAGGACCATACGATAGAGCAGGTCGTCCTTTGCTGACAGCGAATCTGTGTTACTACAAGCGAATTGATCTCACCGCAATTGGATGCGGCCCAACGCATGAAGGCAAAACATAAACTAATGAGCCTCTGGTTCCGCTTCCTTTTGGATGAAAACCAATGAGAATAAACCAATTATACCAAACCGTGTCCAATTACGGTAGCTCCGCGTTTCCCGTCTGCTTCCCCAGGAAGCTCTCTGCCAAACCCCAGGAAAACCGACAGATTAAGGATAGCTCCAGAACGGCAGTCAATAGCAAGAAGAATCGTATGATTCTTAGGTTACCAGATGATAAACGCCTTATTCCGAAGGTAATAGATACGCGTCCAGGGTTAAGAACTGGCGAATGTGCGGGTCGGCGGACGCCAGAAACTCCTTGAGCGGACCGAAGAACCGGGCTTCGCCCTGATCCAGGAAGAGAACCTGGTCGGCGAGCCGCTCGGCAAAGCGCATATCGTGCGTTACCACAATGCTGGTAAATCCCAACTGCCGTTTGAGCCGCTGGATCAAATCCCCCAAACGGCGCGCGATGATGGGGTCGACCATCGTGGTCGGCTCGTCGTAAAGCACCACTTCTGGCTGCGCCGCAAGTGCGCGAGCGATGGCCACGGCACGTTTGCGCCCAGTGGAGAGACTGGCCGGGAGAGCATCCACCACGTCTTGAGCGCCTACCAGACTGATCAAACGGTCCACGACCTGCTGGATCTGGTCCTCGGCCAGGCCTCCCTTCTCACGCAACGGAAAGGCGACGTTCTCGCGCACGCTCAGCGAGTCGAAGAGAGCGCCGTTCTGAAAGACCATGGTCACGCGCTTGCGAATGGCCTGCATTCCCTCTTCACTGAGGCCGTTAATCTCTTCGCCGTCGACGCGAATCGAGCCCACTTGCGGCCTGAGAAAGCCCATCAGGATGCGCAAGGCCACCGATTTCCCAACCCCGCTTCTGCCCAGGATGCAAAGGGTCTCTCCGCGATTCACCGTAAAGCTCACATTACCCAAGACCTTGCGGTCGCCAAACCACATCGAGACGTGACTGAAGGAGACCATGGGAACCGAGGACTCAGTGGCCGGCATCGGCGCCGTCAGGTCCGGCCCGGCGCCAAAAGATTCGGGCAGCATCTCGGGAAGCTCCGGATTGGATGCAAAATCGGACATCTCCGTGGAATCAGCTTACGCGACCCAGCTTGCCTGATCCAGCTTGGCCACCGTATTCATGCGCAAGGCGGAGACCTTCGGGCGAGTTGACGTTCAAGAACCAGCGGGCCGCAGGCAGGCCCTCCGGATGAGCCGCATGGCCGGATTGAACCAGCATCTCCACGGGAACGACACTGATCTGCCGGCCCAGTCTACCCGCGGCTGCTTGAAACCCTGAAAAGCACCCCCCACGCCCGGCTTCAAGTTCGGCTTCGAGTAGGGGCAGGGCTGCCCGGTCCAACACCGCCGGAAACGTCTGGGCAAATCCGTTGACGGAAGAGACGGTCACGGAACTGCCTGTAATCCGCGCGTGGTCACGCAGATAGGCAATCAGTGAGGCGGGAAGCAAAGGCAGATCGATGGGCAAGAAGACGGCCCGGCGTGCGGCAGTAGAAGCGAGTGCGGCGCAGATTCCGCCCAAAGGGCCCAGGCCGGGCTGGGAATCCTGGACGAGCGGCGCAAGGGCAGCAAGGGCTGAGGAACCGCCGGCCAGGGACGCCGCCAGACCGGCTCCGCGCAAAATGCCGAGTGCGTGGACGACGAGCGGCTGGCCGGCAAGGTTCACCAGAGCCTTGTCCTCACCCATGCGGCTGGATCGCCCTCCAGCCAGGACAAAACCGGCGGCATCGGGATTGGGGTCGAGATCTGCTTCGCTCAAACTGCTCTCATCGAGACCGGCTGCCCCATCTTCTCATGAAAGCAACCAATTGAGGTCTGAGATTCCCGCCCGCCAGTCGTAAATCGGCATAGAATAGCTCCGTGTACGAATGGGATGAAGCCAAGCGCGAAGCGAACCTGGAAGCACAGGCTCGACTTCCGCGACGCCTATATGGTCTATGACCATCCGCGAAAGATCACATTCCGGCTACAAAGAGGAGCGGAAGTGAGATTCCAGGACATTGCGCTGGTAGAAGTAGCCGGAAATGTCTTATCCTTGAGCCTCTTGCAAAATTGCCTTCAGGCTATCGATTGTGTCAGGGCACGAC
>PLFY01000057.1:94209-116034 GCA_003138365.1 Acidobacteriaceae bacterium
AATGGAATTTTGCAAGAGGCTCCCTTGGTGTATACGCTACGCGGCCAGAACGTAAGGGTGATTTCGTTCCGGTTCGCTTCGCGGAGGGAAAGGAGGGTCTATGGAATTCAAAGGAAATCTCCCTAGCGCAGAGCCGAGCCTGTCGGATTGGAAATGGGTCAAAGAGCAGATCGCTGCCGACGCTCCGGTTCCCTATGACGCCAGCGACCCGGACGACGGCCCTTACGATCCCAACGACGATGCCGCCGCAGACCGCTTTCTCACCGAGGCAAATCGAACCCATCCGGTTCCAAAGGTGAAAGACCGGAAGGTCGCCAAGGCCTCCTGATTCCGGAGGTGCTTCCGGCGTTCGTTCCCACGTCCGAAAATACGTTGAGACCTGGGATTCCGCAGCGCTTCAGCTTGCCACCCGCAACTCTTCCCGTAAGATGCGGCGCAGTGTATCTTCCAGTTTCGGCGCTTTGCCTTCCACGTGCTGGCGCAGGGCTTGGTTGATGAGCGTCTGGTAGCCCACTGCTCCGCCGTAGGAATCGGACTCTTTCAGGAAGTGATCCACCAGATCTTCATCCAGCCGAATCGTGATGCGCGTCTTGCCGAGCGGCTCCGGCTCCGGCGGGTTGATCCGGCCTCGCTTGCCCTTACTGAAATCGTAACTCGCTTTCATCTGTTCTCCTCGTATTGCTTGCGCTCATGCGCCTCAGCCGGGCGTGCGGAGATGATACGAATCTTTCTGCCGCGATAGCAATAGACCACCACCAAAACCCTCCCCTTCATGCCCGTTCCAATCGAAACATATCGCAACTCATGCGGGTCCGATTCATCGTCCGTGTTCGTAACCGCAAGATCGTCACCAAAAACCGGCTCCGCCTCTGTGAAGCGAACCTCATGCTTTTTGAAATTTGCCTCAGCCTTGCGGGGATCCCATTCGCTGCTCATACCGCCCTTGTCGTATGTACGTATTGTACGCCAGAAACTCTTTTGGGAGAAGTGACCCACGGGTATCGCCAGCTTCCCCTGACCTCGCTTATGAGATCTGGGGCGGCCGTTTCTACCGCCCAACTTCCTCAAGAAAGCGAATCAGCGACTCGATGCCCAGCTCGAAGTTCCTCAAATTGAACTTCTCATTGGGCGCATGCAGGCCGTCATCCGGCAGCCCGAAGCCCATCATCACGCTGGGCAGGCCGAGGTGACGGGCAAAGTCGCCGACGATGGGGATGGACCCGCCGGAGCGGATAAAGACCGTTTCTTTGCCCCAGACCTCGCACAACGCGCGGGTAGCCGCCTGGATGTACGGGTTGTCGACGGGGATCAGGCAGGGGTCGCCGGAGTGAATCAGGCGCACCTCGACATCGACGCCGGCCGGCGCGATGCGCTCAACATATTCCTTGTACAGGGCGAAGGATTTAGCTGTCGTCATGCCGGGAACCAGGCGCATGGAGACCTTGGCCACAGCCTTGGCGGGGATCACCGTCTTGGCCCCCGCGCCGGTAAATCCGCCGGGAATGCCGTGCACGTCGACCGTAGGCCGAGCCCAGGTGCGCTCAAGCACGCTGAATCCGGCTTCGCCCACCAGTTGCTTTGCTCCTACCTCGGCGATGCGGTACTGCTCTTCATCGAAGGGCAGACTGCGCCAAGCTGCCAGCTCCTCGGGACTGGGAGGAATGATGTCGTCATAGAAGCCGGGGATGAGGATGTGGCCGTCTTCGTCTTTCAGGTGGGCCAGTATCTGCGCCAGGGCGATAAATGGATTGGGGGCCGCGCCGCCGTACATGCCGGAGTGCAGGTCTGTCCGAGCGCCTCGAACTTCAAGCTCGGTGTAAATCATGCCCCGCAAACCGACACACAGGGTGGGCAGGCCGGGGGCAAACATTTCTGTATCGGAGACCAGGGCAAAGTCCGCGGCGAGTTCGGGCGGTTTCGAGGCGACAAAGCGTGCAATTCCCTCCCCTCCCACCTCCTCTTCACCCTCCAGCAGGACGCGCACATTCACTGGCAGCGAACCGTCGGCTGCCAGCAGCGACTCAAGGGCCTTCACCTGGGCACACACTTGTCCTTTGTCGTCCACGGCGCCACGGGCGTAGATGTTGCCATTGCGTTCAGTCGGCTCGAAAGGCGGTGACAGCCACTCATCGAGAGGATCGGGCGGCTGCACGTCATAGTGTCCATAGACCAGCACGGTCGGCTTTCCCACGGCGTGCAGCCAATCTGCATACACCAGCGGATGGCCTTCGGTCTCGATCAGCCGCACGTTCTCCATCCCGATATGAGCCAGGTCCGCGGCCAGCACCTCGGCGGCATGACGGCAGTCGTCTTTGTGCTCGGGCAGAGTGGAAACCGAGGGAATGCGCAGCAGGGCCTTCAGTTCATCGAGAAAACGGGGATGGTTTTGGCGGGCGTAAGCAATAGCGGATAAAGACATTCGAGTTCTCCTTGCAATCGTTTTCGCAATCAACACAAAAGTATAGGCGTTCGGGCCCGGTCATGATGTTCGGTTGGGTTCGGTTGTACGAAATGCTGATTCCTTTGCGAAAGAACGGTGGGCGGCCAGTTTGAAACAAGTTTACGGCTTCGTTCCAACATTCAGATGGATCTTGGTTTCGACCGGATTCTTTGCGGTCTGTCGTCTTATTTCAGCTTCGATCCCCTCGCTGTCAATTAGAGCAACAGCAGCGGACCCTGCTGTTCTTGTTTCATCTGGCGCAGCGGGATGCACCCAAACCTGGACACCGGATATTCCTAAGAGGATGAAGCGACTTTGTGCGGGAGGGATGACCTTCCAACCACCGGTAAAAAGGGCAAGGTCACTAGTCCTTGGCGTCATCAGGCTGTTCCGTTGCGAAATCACGGAAGTATTCGGTATGGGCATAGCAGGCTCCTGACGACCAACATGCGAGCGCCAACGGGCTCGGGCACCGATGCCGCAAAATGGGAGGCAGCGCAAAATCGCACTTGAGGCGCCTGCAAAGGCCGCGGAAAAAGGCGTCTTCTGGGTCAAAAACGGCAAAAAGCATACCTCAGGGGCTAAAGCCCGCGTTGATTTTGCTGCCTTCTTGCCAGGGATGAATCCCTGGCCTACCGCCCGAAGGAGTTTTTCCGCAGCCTGCGCAGCCGCGCTTGTAGTGGGAAAAACGGTGCATACAATCGCCCAACAATTGAGTTATTCTGCGAATGGCGTCTTGCCAAGCGCATTTGTAAGCGGAGTCCTGAATGTCCGAGTTCGAAGATAAATCGGTTGCCCATCACATTGGCGCCGATCACCAGTTGTCTCCGCCGCTGCCGTGGTATCGAAAGCGTTGGATCTTGTGGACGATCGTGCTTCTCGTGCTGCTTCTGGGCGTAATCGTCTTTGTGGTCATCCACAATAACAACGCCAAGGCCGCGGCTGCAAAGCGTGCTCTGGCCAGTGTGAAACCATCCGTCACCGCTACAGTCGCCAAAGCCACGAAGGGGAGCATCGGCGTCTACCTCGATGCCATTGGCACGGTGACTCCTTTCTACACCTCCTCGATTACCGCGCAGGCAGGCGGAGTCCTGACTTCGGTGCATTACAGCGAGGGGCAACTCGTTCAGAAAGGCGACGCCCTGATCGAAATCGATCCGCGACCCTACCAGGCGCAATTGATGCAGGCCCAGGGCGTACTTGAGCGCGACACAAATGTCCTTGCGCAGGCCCAGATGGATCTGGACCGCTATCAGGCGGCGTGGGCGCAAAACGGGATCCAAAAGCAGTTGCTGGATGACCAGGAGAAGATTGTGTTGCAGGACCAGGGTACGGTCAAGAACGATCAAGGGACCGTGAATTATGACCAGGCCCAGCTCAGCTACTGCCACATTGCGGCGCCGATCGCCGGCCGGGTTGGTCTTCGCCTGGTGGACCCTGGAAACGTGGTTCAGGCCGGCGGAGCCACCATTCTGGTGGTCATCACCCAGGTGCAGCCCACAACCGTGATTTTCACCATGGCCGAAGACAGCCTTGCGCAGGTGCAGGCGCGGATGCGGGTCATGCACACGCTGCCCGTCGAGGCGTGGGATCGCTCCCAAACCACCAAGATAGCAGCGGGCAAGCTGCAGACCATCGACAACCAGATTGACACCACGACGGGCACGGTTAAACTGCGCGCCCTCTTCGATAACAAGAATGGCTCCCTGTTTCCAAACCAGTTTGTCAACACAAGGTTGTTGGTGAACACGCTCGACGGGGTCACGCTGATTCCCACCGCGGCAGTTCAACACAACGGACAGGTTGCGTCCCTCTATGTGATTGCGAACGGTCTGGCGTCCGTGCGCAACGTCACGACCGGCGTTTCAGGAGGCGGATTGACCGCGGTTGAGGGAATCAACCCCGGCGAGGTTGTGGCGACCAGCAGCTTCGACAAGTTGCAGGCCGGCAGTAAAGTCGTCGTGTCAAAGCAGGCGCCTCCGGCAAATTCTGTTGAGGGCAACACCCCGTGAATCCCTCCGGGCCTTTCATTCAGCGACCTGTTGCAACTTCGCTGCTCATGGCCGCAATCCTGCTCGTGGGCATCGTGGCGTATACCCAACTGCCTGTCTCCGCGTTGCCGGAGGTCGATTATCCGACGATCCAGGTGCTGACCTTCTATCCAGGCGCCAGCCCGGACGTGATGGCGACCACGGTAACTGCCCCGCTCGAACGCCAGTTCGGGCAACTGCAGGGCCTGAGCCAGATGACGTCGACCAGTTCAGGCGGTTCCTCCGTCATCGTGCTGCAATTTGCACTGAGCCTGAACATCGACATCGCGGAGGAAGAGGTTCAATCCTCGATTAACGCAGCGCAGAGTTTTCTGCCATCGAGCCTTCCCGCGCCGCCTGTTTACAGCAAGACAAACCCCGCGGATGCTCCCGTTCTCACGCTGGCCATCACGTCCAACTCCATTCCGCTCTCGCAGGTTGAGGATTTGGTGGACACTCGCCTTGCGCCCAAGCTATCGCAGCTGACTGGGGTCGGCTTGGTGAGCATCAGCGGCGGGCAAAAGCCGGCAGTGCGCATTCAGGCCAATCCGACGGCGCTGTCTTCTTACGGACTCAACCTGGAAGACCTACGTACGGCGCTTGTTTCAACCAGCGTCAATGCAGCCAAGGGTAACTTCGACGGACCTCATCAGGATTACCAGATCAATGCCAACGATCAGTTGGTGACGAGCGATGACTATCGAAAGGTTGTGGTTGCCTATCGCAATGGCGCGCCGATCATGCTGAGCAATGTTGCGCAGGTGGTGGACGGCATAGAGAACAACAATCAGGCGGCGTGGATGAACGAGACCCCGGCGGTCATTCTCAACATCCAAAGGCAGCCGGGCGCCAATACCATCAGCGTTGTGAAGGCCATCAAGGCGATCCTGCCGCAGCTTGAGGTGAATCTGCCGGCTTCAATTCAGGTGACGCCTCTGACCGATCTCACCACCTCAATCAACGCCTCCGTCTCCGATGTCGAGTTTGAGTTGATGCTGACCGTTGCGCTGGTGGTGATGGTCATCTTTCTCTTCTTGCGCAACCTCTACGCCACCATTATCCCCAGCATTGCCGTGCCGGTCTCTCTGGTGGGCACTTTCGGCGCGATGTATGCGCTGGGCTATAGCCTGGACAATCTATCGCTGATGGCGCTCACCATCTCCACAGGGTTTGTGGTGGATGACGCGATCGTCATGATCGAAAACATTGCACGTTATCTCGAGGCCGGGGATTCGCCCATGCAGGCGGCCATGAAGGGAGCCGAGCAGATCGGCTTCACCATCATCTCTCTCACCGTCTCACTCATCGCGGTGCTTATTCCGCTGCTCTTCATGGGCGATGTCGTGGGCCGCCTCTTTCGCGAATTTGCGGTTACCCTGGCCGTCACCATCATCCTGTCGGCAGTAGTCTCGCTGACGCTTACGCCCATGATGTGCTCGCGCATTCTGCGACACACTCCCAAGGAACAGCAGGGCCGCATCTTCAAGGCTTCTGAGCGTGTCTTCGACGAAACAATTGCGTTTTACGGCCGAACGCTGAAGTTTGTCCTCAGGTACCAGACCATCACGTTGCTGGTTGCCGCAGCCACGCTGGTGCTGACTATCTGGCTCTATATCATCATCCCCAAGGGGCTCTTCCCCACGCAGGATACGGGCGTAATTCAGGGCATTTCCCAGGCGCCGGAAACGATCTCCTTTGCGGCCATGGCACAGAAGCAGCAGCAACTGGCCCACGTCGTGCTCCAGGACCCGGCCGTCGAAAGCATCTCCTCCTTTATCGGTGCGGATGGGACCAATACCACCCTGAACAGCGGACGGATGTCTATCAACCTGAAGCCGCTCAATGAGCGCAATCTGGGCGCCTCGGATGTGATTCGCAGGCTGCAAACGAATCTGACGCAGGTTTCGGGCATCGAGCTCTACATGGAGCCGGTGCAGAACATTACGGTGGACGACCGTGTCAGCCGCACACAATACCAGTACACGCTGGAGGATCCCGACCAAAACGAGTTGAATCTGTGGACCGGAAAGCTTGTCGACAAGATGAAGCAACTGCCCCAACTTGCCGATGTGGCCACCGACCAGCAAACCGGGGGCCTGGCGGTATCGCTGGTCATCGATCGCGTAACCGCATCGCGGCTTGGCATTGCGCCGACCACAATCGACAGTACCCTCTATGACGCCTACGGGCAGCGCCAGATCAGCACCATGTACACGCAGTTGAACCAGTATCACGTGATCCTTGAAACGACTCCAAGCGCTCAGCAAAGTCCGAGCAAGCTCCAGGACCTATATATCCAGTCCAGCGCGTCGGCAGGGGGATCCGGGCCCGGAGCTTCTTCGTCGTTTGCGGCTTCAGGTTCTTCGTCCGCCGGCTCGAATGCTACGACGTCGGCCGTAGCATACACGCCATCCTCGGCGGTTCTCAGCACGCCCACGAATGCTATCAAGTCCAATGTCGGAGCGAGCGCGACTGCTTCGACCGCAAGCGCCGCGACGACCACCGCGCCCGCAAATGCTGTACCGCTCAGCACGTTTACTCATGTTGTGAGGACCCCCGAGGCGCTATCGATCAATCACCAGGGACAGTTTCCGGCCGTGACCGTGTCGTTCAATCTCGCTCCGAACGCAGCGCTGGGAGGCGCCATCACCGCCATCGAAAAGGTTCAGAAGGATCTGAACATGCCGCTCAGCGTCCAGTATGGATTCCAGGGGACCGCGGCCGCATTTGAGGGTTCACTCGCCAATGAGGGATTGCTGATTCTTGCCGCACTCGCCGCTGTCTATATTGTGCTCGGCGTGTTGTACGAAAGCTTCATTCATCCCATCACGATTCTTTCAACCCTGCCGTCAGCTGGCGTGGGCGCATTGCTTGCGCTCATCCTCTTCAAGCAGGACCTCAGCGTCGTCGCCATTATCGGCATCATTCTGCTCATCGGTATTGTGAAGAAAAACGGAATCATGATGGTCGACTTTGCAATGGAAGGAGAACGGGAACACGGAAAGAACGCGACGGACGCCATCTTTGACGCCTGCATGCTGCGATTTCGGCCCATCATGATGACCACGATGGCCGCACTGCTGGCGGGCATTCCACTTGCACTGGGTCAAGGCATGGGCTCGGAGTTGCGGCGCCCTCTGGGCATTGCCATGGTGGGCGGATTGCTGCTTAGCCAGGTGCTCACGCTCTACACAACTCCTGTCATTTACATCTTCTTCGATCGCATCGGCCACCGCTTCAGCAGTTCGAAAAAAGCCATCGACACCGGCAGTCAACCGGAACCGGCGGAGGGCGCATGAATATTTCTGCCCCTTTCATCCGCCGGCCCGTCGCTACGACTCTGTTAACGGCGGGCATCATGCTTGTCGGGGCCATCGCCTTCAATGTTCTGCCTGTTTCTCCTTTGCCACAGGTCGATTTCCCCACTATTTCGGTATCAGCCGGCTTGCCAGGCGGCAGCCCTGAGATCACCGCTTCGTCAATCGCAACTCCGCTGGAGCGCCAGTTCAGCCACATCGCCGGCGTCACCGAGATGACCTCATCGAGTTCGCTCGGCAGCAGCTCGATCACGCTGCAATTCGACCTGAGCCGCGACATCGATGGAGCGGCGCGGGATGTGGAAGCTGCCATTAATGCGGCGCGCACTTACCTCCCGGCAAACCTGCCCGCCAACCCTACTTATCGCAAGGTGAATCCCGCGGATGCGCCGATTCTGATTTTGGGCCTTACCTCGGATAAATACGACAAGCCGACACTCTACGACGAGGCGTCTTCCGTCGTGGCGCAGAAGCTTTCTCAGATCTCGGGTGTTGGGCAGGTGACGGTCGGCGGAGGCTCCGGTCCTTCGGTGCGCGTTGAAGTGAATCCTACGCTGTTGAACAGCCACGGGCTCACAATCCAGAATATTCAGTCCATGCTAACCCAGCAGAATGTTCACGAGCCGGCCGGTCAACTCTTGGATGGAAATACGACCGCGGACATTGTGACGAACGACCAACTGAATCATGCAGCCGATTACAAGTCGCTCATTATCGGCTATAACAAAGGAGCCGCAGTCAGGCTGTCGGACGTGGCCGACGTTTCTCAAGGGCAGTCGAACATCCGCAACGCAGGATATCTGAATGGCGTACCCTCGATAACTGTCCTGATCTTTCGCCAACCGGGCGCGAATATCATCGATACCGTCGACCGCGTCATCGCACAATTGCCGTCGATTGAAGCGTCCATTCCACAAGGCATCAAGACCACAATTGTCGTTGACCGCACCACAACCATCCGCGCTTCGGTCAGCGATGTGGAGCTCACCCTCATTCTCTCGGTCGTTCTGGTGATTCTTGTCGTCTTCATCTTCCTGCGCAACTGGCGGGCAACACTCATTCCCACCGTCGCAGTTCCCGTTTCGCTCATTGGAACCTTCGCGGTGATGTACCTATTTGGCTTCAGCATCGACAATCTCTCGCTTATGGCTTTGACAATCTCGACCGGTTTTGTCGTAGACGATGCGATTGTGGTGATGGAGAACATTTCACGCCTCCGCGAAGAAGGCATGGCCCCCATGAAGGCGGCCTTTGAGGGCTCCAGGGAGATCGGTTTTACCATCCTGTCCATCAGCATGTCGCTGATCGCGGTGTTCATTCCCATCCTTTTCATGGCAGGGATCGTGGGCCGGTTGTTCCGCGAATTTGCGATCACGCTGGCGACGGCCATTCTTGTTTCCATGGTCATCTCCCTGACCACCACCCCCATGATGTGCGCCTATCTGCTCAAGGACGAGCGAACGATGCGGCATGGCCGCGCATTTCGCATAACCGAGAAGGGATTTGCGTGGCTGGTTTCCACTTACAGCCGCTCTCTGACGTGGGTTCTGAATCACCCGGTCCCCATGTTGGTTGTTCTTCTGCTTACGATCGGGTTGAATTTCTATCTCATTGATATCATCCCGAAAGGATTCTTCCCGCAGCAGGACACCGGAGTCATCACAGGCAATGCGCGCGGCCCGCAGGACGCATCGTTTCCGGTGATGGACAACTCGATTCTGCAAATCGAGAAGGTCATCGAGGCTGACCCGGCAGTCGCGAATGTTATCGTTCATACGGGCACCGGGAACACCGGCAGTATCAATATCGCGCTGAAGCCGCTGAATGTGCGCAAGATTTCCGCGGCGGATGTTATCAATCGCTTGCGGCCTAAGTTGAATCGGCTTCCGGTCGCTTCAGCCTTCCTTCAGGCAGCGCAGGATCTGCGCATCGGCGGGCGTCAGTCCAATGCGCTGTACCAGTACACCATTCAGTCGGACAACGTGGCGGATCTGTCGCACTGGGGTCCCATCCTTCTCGCCGGTATGCAGAAGCTTCGCGGATTCCAGGACGTTAGCAGCGATGCGCAGAATAGCGGCCTGGAAGAGCTGCTCACTTACGATCGCCCCACCGCGGCAAGGCTTGGCATTACGCCGTCGTCTTTGGACAGCGCCCTCTCCGGCGCCTTTGGGCAGTCGCAAGTATCTCTTATCTACACGCAATTGAATCAGTATTACGTGGTGTTGGAGGTAGCGCCACCCTACTGGCAGAGTCCCGAAGGGCTCAAGAATATCTATCTCAACACCGCGGGGAACGGCGTCATTCCGCTTGCCGCGGTCACCTCCGCGCAGGCAACCACAACGCCGCTGCTGATCGCTCACACCAGTACCTTCCCATCGGTCACCGTGTCGTTCAACCTGGCTACGGATATGTCGCTGAGCGATGCCACCCGCGAAGTTGGCCAGATGCAGACGAGTCTGAACATGCCGCCGACTGTCCGCGGCTCTTTTGCCGGAACGGCGTCGGCGTACCAAACCTCGCTCGCAAGCGAGCCTCTTCTCATAGGCACGGCATTGCTCGCGGTTTACATCGTTCTCGGCATTCTTTATGAGAGCCTGGTGCATCCGCTCACCATCATCTCCACCTTGCCTTCGGCAAGCGTCGGCGCCATGCTCGCGCTTATGCTGTTCAAGATCGACCTCAACGTGATCTCGATCATCGGCATCATCCTTTTGATCGGAATTGTAAAAAAGAACGCGATCATGATGATCGACTTTGCATTGGTTGCCGAGCGGGAGCATGGCAAGACATCGACCGCCGCTATCTTTGAAGCCTGCCAGCTTCGCTTCCGCCCCATCCTGATGACAACCATGGCCGCCCTGTTCGGTGCGCTGCCGCTGGCTTTCGGTACCGGCACCGGCTCCGAACTCAGGCGCCCCCTTGGCATCACCATCGTCGGCGGACTGATCGTCAGCCAGATGCTGACTCTCTACACCACGCCCGTCGTCTATCTGTTCTTCGACCGCATGCGGCTCCGCTTCTCTTCAAAGCAGCCAGTCAATCTCGCACATGGAACCGCGGAGGCATCGTACTGAACGATGCTTATGGAGTGTTCATTATGAAATGGACGATCATGCAATTCCGGCAAATGCCCAAAGCATGGAGCGTACTCAGCGCCGCCCTGCTTTGTTCGTTGCTGGCCGGATGCAACGTTGGACCAAAGTATGTTCCCCCCGCGGTAACAGCGCCGGCAGCTTTCAAGGAGTCTCCTGCCCAGTTCAAGGAGTCCAACGGATGGACGGTGGCGCAGCCGCAGGATGCGACTCTGCGCGGCAAGTGGTGGGAGATCTACAATGAACCGGAGTTGAACTCACTCGAAGATCAACTCAATATCGACAACCAGAACATCCAGCAAGCTTTCGAGAATTTTATGGAGGCGCGAGCCCTGGTGCGCGAGGTGCGGTCGCAGTATTTCCCAACAGCAAGTGTTGGGGGCTCCTACACGCGAACGCAGCCGTCTTCCAATGTTGGATCTGCGACCACCACCTCCTCATCAGGCGCAAAGCAGACGCAGGTGTTTTCCATTCCGGCCGGTGTGTCGTGGGAGCCCGACCTCTGGGACAAAGTCCGCAACGCAGTGCGCGCCAGCCAATACAACGCCCAATTGTCCGCGGCCGACCTTGAGAATGAACGGCTGAGCGAACAAGCCAGCCTTGCCGCATACTACTTCGAGATTCGCGGCCAGGACGCACTGCAAAAAATTCTCAATGAAACGGTGGAGGCCGACAGGAAAGCACTCGAAGTGATGCGGGCTAACTATGACACTGGCGTTGGCGACCAGATCTCAGTTGTCGAAGCGCAGACAACTCTTGAAAGCGCGCAATCGTCCGCACTCAATCTCGGGATTGCAAGAGCGCAATATGAGCATGCGATTGCGATGCTCGTCGGCAAGCAAGCCTCGACCTTCTCTATCCCGGTCGAACCCAGGACGACTGCCCCTCCGCCCATACCTATCGGCTTGCCCTCGCAACTGCTCGAACGACGCCCCGACATCGCAGCCGCGGAGCGGAGCATGGCCGCGGCGAATGCGCAGATTGGGGTTGCTTATGCAGCCTATTATCCTGCTTTGACACTCTCAGCCAGCGGTGGCATGCAAAGTTCAGCCCTCAAGAACCTTCTGGACTGGCCGAGCCGCTTCTGGTCTGTCGGCCCATCCATTTCTGAGACTGTTTATGATGGCGGTTTGCGCCGAGCGGAAGTGAATCAGTACGTCGCCGTTTACAACGCAAATCTCGCGGCGTATCGCCAGTCCGTGCTTACGGCATTCCAGCAGGTGGAAGATTCACTCGCGGCGGTTCGCATCCTGTCGCAACAGATTCTGCATCAGCAGGAAGCCGTCAACTCCTCGCAGACATTTCTGAAGCTGGAGACGGGTCGCTATAACAACGGAATCGATCCATACATAGACGTGGTCACGGCGCAAACCACATTGCTCAATAATCAGCAAACGCTGAACGGTCTTCAGGTTCAGCAAATGACAGCGTCGGTGCAACTGATTGAAGCACTGGGCGGCGGTTGGGATCGGTCGCAGTTGCCCACGCCCGCTCTGGTCACGCAGAAGCCTTCAAGGTCAGAGACCACGATTCAGCATTAAGGAACCTGTCTAGAAACTATGATCGTTGAAGGGGATGGGCTTCAGCCCGTCCGTTGAGATTCGCGCTAAATATAATCCCGGAATAGTTCTTCCGATGGCGCCGCAATTACGCTTCGACCCACCAGCATTCCATCCTCAGCGGCCACTTTGGACCCCGCTGCCACAGCCGCCTGAACGCTGGACACATCTCCCGCCATCAACACGAACCCCTTGCCTCCAAGAGCCATGGCCAGGTGGACTCGGAGGAGAGTCACGTCGGCGGATTTGACAGCCGCGTCAGCTACCGCGATGATGCTCGCCGCGGAGAAGGTTTCGATCACGCCGATCGAGCGCAACTGCCTGGGATCGATGTCGACGGCGTTGGAGATTGCCGCCAGCACGGAGGGATGCACGCGCGCGATCTGCCGCCTTTCAATGAGCGACGCGCCAGCGGCAACCCCGCCGGCCTGCACCGCGGCCGCAACCGAGGTTACGTCGCCGGAGACCACGATGAGGAACTTCCCCGAGCAGATGCTGCGCGCCATGAGCAGCTGAATGTTACCGGCCTTCAGCATCACATCCTCGACCGCGTAACCGGTGGCCACGCTGGATAGCTCGATAATTCCGATAGAGCTGATTTCAGACACGACTTGAACTCCTTTTGCTTTCTGGTCCTAAGCTTCGATGATCACTGCATCGCTCGTGACCGTTGCCACACCGTCGATGCTGGCGTGTATTCTGGCGCCGAGCTTGCCCGCCTGCGGCACGGCGAGCAGATCGCCCACACGCACCCGATCGCCACACTTGACCACCGCAACCGCCGGCAGTCCGGCGTGCTGCTTCAACAGCACCTTGACCTTGCCCGGCGAAAAAGCGTGCTCGTGAAGCGGGCCGGTATTGTTGAACTCGCCCAAACCCAGCTTGGCAATCAGCCTGCGCATGGGTACGCGGCGAAATTCTGCCATGGGGTGGGGCGTGATCGATGCAGGATCGCCCTTGAACACCAACCCGCGTTCCCGCGCCAGCGGCTTGGCCTGCACGCAGACGTTCTTTGGATCGAGATCCTCTGGGCACGCGTACATCGTGCAGAGGTTGCATTCGCAACAATAGAGCGTGGCAACCATGGCGTCGGCGCCAGTGGCAAAGCCGAGCGACTGCATGGCGCGATGCGGCTGGATGGGATGCCCAAGCAGAAACCGCGGACAGAATTCGGTGCAGAATCGGCACTGATCGCAGGCCGAGCGCCCGATGCGGTTCACATGAATCATGGGGGCATTGTGCCGCTGGATGAGGCTGTGCGACACGGGCAGCACGACGATGCCGCCGGTGGTCTTCGTCACCGGAACGTCGAGGCTGTCCGCCGGCTTCGCCATCATCACGCCGCCGATGAGGACGCCGAAATCGTCGACCGTCGCCCCGCCGGCGGCTTCAATCACTTCGCCGATTGCGATGCCCACCGGAACCCGCAACGTGACCGGATTCTCCACAGCGCCGGCCACGGTGAGGTATTTGTGCGTCACCGGCCGGTCAAGGCCGATGTTGATCAGCGTTTCGACGTTGGAGACGACCGTGTCCACATCCTTGGGAAGTCCCCCTGGCGGAATCACGCGGCCCGTCACCAGGTGGACGAGAATGAATTCATCGCCTGCCGGGTAAACATCCGGCAAAGGCATTACGCGGACTCCCTGAGGCGCCTGCCGCTCCAGTTCCTCGATGATGTCGTGATACTTTTCCTTGATCCCGATGACGCCTTCGCGCGCCCCGACAAGCTCCATGGCCGTCTTCAAGCCGCGCAGGAAGGGGCCAGAGAGGTGCTGGAGCAGTTCCTTGTCCTTGTGCAGCAGAGGCTCACATTCCGCGGCGTTGGCGATCACCAGCGAAACTCTGGTTCTGAACTTCGCCGCCGCGGGAAACCCGCCCCCGCCGGCGCCAACGATGCCGAGTTCTTCAATATGATCGACAGACGCGTGTTGCGACGCGCCCCCGGCCAGATCGACTCGCGACTTCACCGCATTTCCCGTCATTTAGCCTCAACCTCAAAATTCTGTCTAAAACGGCGATTGGCTCTGACCTAAACTGTACTATATGTTTTATAATAGTTCAAAAGTGTTCAGAAACGTTCAAAACATGAAATGCCTGATTCCAAATATCGGCAGCACTTCCTTCAAGTATCGCGTCCTGGATATGCCCGGCGAGTCCATTTTGGCCGAAGGGCACGTCGAACGGATCGGCCAGCCGGGCGGCGAGTGTCCCGACTACGCATCGGCAATTCGAAAGTGCATTGCGGCGATTGCGGGCGAAGGAAAGGCTCTGGGGAGTCTGGCTGAGGTGGGCGCGGTCGGTTTCAAGGTGGTTCATGCCGGCCCCTACACTGAATCGCAACTCATCGACGACGAGTTTCTGGCGGCAATGGAGGAGTTCTCGTTCATTGCGCCGGCACACAATCCTCCCTACATTGCGGCCATTCAGGCTTTTCGCAAAGAACTTCCCGGAGTTCCGCTGGTCGCGGTGATTGAGACCGGTCCCTACAGGCAGATGGATGAAGCGGCCACCACCTATGCCGTTCCATACGAGTGGCGCACGGACTTCGCAATGCGCCGTTATGGATTCCACGGCGCCAGCCATCGCTCCGCCAGCGAACGAACCCAGGCGCTGCTGGGACGCACCGATCTGCGCCACATCTCCTGCCACCTGGGCGGCAGTTCGAGCGTAGCTGCGTTTCGCAATGGCATTGCAGTTGATACAAGCTTCGGCGCGTCGCCCCAGTCTGGACTGCCACAGAATAACCGGGTTGGCGATATCGATGTCTTCGCCGTGCTGCACATGATGAAGAAACTCGGCCTTGATCCGGACCAGATGGCGGCCCTGCTTGGGAGCCGCTCGGGCTTGGCTGGGATCAGTGGAGGCAGCGGCGATCTTCGCGACCTGAGCAAGGCTGCCGCCGCTGGCGACCAGCGTTCACAGCTCGCGCTCGACGTTTTTACGCGAGCGATCCGGCACTATGTTGGCGCATTCATGCTCTCGCTTGGCGGGATCGACGCCATCACGTTCTCCGGCGGCATCGGCGAAAATAGCGCTGAGATACGCAGTGCCGTCTTGAAAGACCTGGCTGCCTTCGGAGTTCAACTCGACGAGGACAGGAACCGGGCCATCCAAGGCGAAGGCGCGATCTCAACCGATGACTCTCCGGTGAAGGTACTGGTGGTTCCGGCAAACGAAGAGATGATCGTGGCTCGCGAAACAGCGGCAGTTGCAGGCCGGGCGAAAGCCGCGGAACTAACATTGGCGGGGCAAGCAAGGTAAGACAGAAACAGTCAGGATTTCTTATGGGAAGTGCAAGATTTGCAGCATCGAACTCGGTTGGCGCCATCGACAGATCGATGGTGGAGCAGATTGTCCGCCAGGTCGCTCTCGAATACCTTGGGAAAGGGACGAACGGGGCGGCGCCTGTGCTCACCGTCCAAACGTCTTCGCGGCACATGCACGTCTGCCGTGAAGATATGGACGTTCTCTTCGGACCGGGCACGGAGCTCACTTTCGATCGCCCGCTCTTCCAGGAAGGCAACTTCGCAGCCAAGGAAACGGTGACGATCGTCGGCCCGCGCAGCCGATTGATTTCAAACCTCCGCATCCTCGGGCCGATGCGCAAGCAGTCGCAGGTCGAGCTGGCATTCACAGACGCCATCATGCTGGGCTTCGCGGATATTCCCGTCCGCCTCTCCGGCAACATTGCAGGCACGCCCGGCGCCATCCTCATCGGACCCAAGGGCGTGGTCGAACTCAAGGAAGGCCTCATCCGCGCCGCGATCCACGTGCATATGAATCCGGCGGAGGCAGCGTACTTCGGAGTCGCGAAGGGCGACCGCATGAAGCTTCGTATCGGCGGAGAGGCGGGTCTGACATTTAATCATGTTCACGTTCGCATCGACCCCACGTCCAAGCTCAACGTCCACATGGATACCGATGAGGCGAATGCGTGCGGCATGCATTTGACCAAAGAAATTGAACTTTTCAAGTAACACAGCGAAGAAGAGAGGAAGCGATGAAGCAAGCGCTTGGAATGATTGAGACGAAGGGCCTGGTGGCGCTGTTTGAAGCGACCGATGCCATGCTCAAATCCGCAAACGTGTCGTTCGCCGGCTGGCAGTCCGTGGGTTCTGGACTGGTGACCGCCTTCGTGGAAGGGGACGTGGCCGCGGTCAAAGCAGCCACTGACGCGGGCGCTGAAGCGGCATCCCGAATCGGCGAGGTGGTCAGCGTTCAGGTCATCTCCCGCCCCCACGACGAACTGCCGTCTTTTGTCCAGCAGGACAAGAAGGCTGCGACCAGGAAGGCTGCCGGAGCCTAGCAGGCAGAGGAGACCAGATGAGCGAAGCAATCGGATTGATCGAAACGAAGGGCCTCGTCGGACTCGTCGAGGCATGTGACGCGATGGTGAAAGCCGCCAGCGTAGAACTGGTAAAAACCGTGCAGATCGGCGGCGGATACGTGACCGCAATCGTTCGCGGCGATGTGGGCAGTGTGCGCGCGGCGGTAGACGCAGGTGCGGCGGCGGCCAAGGTCGTGGGAGAGCTTGTGTCTTCGCACGTGATTGCGCGTCCTCACGATGCGCTTGTCGATAGCCTGTTGAAGTAATACGGAATGGGGAGAACGCAAATGGCCAATGAAGCGATTGGAATGATCGAGACGAAGGGCCTGGTCGCACTGGTCCAGGCTACAGACGCAATGCTGAAGGCGGCCAGCGTGCAATTCGTAGGCTGGAACAAGATCGGCAGCGGGCTGTGCTCGGTGTTTGTTCAGGGGGACGTGGGTTCGGTTCGCGCCGCGGTGGATGCGGGGGCAAGCGCTGCCCGCGCCGTGGGTGAGGTGCAGAGCGTGCATGTGATCGCGCGGCCGCACGGCAATCTCGCAACCATATTGCCGAAATAACCGCAAGCGGCAGGGGTTCCTCTGCCGTTGCGCACGAGGTGAGCCGGCATGTTCATAGCGAAAGTCATCGGCAATGTTGTGGCCACTCAGAAGAACGAGAAGTTCCTGGGGATGAAGCTGCTCCTGATCCAGCCGTACATCAGCAGGGACGGCAAGCTGCAAATCTCGGGCAGTTCCGTGGTCGCAGTGGACAGCGTTGGAGCTGGAGTGGGCGAGTGCGTGTTGTTCACGCAGGGCAGTTCAGCTCGGTTGACGCCGACAACCAAAGATGCGCCGGTAGACGCTGTGATCGTTGGCATCGTCGACGCCGTCGAGGTCGAAGGCAAATTACTGGAGAAGCCATAGATGCAAATTCAGGAACCAATTCCGGCACAGGTGATTGCGGAGATCGCCCGGGAGGTTGTGGCCAGGCTTCGCGTCCAGATGCAACAGCCGGTTTCGTCCGCCGCCTCCGGCATCAAAGCCGCGGCTCCGCGCGATGGAGTTTTCTCCACCGTGGACGAGGCCGTCAACGCGGCATTCGAGGCACAGAAGCGGGTCGCGGCCATGAGCCTGGAAGAGCGCGGGCGCATGGTTGATATCGTCCGCAGAATCTGCATGGATCGCCGTGAGGAACTGGGCCGCATGGAGCTCGAGGAGACCAAAGTCGGCCGCCTCGACCACAAGATCCTGAAGCTGACCAACATGCGTCTGGTGCAAGGCGTTGAAGCTATGCGCAGTTCCGGCAGCGCCGCCCGCAGCGATAGCACAGGTCTGTGCATTATCGAGCGTGCGCCCTGGGGCGTTATCGGCATGATGCTGCCGGTGACCCACTCGGTGCCCACAATGGCGGCCAACGCCATCAATATACTTGCTGCGGGCAACACTGCGGTATTCGGGCCGCACCCGTCAGGCGCCAAGGTGGCGCAATACGCGCTGCAACTGTTCAACCGCGAGATTGAGCATGAGCTTGGCGTTGCCAACGTGCTGACGACCATCCTCGAGCCCAGCATTGAAGCCGCCGAGCAGATATTCAATCACCCCAAGATTGCACTTCTATGCGTTACCGGCGGCCCTGTGGTTGTGAAGGCGGCGAGCAAGTCCGGCAAGCGCGTGATTGCAGCCGGACCGGGCAATCCTCCAGTGGTCGTGGATGAGACCGCGGATCTCGATCGAGCCGCGGAATGCATTGTCGCGGGCGCATCCTTTGACAACAACCTGCTCTGCATCGGCGAAAAAGAGATCTTCGTTGTAGCCTCGGTCGCGGATAAGTTCATCGATGCCATGCGCCGCGCAGGCGCATACCAGTTGGATTCCGCCGCGATCGAGAAACTTACCAGCGCGGCCTTCACCTTTGAAGGCGGGGGCGGAGGTTGCGCAAGGGCGCATGTGAAGAAGGAATTTGTCGGCAAGGATGTCGCGGTCCTGGCAGCGGCGGCTGGAGTGCGTGTGCCGGCAAACACACAGCTTCTGATTGGAGAAACGGACGAGGATCATCCCTTCGTGGTGGAAGAACAGATGATGCCCTTTGTCCCGGTGGTGCGCGTGCGAGATGTGGACGCAGGCATCGCGGCGTCGGTAAAGGCTGAACACGGCTACCGGCACACGGCCATCATTCACACGCAAAACGTAGAGACCGCAACCCGCATGGCGCGCGCCATGAATACCACTCTCTTCATCCACAACGCCGCATCGCCGGCCTCCCTGGGCGTTGGCGGCCCTGGATATTTCAGTCACAGCATTGCCACACCGACCGGCGAAGGCATCACCACACCGCTTACATTTACGCGGGAGCGGCAGATGGTCATCGGCAATGCATTGCGGATCGTATAACCATGTTTCTGGCGCGTATTGGCGGCACCGTAGTTGCGGCAGTGAAGCATCCGACGTTGGACGGCTGCCGTTTTTTGATCGCGCAAAGGCTTGAAGCCGACGGCAGCGCGGCATTGGAGCCGATCGTGGTAGTGGATTGGCTGGGAGCGGGAAGCGGCGCCACAGTGCTGGTTTCCACCGATGGCGATATTGCCCGGAACAGGCTTGGCAACACCACGCCCGCTCGCATGGTTGTAGTGGGAATTGTGGACCAGGTGCAGACTCGCTTGAGTGCGAGGCAGAGGTAACGCATGAGACTGGGCGTTGTTCGGGGCCACGTCGTTCTCAATCCGGCCGTAGCGGCGTTTCACGGCAAGACGCTCGTTGTTCTGGAGCCTGTGACGATGGAGAATTTGCGCGCCGGCAATGGGTTGGGCGGAGGCAAGTCTCTGGTCGCCATCGATGAGTTGGGAGCCGCAAAGGGGCAGATGGTGGCGTTTACCGAAGGCCGGGAGGCAGCCAATCCATTCTGGCCCAATGCAGTGCCGGTGGACGCGTATTGTTCCCTGATCGTGGATTCAATCAACATCCAGCCGTAGGCAGTTTTCTTGAAGATCTGAGGTGGGTAAGTGAAGAACGAAGTAAAGAGCATTGACATTTCCGGTCAGAAGCTGGTGGCGATGCGCGATGCGCAGAGTGCCCTTGCGGCGGGCGCAAGCCGTGTGCTGATCTGTGAGAACTGCGTCGTGACCCCTTCGGCGCGCGACTTCCTGGCCCAACACAATATCGCTCTGGTGGCGAACGGCAGAGCAAAGGCCGCAGCCGCATACGGGGAGTCTCCCTCAGTTCCTGCCTCCATGCCAGCCTCCGGCCCGCATTCCGGCAATAGCGGCGCGGCACAGAGCCGTCCCGCTCCGAATCCAAAGTTATTTTTCACGCCGGAAGCCGAAGAGATCAAGAAAGAAATCTGTGCCGTGGGACGCAAGCTTTGGATGCGCCAATTTGTCGATGGCAATGGGGGGAATATCTCCTACCGCATCGGTCCCAATGAGGTCATCTGCACGCCGACGTTGGTGAGCAAGTTCGATTTGACTCCCGAGGTCTTGTCCCTCGTGGATCTCGACGGGAAGCAGATTGCGGGAACCCAGGCGCGGACCAGCGAGATTTTTCTGCACCTTGAAATCTACAAAGCAGTGCCGGAGGCCAAGTCCGTCGTCCACTGTCATCCCCCACATGCAACCGCTTACGCGATCACAGGAAAGGTTCCCCCGAACCTGATCGTTCCCGAATTCGAAGTCTTTGTCGGCAAGGTCGCTATCTCGCCCTACAAGACGCCGGGCTCAGTTGAGTTTGCCCAGACCGTGCTGCCCTTCGTGAAGCAACACAACACGGTGCTTCTCGCAAATCACGGAATCGTCTGCTGGGCCGATACAGTGACCCACGCCGAGTGGTACGCCGAAGTGCTTGAGACCTACTGCTGGACCTTGATGCTGGCCGCGCAACTCGGCGTTCCCATCTCTCACATGTCGGAACAGCAAGGCTCCGACCTGCTGGCCATCAAGAAGAAGCTGGGGCTGCCCGACATCCGATTCGATACTTCAAGAATGAAAGAATGCCAACTGTCCGATCTTGAAGTGCCCGGTTCGATCGCACTCACTCCGACTCCATGCGACGGCAACACGGGCAAACTCCAGGAAGCGGATCTCGAGGCGCTCGTCAAGTCGGTCACGGATGCCGTCATGGGAGCGATGAGCGGCAAGTGAATGCTATGCGCCCTTGCATCGGCGCACAGAATATCCAGGTGATTGCCCAATGGGACTCTTCTCAAAATGAACCAAGTCGAGCGTCTCCGATACATCCAGGAAGGCTTGTCACGGCAAGACTTCGTCAGTCTGGAGGAGTTGTGCACCGGACTCGGTGTTTCCAGGGCAACGGTCCGCCGCGACTTGATTGAACTGGAACGCAGCCGCAACATCAGGCGCGTTCACGGGGGAGCCATGTCTACTTCCTCCCGCGAGGAAGCGCTCGACTTCAAAAGGCTGTCCGTGAGTTGCCAGGAAGAAAAGAACCTCATCGGGCGGGCTGCGGCGGATCTGATTCAGGATGGGCAAACGATCATCCTGGGGGGAGGATCGACTGTGGCCGAAGTCGCCAGATGTCTTCTTTGCCGCCCTATTCAGATCATCACCAACTCGATCCCGGTAGCCCAGGTGTTTTGGGAGTGCAGGCAGACGGAAGTCACGTTGACAGGCGGATACCTTTATCCCCGCCTCGGCATTCAGTTTGGCCCCATCTGCGAACGAATGCTTCACAGCATTTCGGCTGACGTTGCCATCCTTGGAATCCGCGGCATTACTGCAGATGGTATTAGCGACACGAGCGCTCTTGTGGTTGAGTCAATTCGCGCCATGATGCGGTGTGCGCATCGCGTAATCATCGTTGCGGACCACACGAAATTCGGCCGAAATGCGATGATCCACGTTGCTGATCTCGCCGAACTCGATCAAATCATTTCCGACCGTGGCCTTGCCCTGGAACATCGTCAATTATTGGACGAACGCGGCATCAGCTATTTGCTGGTATAGAGAACCTCAATGGGTGCAATGGGGCGTACGCGTCCACTGACCACTCATAACAACGGATCCCTCACTCCTGCGCTACACCGTCAACTGGAATGCCTGCATAGAGCATTTTCAACTCAAGTGT
>PLFY01000084.1:0-2840 GCA_003138365.1 Acidobacteriaceae bacterium
CTGCCGGAGCCCAGCGCCAACGCCCTGCCGCTGGCTGAAGACCGTGGCGAGGCGGCGCTCGAGCAATCCCTCAAGCGGCTCTCTACCACGGCCAGCGTGATGATGATCGTGGCCCACCCCGACGACGAAGACGGCGCCCTGCTCACGTATCTGTCGCGCGGCTTGGGCGTGCGTTGCACGCTGCTGACGCTGACCCGCGGCGAGGGCGGCCAGAACGCCATGTCGGCCGACAGCTACGACGCGCTGGGGCTCATCCGGACCAATGAGTTGTTGAAGGCCGACGAGTTTTACGGAGCAAAGCAGCTATGGGGCACGGAGGTGGACTTCGGGTTCTCCAAAACTCAAGAGGAAGCCTTTGCCAAATGGGGCCACGACCGCGTCCTTTACGATGCCGTTCTGGCCGTGCGCCGCGAACGCCCCCAGATCATCGTCTCGACCTTTGTCGGCGGCATTACGGACGGCCACGGGCACCACCAGGTCTCCGGCGAGGTTGCTCAGGAGGTTTTCAAGGCTGCCGCTGACCCCACGGTCTTCCCCGAGCAGTTGCAACCCGATAAGGACGGAAGGCCCGGCTTGCAACCCTGGCAGCCGCTGGCCGTCTACTCGATGGTTCCCTTTGCGCGGGTCACCGAAGGCAAGATGTTCGACTACGCTACGGGCAAGTGGGCGCCCGCAAAATTCAAGAACTACGTGACCGGCGAATGGTCCACCGACATCCCCTCGACGGATGTGACGATTCCCGTGGGAACGCTGGACCCGGCGTTGGGGCGGAGCTATTTGCAAATTGCGCGCGAAGGGTGGGGCGAACAGAAGTCGCAGAACGGCGGCGCGAACCCTACCCTCAGCGGACCGGCCGACACCAACTATCACCTCTGGGCCGTGGCGCCCGCAGCAAAGTCGGCAGCGGGCGCCAACCCATCCGCCCTGAACACAGACCTCTTCCACAACAGCAGAGTCGCCGTGGACACCACCCTCGACGGCCTGACCCATCTGGTGAAGAGCAACCCGCCCGCGTGGCTCTCCAAGGGCCTGCAACAGATCGATTCCGACTTGCAACATTTCCAAGCTGAACGCCAGGGCCAATCCAGCATCGCTGTCGCGCACAAGCTGACGCCCATCTACCGCCAGACTCTCGACCTGTACAAGAAGGTTGGCGCGAGCAACCTGGAGCCGGAAGCCAAAGCCGGCCTTCTCTTCGAACTCGACAGCAAGATCGAGCAGTTCCAGTCCGCGCTCAAGGACTTGCTGGGTCTGGATCTCATGACCTTCACCACCAAGGAAGCTAGCGTCCCTGCCGGCGGTCCATTCCGGGGGGGCTCTGCCGACGAGATGCCGCGCAGCGTGGCTCCGGGCGAGGATTTCCTGGTGCGGGTCCACACCGCACATGCCACGGCTGAGACCACGCTCAGCCGGGTTTGGCTTCAGAGCGCGAGCGGGGACCCTTGGAAGAGCGAAAATACCTCCAGCGCCATCGACCCGACCGATCATCCGGCTCTTGCGACAGACCAGATCTTCAAGGTCCAGGCGTCGCCGAACGCCGAGCCCACCCAGCCCTACTTCACACGGCCTACAACCGAGCAGCCGTATTACGACCTGACCCATCCGGAGTATCGGGAGCGTTCGTTCGTCCCCTGGCCGCTCGCGGCGTGGGCCGAGTTCGCGTTTGACGGCGTTCCCATACGCCTCGGCCAGGTTGTCCAAACCATGGAGCGCGTTCTCGGCCCCGGGGGCATCTACGAACCATTGGTCGTCACCCCGGCGATCGGCCTGCACATCGACCCCGAGGCCCGCATTCTGCCTCTGGACGGCAGCCCTCTGCCGGTTCGCGTGACCGTTCATGCCGAAGGCCCGGCTGACGGCGCAATCAATCTAAACCTGCCCGCCGGATGGCACTCCGACCCCGCGGAAGCGCGTTTCCATCTGGATGCCGCCGGCGACACGGAGCCCATTCAGTTCTCCGTAACCCCCGCCGCCGCGCAAGAGGGCGCAACCACCATCCAGGCCGTAGCCCACTCTGGCGGCCGCACTTACGAGTCCGGCTGGCAGAGCGTAGGCTACCCCGGCCTGCGCCCGTATAACCTTTACCAGCTTGCCCAGCTCAAGACCCGGAAGGTCGACGTGAAAATCGCTCCCGGCTTGCGCATCGGCTACATCATGGGCTCAGGCGACTTGGTCCCGGAGGCCATTGAAGCATTGGGCGTCACTCCTCACTTGCTTACCCCGGCGGAAGTAGTTTCGACCGACTTTTCCACGTGGAACGTTGTCGTGATCGGCATCCGCGCGTACTCCACGCGCCCCGAACTCACCGCGGCCCAGCCGCGCCTCAATGAATTTGTCCGCAGTGGCGGCATGCTGATCGTCCAGTATCAGACCGGCAACTTCCCTGCCCCGTTCCCGCTAGCGATGGGGCGCACCGCCGAACGCGTCGTCGACGAACAGGCGCCCGTCAAGATACTCGATCCTGCCAATTCCCTGCTCACCTCGCCTAACGCCATCACCACCGCCGACTTTGACGGATGGCTCGAAGAGCGCGGCCACTCCTTCCTGGACAAATGGGACCCCGCCTACACCCCACTGACCGAGACCGCCGACCCCGGCCAGGACCCGCAGCGTGGCGGCCTGCTGGTTGCCCACACCGGAAAAGGTACATATATCTACGTGGCGTACGCGCTGTATCGACAGCTTCCCGAGTTGGTTCCCGGCGCATACCGCCTGCTGGCCAACCTGCTCAGCGCCGGCAACGCTGCCGCACCCCCGCGATAACCGATGTGCGCAGCGTTGCTCCCGCGGTGGGACGAGCCGCAGGCGGTGGGCTCCACCCAGGTCTCTGACCGGATGAA